>CAZUGT010000083.1:0-3801 GCA_964620095.1 uncultured Rhodospirillaceae bacterium | reverse complement strand
CCAGGCCGTCGGCCGCCGGGACATTCGCGCCCTGGCCCCGGCCGAGGCCGAGACCGACTACCGCACTTTGGATTATTAACCCGCATTTCCCGCCAGGGTCATGCCCCGAACAAGTCGGGGCATGACCCTGGCGGGAAATGCGGGTTAATAATCCAAAGTGCGGTAGTCGGTCTCGGCCTCGGCCGGGGCCAGGGCGCGAATGTCCCGGCGGCCGACGGCCTGGGCGAAGGTCAGCGCCGCCGCGTCGCCGCCGTCGGGCGACAGGTTGAGGCGCCTTCGGATGTCCTCTTTCTTTTCGAGCGCGAGGCGGCCGGACGAATCCGGCTTGCCCTTGGGCGCGGTGATGTCCCGCTGCAGGGAGGGGTCGTCGACCACGTCGGCGCCGTCGGCCAGCCAGGCCTCCAGCCGCCCCCACATCTCGGCCCGCCGGTTGGCGAAGCGGTCGGCGGCGTCGGCGCGCGATCCGAAATTGACGCCCCTGACGCGGCGGTAATTCTGCTCCCTCAGGCGGTCGACCAGTCCGCCGCCGTAGCCGCCGGTCACGTCGACGAACACCATGTCCGGGCCGTAGGCGTCGATGATCCGGGCCAGCCTGCCGGCCAGGGTCATTTCATCGGCCTCGTCCCAGGTCTCGTTGACCACATGGCCGAGCCGGCGGCCGCAGCGGTCGATGACCCGGGTCTTGTCGCCGCCGCCCCGCGCCACGTCGACGCCTAGGATCAGGGGCGTATTGGCGTCGGGCTCCGGGTATTGGCTGGCCCGGGCCTGGATCACCAGTTCGGCGCGGATGTACCCGCCGCCCGAGGAGGCCTGGAAGGCCTCGGCCGTGGTCGCCGGATATTCCTGCCGGAACAGCCAGCTGACCTCGTCCGCCGTCCCGCCGATGGAGCCCGCCAGTTCGGCGTTTTTCGAATAGGCCCAGAAGAGCTGCCCGCCGGAGAGAGCGTGGAGCCGCCGGTACTCGGCCCAGGCGGCCGGCGGCTGCCAGCCGGCGGGCATCGGCTTCTCGTACTCCCCGTGGCCGAACCACGGGATGAACAGAAGCTCGTACGGCCCCTCGCCCCGTTCGGCCTTCAGGCACAAATTGTAGAACAGCCCGGACGCGCCGTTGGCCGTGCTTTCCAGCCACACCTCCGTGCCGCCGGCGTCGGGCACCGCCTGAAGGGCGCCCGCGGCGTGCTTGTCGGCATTGGGCCAGTGGGCGACCTCCGATCCATGGAAAAGCTGGATGGTGTCCGACCGCCCGACACCTTCCGCCTTGGCGGTGCCGACCTTGTAGGAACTGTCCAGGAGGCCGAATTTCAACTCCTTCGCGTTCGAGGCCAGGGTCTCCGGCTTGACCGGGTCCGGACAATTGGCATGGAACCGCTTGGCCATCTCGAACAGGTTGTTGGTGGCTTCATCCCTATGGGTGAGGATGAAGGCGCGGAGACCCTCGCGCTGGGCCGCCTTCCAGTAGAACCTGGCCTCGATGTAGGTGCTGACCCCGGGCTGGCGCGCCTTGAGGACGAGCATGCGGACCCGGCCGGTCCGCGCGTACTGGCTCTCGGCCCGCACGTGAATGCGCCGCTGCACCTCGTTCAGGTTGAGCGGCGAAATCGCGCCGGATTTGGTGCGGATCTTCAGGCAGCGGTCCGCGTAGTGCTCGAAATCCTCCCTCAGGCGCTGAATAATTCCGAGTTCGGCGTCCGACACGGGGATCATTCGAGAGCCTTGAGAACGTCTTCGTAACGGGGCCACGCATCCTGCCGCGCATCCGCCGTCGGGAGACGGGCGTGGCAGTAGGGGGCCGCGTGATAGGCAGCCCATTTCCGGTCCTCCAGGGACGCCTCCGTGTCCCGCAGCAGCGCCAGCATGAAGTCCAGCGGCATGAGGTTGTCCGGGTCCTTACCGCCGACGCCCCCGTTTCCGGCAGGATCCGGGGAACGCCCGGCCGGTTTCGGCGAGCGGGGTCTGGGCTTCGGCATGGCGGCTGGTCCTCGGAAAAAGGTGTTGAATTCCACAAAAAAGCGCCCGGGGAGGACCCGCGGGCGCAAAACTTCCGATCATGGGAATAATATATACCATATCTGTCGCACATGTCGCAAGCTTTTTTTTAATTTTTTTCAAATTTTCTTATCTCCTTGATTCACAAGAGAATTTGCCTCAACTTTTTTTCCGGCAGGGCGGGAAGAACGACTGGCGGCCTTCAGTCGGCTCTTATTCGATCCCGGCCGCCGGCAGGACGGGCACGTTATTGGCGTTCAGGTAGACGGCGATCTTCCTGAGCGTCGCGAGACGCTTGCGGTGCACGGTTCCGCGATGCAGTCCCATGCGCCTGGAGACCAGCCAAACCGGCACCCCGAGGACCCAACTCCACAAAATCCGCACTTCTTCGCGGTTCAGCCAGCCGATCCACTTGATCAGAACCTCGTCCATGCGGTCGATGGCGCCGGCGGTGGGCGGGGTCGGATCGTCCTCGACGGGCGTGTAGCCGTAGGCCTCCTGCGGGTTCAGAACCACGTCCGGCCAGGAGCTGGACAGGCGCCGGCCCGGATGGCCGTCCGGCAGGCGCTTCAGGGTCTCCGCCGCCTCCCTGACCCGGTCGGCAACCAGGATCGAGGTCCATTTTTCGGACATTCCTTGATCTCCTTGGTGAAATTTTTCTATTTACATCTCATATATATGGAATTATAAGACTAATTTCAACATGGAAATTTTCCCTAGTAATTGGGTTAAAAATCGGCTTTGTTAATTATATGGATCATTGGTCAAAACGCTTGTTGCGCGCCCTGTCCTGGAAGGGCTGGTCCCAGCGCGAACTGGCGCGGCGGGCCGGCCTCAACGAACAGAAGGTCTACAAGTATTTGCAGGGCAAGGTGGATCAGCCGCGGGGCGACACCCTCCTGCGCCTCGCCGATACGCTGGGAGTCACCGAAAGCTGGCTTCGCTATGAAGTGGGGCCGGCGGTGGTCAACATTCCCGTCGTCGGCCGGGTGGCCGCCGGCGAAAGCTTCGTCCCCTTCGACGACGCCCCGATGGGCGGCGGCTACGAGGAAATCGAGTTCACCCTCGAAGACGCGGACCCCATCGCCATCGAAGTCCGGGGCGATTCCATGCTGCCCGTCTACCGCCCGGGCGACTACCTGCTGTGCTCCCGCCGCCGCGGCACGGATATCCAGAACGCCATCAACAAGGACTGTGTGGTCAAGACCACGGAGAACGAGGGTTACGTCAAGAAGCTGGTCGGCGGATCGCGGGCCAACACCTATACCCTGGTTTCCTACAACGCCGCGCCGATCGAGAATCAGTCTCTGTTGTGGGCCGCGCCGGTGGTCTGGGTCAAGCGCGCCTAGGCTCCGGCGCCCCCAATCATTTCAGGACGGACGCCATGCCGGGTGACTGGCCGGGTGACATGCCGGGTAATTGGCGGCGGCTCGGCGAGTTGCACCGGCGATATGACGGTCCGGTCCCGGTTTCCGAACGGAGCCTCGCTCTCCACGGCCGCCGGGATAGGGAGCTTTCGCGGCGGCAATTCGTGCGGTCGCGCATCGGCTTCTGCTTCGAGGTTCTGGGGCCCGCGCTCCGCGCCGGGGTCTCGGACCGGCGCCGGCTTACGGAACGCCGGCTCCTTGGTCATTTCCAGGACCTCTCGGCCTACATCAGGCTGGCCTCGGCCGGTTAGTTCGAGCCGCGCCCGGGGACGTATCGAATCCCCCTCACCCTTGGCATTTATCACCGCCACCCTGGTCAATTGCCTGTGCGAAATGACCAGCGTTCCTGAGAGACGGCCGAGGCGTGGGCGGGAGAGGACGCGTGGAA
>CAZUGT010000082.1:0-7483 GCA_964620095.1 uncultured Rhodospirillaceae bacterium | reverse complement strand
CACCTTCGCTCGCTTGGTCCGAGCCAACCTCATGCATCGAAAGCGCATCGACCGACTCCTCGAACCCAAAACACCGCCTCCCCCAAATCCGAACCAAATGGCAATCCAATGGACGTGAAAATTAAACCGGACAGTAGTGGGTCCGGGCCCGGCCATGACGTTCTTCTTTTGGCGCCGGGTGAGGGGGATTTCGTGTTGACGCCGCGACGAGGAATCAACCCAAGCCAGCCAATGGGATCCCCTTTCGAGGCACAACCACGTCATCTCGCTAAGCGGCGGCGACGCACTCGACCTCGATCATGTATTCCTCGAAAGCCAGCCCGGCCACGATGATAAGCGTATGCGCGGGTTTGTGGCCGGCGAGAATTTCCTTTCTGATTTCGCGCATCTGCTCGAGGTTCTTCCGGTCGGTCAGATAGGTCGTCACCTTGACCAGATTGGTGAGGTCCATGCGCGATTCCTTGAGGATCTCCTGGATGTTCGCGTAGGTTTGGCGAACCTGATCCTCGAAGTCGGGCAGAATTTCCCGGTTGGGGCCGCGCCGGCCGACCTGTCCGGCCATGTAGAGCAGCTTGGATCCGGCTTCGACTTCCGCGCCGTGGCTATAGGGGTTCATCGGGGACGCAACGGATTCAGGGTCAAAAAATCGTACGGGCATATCGCTACCTGCCTGCTGTGAGATGGTTGAGGGACGCAAATCGTACAGCGTCCGCGCCATACCCGAAAGCGGGTCGCGGCCCGGCCGGGACGATGACGTCGGACCCGCCGGGTTGGCGACCGATCAGGTCCGCCAGCGCAACAGGTAGGATTCCGCCTTGCCGATGAGCCAGGCGATAATCAGCCCCAGGGCGGACAGAAGCGCGACCCCGGCAATGAGCTGATCGGTCGCAACCAGGCTGCCTGCCAGGAGGATATACGCGCCGACCCCGAATTCCGCCCCGATCATCTCGGCGGCGACCAGGAGCACGATTGCGATGGCGATGGATATGCGGAAGCCCGAAAGTATGGCCGGCATGGCGCCGGGGATGATGATTTTCCGGACAATGGACGACCAGGACACGCCGAAGGACTGGGCCATTCGGATGAGAGTCCGGTCGACGTTGTCCACGCCGCCGTAGGTCGCGATGACGGTCGGAAAGAAGGTTCCGAAAAGGATCGTCGCGATCTTCGAGCCTTCGCCGATTCCGAACCAGATGATGAACAGGGGGAGGAGCGCGATTTTGGGAATGGGGAATATCGCCGATACCAGCGGCTGGGCGCCGGCCCGGACATAGGAAAACAATCCGATGGCCAATCCCATGCCGATCCCGAGAATCGTACCGGCGGTCCAGCCGACGATCAGCCGCTGCAGCGACGCCCCCAAATGTTTCCAGAGGTTGCCCGTCTCGATCAGCTCCAGCAGCGCCTGCAGCGCCTCCGAAGGCGCGGGCAGGATCAGCTTGTCGATCAGCCCCGACTGGGATCCAAGCTCCCAAAGGCCGATGACGACCACGAACACGATCGGCGAAATGATGCCGAGCGGCCGGGTTCTGAAGCCGCCTCCCCGGAACCGGACCGGCTTCTCGGCTGGCGCGTTCAGCACAACGGTTGCATCAGACATTGGCAAGCTCCAGATCGGCCGCGCGAGCTTCGTCGCGAAGCAGTTCCCATAGGTGTTGTTGATGTCGGCCCAGTTCGGGACTGTCGACGGACCGCCGGTCCAGCGGCGTCTCGATTTCGATGATCTCCCTGATCTTTCCGGGCCGCCGGGAAAGAACGGCGATCCGGTGTCCGAGGCGTACCGCCTCGGCCAGGTTGTGGGTCACGTAGAAAGCGGTGAAATTCTCGCGGCACCACAGCTCGATCAGGTCGGCCATCAGGATTTCCCGGGTCTGGCTGTCGAGGGCGGACAATGGTTCATCCATCAGCATGACGGCCGGGCTCACGATGAGGGCGCGGGCAATGGCGACACGCTGCTTCATGCCGCCCGAGAGCTGGCGCGGGAAGACCTTTCGGAACTCCGTCAGGTTGGTCCGGACGAGAACGTCATCGATAATTTCGCCTCGCATCTTTCGGCCGATCGAGTGGTCCTCCAGCGCGAGGCTGATGTTGCCCTCGACGGTTCGCCACGGCAGCAGGGCGAAATCCTGAAAAATATAGGTCAGCGGATTGAGCGATTTGGGCGGCGGATCGCCGACCTGCAGGACGGCCCCGGCGCTCGGCAGCTCCAGCCCGCCGATGATCCGCAGCAGTGTCGATTTGCCGCACCCGGACGGGCCGATGAGGCAGACGATTTCCCCCTCCTGGATCGACAGGTTTATGTCGGAGAGGACCGTCAGCCCGCCGTCCCGGTAGCTGTGGGAAATGCCCTTGAGTCTGATCTCCACGGATATGACCTCCGTCGCGCTGCTCGAAATTCGGACCGGCGGATACTATCAGACAATGCCCGGCAGGCGCCGCCCCCCGAAGGGAGCGGCACCCGCCGGCCGCGGAAGGCTCATCGGTCAGTAGATCTTGACGTAGCTCTTGTCGACGAGCATGTCCATGGTCACCGCTTCCGAAACCAGCTTTTCGGATTTGAACCAGTCCAACTGATCCTGAACGCTCTTCAGATTCAGCTTGGCGCCCTGGTTGATGCGCATGGCGCCGTTCCTGATCGAGGGCGCGGCCTTCTCGAAAGGACGGTTGGTGTAGACATATTTGTGGATCAGCCTGACCATATCCTCGCCTGCCTTGGCGCCGGCGGACTTGTCCACCAAAGCGGCATTGAAATCATCGGCGCCCTTGGAAAACGCGGCCAGGAAGCGCTTGACCAGATCGCGGTTGCCCGCGGCATTCTTGGCGGATGTGAATACGGTCGTCACCTGATAGTCGGGAATGTAATCGGCAACGTCGCCGATGACGTGAATGGCCGGGCTCTTGGCCAGCGCCTTGGCGATGTGCGGGACGATCGACCAGGCGTCGATCTGGCCCGACTTCAGCGCCCCTATGATGGCGCCGACCTTGTGCAGCGGCTTGAGCTTGATTTCGGTGCCCGCGAAGCCCTCCTTCTGGGCGATCTTGTGGGCCATGTAGTGGAAGGACGAGCCTGCCTGGGTGATGCCGTACGAGCGGCCCTTGAGCTTCGAGGGATGGGTTACGCCGGCGTCGAACGCCGCCTTTGAAACCAGAATCTTCTGGCCGTCGATGCCTTTCTCTTCATGCAGCGCGCCACCGACGACCTTGATGGCGCCCTTCTGGGCCAGGTTTATCAGGCCGCCGGAGATGGCCGTCACGCCGAAATCGACGTCATTGGATGCTATGGCAACGGCCATGGGCTGGGCCGCCTGAAAGAAGACGAACTCGACGTCCAGACCCTGCTCCTTGAAGTAGCCGCGCTCGAAAGCGACGAAACTCGCCGAATGGGAAGTGAAGCGCAGCGCGCCGACCTTGATCTTGTCGGCGGCCGCCGCCTGCTCGGCGAATCCGGTAAGGCCGGCCAGCGCGATCGCCGCGGATACGGCGAAGATTTTGAATTTCCTACGACTGATAAACGGCATTGGGTCTTCCTCCATGTTTTCCGTGTGGCTTATGTACATTGTCTCATGATGTGCGTTCTCAGGGCCTTCACGGCCTCTTTGGCATTTCTGGAAATCGAGTGCTCCATAATGTCGGCGAGCGCCCGCTTGTTCCCGGCAAAATCGATCTGGCCCTCGCGAAGGGCGGCGAGCCTGAACCGGCGCCCCTGGATAAACAGGCGATTCTGAATTTCGAGCAGGCCCCTGGAGTCACAGGACGCCGTAAGGGCCGAATGAAACGCCCGGTTCGCATCGTCCCAATCCAGCGCCTGCCCGATGGGGTCCGCTTCCACCGCGGCCTCGGCGCGGGTGAGCGCGTGGTGGGATGCGATGATGTTCCCCTCCCACTCGACATCGCCCTTCTCCATGGACCAATGGAGTCCGAGGCTCTCGATTTCGGCGCGCAGCCGGGTGATGTCCTCGAGGTCGGCCTGGGTCGCCGAGGTTACCCGGAAACCCTTCTGGGCGGTCGCTTCCACCAGCCCTTCGGCGGCGAGAATCATCAAGGCTTCACGGATCGAATGGGCGCTTCCCCCGTAGGCGCGCCGCAACTCCTCGATCTTCAGCTTGGTATCCGGGGCCAATTCGCCGAATGAAATATCCTGGCGGACGCGTTCGGCCAGAAGCCCGACGACGGTACCCTCATCGTCATTAAATAGACTAAACAAAGGTTTCTCCAAGGAAGCGGAAAATCTTCAATATTTTGCTATGGATAAAACCGGCGCTTGTCAATGTGTGAGGCGTTGCCGCCGGGCGCGGTCCGCTCCTCTCCCCTTGCACTCCCGCGGCGCTTGCGCACAATACCCGCCGACGCGAAACCATGGGATCAGGGGAGGCACCATGCCCGGCAGCGAATTCAAACTGAAGACCCGCGGCGGCGAGGAACTCGACGCCTATCTGTCGCAGCCCGAGGGGGACGGCCCGTTTCCGGGCATTCTGCTCATCACCGCCATCTTCGGCACCGACCAGGAGATGATCGACATCGCCGACGGATGGGCCGAAGACGGGTTCATCGTCCTGGTTCCCGACGTTTTCTGGCGGGTCCTGCCGGGACCGACGGCGGACAGGGAAGTGGCCTTCGGCCGCTACGAAAAGTTCGATCCGGTGCAGGGCATGCTCGATATCGAGGACTACATCGACGACCTCAAGGGCCGGGCCGAGTGCAACGGCAAGGTCGGCGTCATCGGCTACTGCTTCGGCGGGCGCTATGCGCACCTGTCGGCGGCCCGCCTCGGCGTCGACGCCGCCGCGTCCTATCACGGCACCAAGATCGAGGAGCACCTGGACGAGACCCCCAACGTCAAATGCCCGGTGACCTTCCACTTCGGCGACCAGGACCCGGCGACACCGATGGAGCGCGTGGAGGAGATCATCGCCTCCTACGCCTCCCACGACAACGCCGAGATCGTCGTTCACCCGGGGGCCGAGCACAACTTCGCCATGCCCGCCAAGCCGGGCTACCAGGAAGCGGCCCACAAGGCCTCGCGGGCGGCGACGCTCCGGGTGTTCAGCGGGATGTAGGGTGGAGCCTTGGTTGGCTTGAGGTGATTCCTTGTCGTGGCGTTAACACGAAATCCCCTCACCCGGCTTCGGTTATGGCTCGCGGGCAAGTGTTACGGAGTCCAAGCCGTTTCAGTTCACGGAAACGACGGGGCGAGAAAACAGGATCATGCAACCGATGTCTCACGCGACCCACGAACTCGATTGTCCGCCGAGGCGGCTAGCGCCGGTGCTCGTCTGGCTCCTCGTGGTTCTGGTCGCGGGCGGCGTGCATCCCGCGACGGCGCAGAGCCACGGCATCGCCATGCATGGGGAACCCAAATACGATTCCGGGTTCCGCCATCTCGACTACGTGAATCCCGACGCGCCGAAGGGCGGCGAGCTTCGGCGTGCGGTGACCGGGACCTTCGACAGCCTCAACCCCTTCATCATCAAGGGCGTGCCCGCGCGCGGACGTCACCTGGTCTTCGAGAGCCTTCTGAAGCGGGCCTGGGACGAGCCGTTCACACTCTACGGTCTGATCGCCCAGTCGATCGAGGTGCCGGATGACCGTTCGTCCGTCACGTTCGTGTTGAGGCCGGAAGCGCGCTTCCATGATGGACGGCCGGTCACCGTGGACGATGTCGTCTTCTCCTGGGAGACCCTCAAGGAACACGGACGGCCCAATCACCGGCTGTATTACCGGCAGGTCCGGCGTATCGAGCGGCCCGGCGCACGCTCGATACGGTTTGTCTTCGACACCGCGTCGCCGGATCGCGAGCTGCCGCTGATTATGGGATTGATGCCGATCCTGTCCAAGTCCTACTACGCATCGGTGGAGTTTGAGCGTACGACGCTCGTTCCACCGGTCGGCACCGGCCCTTATCGCGTCGAGAGCGTGGACGCGGGTCGCGGCATCACCTATCGCCGTGACCCCGACTATTGGGGGCGGCACCTGCCTATCAACCGCGGGCAGCACAACTTCGACCGCATCCGCTACGACTACTACCGCGACGGCAATGTGATGATGGAGGCCTTCAAGGCCGGCGAGTACGACCTTCGGTTGGAGATCTCCGGCAAGCGTTGGGCGACCGCGTACGACTTTCCGGCGGTCGCGGACGGCCGCGTGAAGCTGGAACGGCTGCCGCACGGCCGGCCCTCGGGCATGTCCGCCCTCGTTTTCAACATGCGGCGGGAGATTTTTGCCGACCGCAGGGTTCGGTATGGGCTCGCGCATGCGTTCGACTTCGCCTCCATCAACAAGACACTGTTGCACGGCGCCTACAAACGCACGGGCAGCATCTTCGACAACTCGGAACTCGGTTCGCGCGGCGTTCCCCAAGCCGGTGAACGCGACCTTCTGGAACCTTTCCGGCGGCAGCTGCCCCGCGAGCTGTTCGAAGTGCCATACCGGCCGCCGGGGACCGGCGGCGGCACCCGGGCAAACCTCAAGGCGGCAACGCGATTGCTGGCCGAGGCTGGCTGGGAAGTGCGGGACGGATCGCTGCGGCGGGCCAAGGACGGATTGCCCATGGCGTTCGAGATCCTGCTGGTGAATCCGGCACACGAAAAGATCGCCCTCTTCTTCGCCCGCAGTCTCGAGCGCTTGGGCGTCAAAGCGCGGGTCCGCACCGTCGACACGTCGCAGTATCAATTCAGGCTGACCGCCTACGACTTCGACATGATCATCTACTTCTGGGGCATGTCCCTGTCCCCGGGGAACGAGCAGGCCTTCTATTGGGGCACCCAGGCGGCCGCGCAGGAGGGGACGCGCAACTATCCCGGGATACGGAATCCGGTCGTCGACAGGCTGATCGACCTCATGACCAAGGCGCGCGAACGCGATGCTTTCGTCGACATCGTCCGCGCCATGGACAGGGTGCTGCTATGGGGACACTACTACATTCCCCTCTATCATCTGGTGGGCGACAGGGTTGCCTATTGGGACAGGTTCGGCCGGCCCGACGTCACCCCCCTCTACGGGAACGTGGTCGAAACCTGGTGGGAAGACCCGGACAAGGCGAGGGTCAAGCGATAAGGCCCGGCATCGATCCCGTTGGCTCCGGCGTCCGGCAGAGCCTGGATCACCTCCATGTCACGTTGCCCCCCCCCCCGCGCCTTCTCAACTTGATGCATTTGCAACGATATGGTCAACTCGGGCTTCACAGTCAGACGCTGAATTTTGGAGCTGTTGATTCGGGGGGCGGGGCGATGCCCCGATGGGAGAACCGATATGGATGATGTCGTCACACGGCCCGCGGCCGAGGGCCTGAACGAGACCAAGACCACCTACTCCACCTGCTACATGTGCACCACCAACTGTCCGATCACGGTGGTGAGCCAGGGGGACGAGATTCTCGACATCTCGCACCCCGAATGCGTGCGCGCGACCGCCATGCTGGAGCAGCGGGAAAGCGACCAGCGGCTGGTCCACGCCATGATCCGGGACCGCGCCGAGGACGACTGGC
>CAZUGT010000081.1:0-15926 GCA_964620095.1 uncultured Rhodospirillaceae bacterium | reverse complement strand
TCGTAGGCGCCCCAGTGGGTCGCCGTCCTATGGGTTTGCTTCAATCCGCTCATGTCAGGGCCTCGTAAACTCTCTCGTCATATAGTGCCCCGGAGAGGGGTGCGATTGCACGCCGAAAGGCGACGGTGGCGTCCCGTCCGGTATGGGCGCGCCGGGCGCCGGCGTTTTCCCAGATCTCCACCAAAGACATGTGATTGGGACGGCCGGACTGGCTGAACGCGGCGCATCCGATATTACCATCTTCGCCTCGGGCCGTCTCGCAGTGGGCGGAAACCAGCGCGGCGCCTTCGCCCGTGTTGGGCGGGGTGACGTCGATATGGGTAACGACGTAGGTGAAGCCGCCGGATCTGCCCGAATGGCCGGTGACCGACAAGGGCGCATGAACCCGTTCGTCGTAGGGCGCCGCCAGCAGCGGCTCCAGGCCGTTCCGGAACTCGCCGACGTGGCTGGACGAAATGTGGGCCAGACGGGCGGCCTCATCGCTCCATGTCTCCAACAGGGCGAATTGGCCGGGATGGCCGGTCCGGGCGAGCGCGTGGAAGGCCACCTCGCCCAGCTCCTGCGCGCACACCGCCGCGTGGCGGCGGATTATGCCGGCCGCCGCATCCGAACGGGCGGCGAGGGCCTCGATGTAGGCCACGACGTAGACTTCGTTCATCCTCAAGGTCCCCGAAAAAAAACGCGGCGCAACCGGCGCCGCCCCGTGGACGTCACTGGCATTGAACCCACAGGCGTCCGCCGGGTCAATCTTCCCCGGTTCCGCCGTGCGTCCCCTCGGCTCCGCTTCTTCCCCTCTCCCCTTCTCAGGGGGAGAGGGGAGAAAGAGAAAGAGTGAGGGACTGGCAAAGCGCGGCAAATCGCACATATGGATAGGGGAGCATCCTCCGCGGGCTTCGCCGCGGGGTTCCCGCGCCGGACAGCGCCCAAAAAAACGCTCAAAAAGTACCGAGTTGGAATTTAAACAGGCCATCAAATGACTATAAATGTCCATAAATGCCTATTGCGGCCCGCGCGATCGGGCCGGATTCGAAATTTTCGTTGGAAACAAATTCCAAGTCCGCTTCGAGCCGATTCGTTCCGGGCCATTCACGGTCCCGCCGCCTCAGATCAGGCCGGCCCGCTCCAGCACCCCGTCCAACCGCTTCTCCAGTTCCGGCGTCGCAGGCATCATGGGCAGCCGGTGCTCGTTGGCGGGCATCAGTCCCATGCGCTTCATCATGTACTTGATGGGGATGGGGTTGGTGTCGAAAAACACCGATTGATTGAGCTCCAGCAGGCGCTGGTGCAGGTCCCGTCCGGTCTTCATGTCGCCGGCCCAGACCGCCTCGCACATTTGCGACAGGAGGCCGGGCCGCAGGTTTCCGACCGCGTTCATCAGGCCGGCGGCGCCGATGCACAGCATCGGGTGGCTGAGTTCCTCGAGGCCGACGAAGACGCGAAAATCGGGGATGGCGTCGATGCACTCGGTGACGAAGCCCAAGTCGTTGACCGCGTGCTTCATGCCGGCGAAGCCGGGCGAGCGGTCCTTCAGTTCCCTGACCGTGTCCAGGGTGACCGACACCGCCGCGCGGCCGGGAATATGGTAGATCATCCACGGCGTGTCGAAGTCCTTCGTGACGTCCAGATAGTATTCGATGATGCCCCGCTGCGGCGGGCGGATGTAATAGGGCGTGACGATCAGCAGCGCGTCCGCGCCGGCCTCGACCGCATGACGGGTCAATTCCCTGGTTTCGGCCAGGGACTGGGACCCGGTGGCGGCGACGACCGGCACTTTCCCCTTGGCGATGCCGATCGCCGTATCGACCGTCCGGTTGCGTTCCGCAACGGTCATGGTCGACGGTTCGGCGGTCGTCCCGTTGACCAGGATGCAGTGAGACCCATGGCCGATCTGGAACTCGACCAGACCCGCATAGGCATCGAGATCCACTTCGCCGTTCCTGAAAGGGGTAATGATCGGCGGCGCCGATCCCTTCAGCCAATCCAGATCGCTCGACATTCGTCCCTCCTCGCCATCCATACCGGGCCATCCATACCGGGCATGAGCCGAAATGTTACTTAACATGTTAAATAATGTCCAGGCCGGCCGGCCTTTTGTCCGCGTGGGTCCAGGGCCGTCGGCGATGCCGGGGATTTCGGCCTGCCGTGATTTGCCGAACGCGGCCAGAAATGTCAAAATCCCTTCGCCGGAGTGCAACGAGAGTGTCTCGGAAGTTGTGCGGCATAATGCGCTTCTGTTCATATTTGGAGGCTGTTGGCACAAATGACACGAGATGTTGCCGCCAATCTGACTGTCCGCCTTGCCGGGACCGCCGAGGATGTTCGGGCGGCCCAGGCGCTGCGGTACCGCGTATTCTACGAGAACATGGGCGCCGCGCCGTCCGAGGAAATGGCGCGGCGGAAGCTGGATTTCGACCGGTTCGACGATTTCTGCGACCATCTCCTGGTGGTCAATCAAACGGTCCCGGAGGCGCCCCCCGAAATCGTCGGCACCTATCGGCTGCTGCGGCGGTCCCGGGCCGTGGAAACCAGCGGCTTCTATTCGGCGGCCGAGTTCGACCTGGATCCGTTGAAGAAATATCCGGGAGAGGTGCTGGAGCTGGGCCGGTCGTGCGTCGACCCGGCGTTCCGGGACCGCGCCGTCCTGCAGCTTCTGTGGAAGGGAATTTCGGACTATCTGATGGACAACCGGATCACCCTCATGTTCGGCTGCGCAAGCTTCCCCGGGCTCGACCTGGATCAGATGGCCCAAGCCCTGTCGTACCTCTACTATTACCATTCGGCGCCGGCGGACTGGCGCCCGCGGGCGCTGGACGAACGCTACGTCAAGATGGACCGGATGCCCAAGGAGCAGGTGGACATGCGCCAGGCGCTCCGGGAAATGCCGCCGCTGATCAAGGGCTACCTTCGCCTGGGCGGCGTCATCGGCGACGGCGCGGTCATCGACGACGTGTTCAATACCGTGGATGTGTGCCTGTTGGTGGAGACCGAGAACGTCCCCAAGCGGTATGCAAGGCACTATCAGTTCGAGGACAAGATAGCGTCGGGGATTCTGAAAACCGGTCCCGAAAGGACCCGGGCCTGATGCGCCCCATCCTCCGCGCGATCGCTCGGATCATCGGCCTGGCGGGGCTTACGGTCGTTTTGCACCCGGTCTATTTCGTTGCCGGAGCCCGCAGGTCCAAGGTCGTGCAGGCATGGCACCGGGCCGCCTGCCGGATCGCGGGAATCCGGGTATCGCCGGTGGGCGCGCCGGTCCGCGAAAAATCGGTCCTGGTGGCCTCCAACCACATTTCGTATCTGGATATTCCCGCCCTGGCCTCCCGCCTGGATGCGGTATTCGTCGCCAAGGCGGACGTATCGAACTGGCCGGGCATCGGCTACCTGGCCAAGCTGGCGGGGACCATATTCATCGACCGCGAGACGAGCAAATCGGCCAGCCACGTGGATGCGGTCTCGGGACAGCTTGCGCTCGGCAGGAGCGTGATCATATTCCCCGAGGCCACCAGCACCGAAGGCGATGCCGTCCGGCCGTTCAAGAGCTCGCTGTTCCAGGCGCCGTTCAATCTCGCGCCGGGCATCCGCGCGGCGGTTCAGCCGGTCACGATCAGCTATGTGCGCAACCCGGATGGCCGGCCCCTGACGGCCCGGGAGCGCCGCGCCTACGCCTGGGTGGGCGACGACACGCTGGTGCCGCACCTGTGGAATATCCTCAAGCGCGAGGGGGTGAGATTGGAAATCCACTTCCACCCCGCCGTCGACGCCCGCACCTTCAATTCACGCAAGGCGCTGGCCGATTACTGCCACGACCAGACGGCCCGCGGTCTTTCGGATATTCGGCGCCGGTGCGACAGCGTGTCCGCGCCCCTGGCCACGGGGCAGCGGGTGTGGAGCGATTGGCAGGATTATCCCGCTTTCTCGTTCATCGAGTGAGGAGAGAGCGCCTAGTCCTCGAGGCCCGTCGGCACGTCGATATTTTCCGGCTCGAGGTCCAGCCCCGAGGCCTTGGCCTGGAGTTCCAGCAGGGTGGCGAAATCCTCCTCGACGTATCCGTTGCCGATCAGCGTCTGAACGATGTCCCGCGTCATCGCCGCCAGCGGCATGGGCACGTCCTGTTCGCGCGCCGCCGACAGGCCCAAATCCAGGTCCTTGCGCAGCAGGACCGGCGTGAAGGTCGGGGTCCAGTCGAGATTGACCAGCGCCGGCGTCTTGTACCGGGAGAACATGGAGCCCATGACGCTCTTATTGATGAAATCCAGGAAGGCATGCCGCGGAACGCCGCCCTTTTCCGCCAGGACGGTGATCTCGGCAAGGGATTGGATAACCACGCCCAGCAGGACGTTGTGGCAGATCTTGACCATCCGCGCGAGTTCGCCCTCGCCGACATAGGTCACGCCCCGGCCGATGGCGCCGAGAAACGGCTCGGCGATGTCGTAGGCATCCTTGTCTCCGGAGGCCACGATGGACAGCTTGCCCGCCGTGACGACCTTCGCATTGCCGCTCACCGGCGCATCGAGCATCTTGCAGCCGAGTTCGGCGGCCGCCTCGCGGACGGTCCTGGAGGCCTCTTCGGAAATACTCGTACAGTCGATGAGCAGCTTCGGCACGGCGCCCTCGACCGACAGGACGCCGTCCTCGCCGGTGGTCACGTTGATCACGTCCCGGGGTCCGGCGACCATGGTGAATACGATATCCCGGTCGGCCAGGTCCGAGGGATTGTCGACGACGGCGGCGCCGAACGCCTCCAGCGGTTCCGCCTTGGAACGGGTCCGGTTCCACACCGAGACGTCGGCGCCCGCCTGCAGCAGGCGTTTCGCCATGGCGAAGCCCATGCGTCCGGTGCCGATCCAACCAACCGTGTAGCCCTTCAGATCTCCGGCCATCACACCATCCCTCCTCCAAGGACCGCCCTCTCCACGCCGGGCGGCAAAACCTGTGCAAACGATTGCAGAACATATACCATAGGTTCCCGAATAGAAGGAAAACCGTTATAGATGGGCCGCTTTTCCGGGGGCTGACGATCAATGGCATCAAGCCGGGTAACGCTTCGCGATATCGCCGAGGAGGTGGGGGTCAATCCGTCCACGGTTTCGCGCGCGCTCAATCCCAAGACCCGCGGCATGGTGACCGGCGAAATCGCCCGTCAAATCACCGAGGCGGCGGACCGGATGGGCTACCGGCCCAATCCCTTTGCCTACAGCCTCAGGACCAATCGGTCGTTCACAGTCGGCGTCGTGGTTCCGGACCTCACCAACCCGGCGTTCGCGCCCATCATCAAGGGCATCGACAATGTGCTCGAGGCGTCGGGCTACAGCGTGATGGTCGCCAATACCGACAATGTCGCCGAGCGCGAGCGCAGGAACGTCGCCAAGTTTCGCGAGCGTCATGTGGATGGCCTCGTCATCGCCACGGCGCGCCGTCACGACCCGCTGATCGATGAATGCCGCGCCGAAGGGACGCCCTTGGTCCTGGCGGTCCGAAAGACCACGGATTCCGATATATCCTCGGTGGTCAGCGACGAGGTGACCGGCGGCGAGACGATCATGTCTCATCTTGCGCAGCTCGGTCATCGGCGGGTTGCCTGCATTGCGGGGCCTCAGGAGCTGTCGACCGGCTTCGAGCGCCACCAGGGTTATGTGCGCGGACTGAACGCCAACAATCTCGAGTACGATGCCGGGCTGGTCGAGTTCTGTGACGCGTTCACCGAGGAAGAAGGCCGGCGGGCGGCCAGCCGGCTGCTCGCTTCGGGACGGGACTTCACGGCGATTGTCGCCGGCAACGACATGATCGCCATCGGAATCTACGACGAGCTTCAAACCAAGGGGCTGGTTTGCGGCAGGGACATCTCGGTCGTCGGGTATGACGACATGCTGTTTTCAAGCAAGTTCGACCCGCCGCTGACGACCATGCATTCGCCGTTGCTGGATATAGGCGCGGAGGCGGCCCGCATTCTCCTGGAACGGATCGAGGACCCCGAAACCCCGCCCAGGTCCGTCAAGATGACGCCCGAACTGATCCTCCGCAAATCGACCGGCAAGCCGGCCTAGTCGCCGGTCATTCCGGGAAGCTTTTCGAGATTTTCCGACACCAGCTCGTGGCCGGAGTTTTCCGCCTGCACCTGGATAATGGAGGCGAAGTCATCCTCCGTATGGCCCTGGCCGATGGCGTTCTGGACAATCTCCCGGGTGAGGGACGAAACCGGCATGGGCACCGCGTGCTTGCGGCCCGCCGACAGGCCCAGGTCCAAATCCTTCAACAGCAGCGGGTTGGTGAATGTCGGGGTGAAATCCAGATTCACCAGCGCGCCGGTCTTGTAGCGGGTAAACATCGACCCCACCGAGGCCTTGTTCAGAAACTCCATGGTGGCGCTTCGTTTGACGCCGTTTTTCTCCGCCATGATCAGCACCTCGGCGAGCGCCTGGGTCATCACGCCGAGGTAGACGTTGTGGCAGATCTTGACGATCCGCGCGCCGGTGCCCTCGCCGGCATAGGTAACGCCGCGGCCGAGCGCCTGCAGATAGGGCAGGGCGGTTCGATAGTCCGTCTCGTCGCCGGACGCGACCAGCGTCAGCGCGCCTGCCTCGACCGCCTTGTTGTTGCCGCTCACCGGGCAGTCCAGCATGGCCGTGCCGACCTTGTCCGCGACCGCCCGAACCTCCCAGGACGCCTCCTCGGAGATGGTGGAGCAGTCGACGAGCAGTTTGGGCGTTGTCCCGCCGGTAAGCAGGCCGCCGTCCCCCAGCGTCACGGCGATGAATTGCTCGGGCCCCGTGACCATGGTGAAGACGATGTCCCGGTCGGCCAGGTCCCGAATGTTGTCGACGATGGCGGCGCCTTTTTCTGCCAAGGGTTCCGCCTTGGAGCGCGTTCGATTCCAGACCGCGACGTCGGCTCCCGCCTCGATGAGCCGGGTCGCCATGGGGAATCCCATGCGCCCGGCGCCGATCCATCCAATTCGATGTCCTTTTACCGCGTCATTCATCAGACACACCCCGAGTGTAGCCGGCAGCGCCGGAGGTGAAGAGCAAACCCGGCCGGATCAAATCAGAACGCCGCGCGCCAGTCACGGTCTTCTATGATTTCCCTGACCCGTTTCAGGAACGAAGCCGAATAGGCGCCGTCGATGGCCCGGTGGTCGAAGGATTGCGCCAGCATGCCGACCGGCCGGATGGCAATCATGTCCTCGCCGTCCACGTCGACGGCGACCGGCTTCTTGGCGATGGCGTCGGTCGACAGGATGGCCACCTGGGGCTGGTTGATGATCGGCGCGGTAATCAACGTTCCGAAAGAGCCGTTGTTGGTGATGGTGTAGGTGCCGCCCGACAGCTCTTCGGGACCGAGATTGTCGCCGCGAGCCCGCTGGGCGAGGTCGTTGAACGCGCGGGACAGGTCCGGGACGGATCGCCGGTCCGCGTGTTTGACGACAGGCGCCACCAATCCCTGAAAATCGAGGTCGATTGCAATGCCGAGATGTACGGCGTCGTAGACCACGAGGCTCTCGTCCTCGATGTGCGCATTGATATTGGGAAAGTCCCGGATGGCTTCGCACACCGCCTTGGCGATAAACGGCATGAAGGTCAGCGAGAATCCCTCCTTGGCCTTCCATTCGGCGCTCAACGACCGGCGGGCCTTGTCGACGTTCGAGAAGTCCGCTTCGACCGCCTGCAGGACATGCGGGCTCGTCGCCTTCGAGCGAACCATGTGTTCGGCGGTCATCCTGCGCCGGTAGTCGAATGGAATGACGGTCTTGCCGCCGGGCCCCGCGGGCGGGCGGAATTGGACGGGCGCCGGCAGTGCCGCCAGCGCGGGCGATCCCTTCAGGTACGACAGGACGTCCGCGCGGGTAATCCGGCCATCCCGGCCGGTCCCGCCGATGGCCGCGGGATCCAGATCGTTGTCGCCGATGAGTTTCCGGACCGCCGGCGAAAGCTTCATGTTGCGATTGCGGGACGGCCGGCCGGCCGCCGCCGCGGGCGCGGGTTCGGGCGCGGGTTCGGGCGGCTCCGCCGCGGCTTCCGGCTCGGCGGCGGGAGCGGGAGCCGCCTCGGACGCACCGGCGCCGTCGTCGATGACGGCGACCGTCGTTCCGACATCGACCGTGGAGCCGGCCTCGACGCGGATTTCGGTAACCACGCCGGAAACCGGCGCGGGGATTTCCATCTCCACCTTGTCCGTACCGATCTCCAACAGCAGTTCGTCGGCTTCGACCTCGTCGCCCACCTGTTTGTGCCAAATGGTGACGGTTCCCTCTGAGACCGTTTCCCCCAGTTGGGGCATCAACACGTCCATGTCAGTCGAGCCCCGCGCGAACGGTTTCATAGATACGGTCCACCGAGGGGATCATCTGATCCTCCAGGTTGTCGGCGGACGCCAGCGGGATATGCGGCGTCGTGATCCGGGTCACGGGCAGGTCCATATCCCAGAAGCACTCCTCGGTGATCAGGGACGATATTTCGGCGCCCCAGCCGCAAAGGCGCGGATTTTCCTCGACGGTGAAGGCGCGGCCGGATTTCCTGAACTCGGAGAAGATGGTTCGAGTATCCAGCGGCACCAGGCTTCGGACATCGACCACCGATGCCTTGATGCCGAGATCCGCCTCGAGCTTTTCGGCGGCCTTGATCGACCGCGGCACCATGGCGGCCAACGCGTAAATGACCGCGTCGGCTCCGTCCCGCACCACCTTCGCGGTGCCGAGTTCGTCCACGTGCTCGCCGTCGGGAATTTCGCCCTTGTCGCCGTAGAGAGACTTCTGTTCGAAGAAAATCACCGGGTCGGGGTCGCGGATCGATGCCGCCAGCAGTCCCTTGACGTCGGCCGGGGTCGACGGCGCAATGACCTTGAGCCCCGGAATCATCATCGCCCAGTTCTCGATGGACTGGGAGTGCTGCGCCCCGAATCGGACACCGCCGCCGTTGGCGCTTCGGATGACCAAGGGCATGGTCACCTGGCCGCCGGTCATGTAGCGGGTCTTGGCGATCTGGTTGACGACGATGTCCCAGCAGACCGCGAAGAAGTCCGAGAACATGATTTCGGCAATGGGACGCAGGCCGGTCATTGCCGCACCCATGGCGGCTCCCAAAATGGCCTGCTCGGAGATCGGCGTATCGCGCACCCGGTCGGGCCCGAATTTGTCGTAGAGCCCGACGGTGGTCTTGAACACGCCGCCTGCCTTGGCGATGTCCTCGCCGAGGAACACGACCTTGTCGTCGCGTTCCATTTCCTGGGCGATCGCGTCGGCGACCGCTTCCCGATAGGTTAGTTCCGCCATGCCGAGCCTCCATCCGCCCAGACGTCCGTATGCGCAAGTTCGTCGCGCGGCACGGGCGAGGACTTTGCTTCTTCGGTTGCGTCGTCAACCGCCTTGAGGACGCTTTTCTCGATATCGCCGACGACCTTTTCCGGCACACCGAACTCCAGGAGGCGGCTGCGGTACATGGGGATCGGGTCCTTCGCCATCCATTCCTCGACCTCTTCGTCGGGCCGGTACGTCGCGGGGTCCGCGCGGGAGTGGCCGTAGTGCCGATAGGTCTCGGCCTCGATCAGCGAGGGCCCGTCGCCGGCGACCGCCTTGTCGACCGCCGCCCTGGCGACCCGGTACACGGCGTCGGCGTCGTTGCCGTCGACGATGATGGGCTCCAGGCCATAGGCGCCGGCCCGGTCCGCCGCCGGATGTTCGACGGCCGTCACCTCGCCGATGGGGGTGTATTCCATGTAGAAGTTGTTTTCGCAGACGAAGACCACCGGCAGCTTCCAGATCACGGCAAAGTTCAGCGCCTCATGGAAGGCGCCGATGTTGGTGGTACCGTCGCCGAAGAAGCAGAAGGAAACCGCGCCGGTCTTGTTGTATTGCGCCGCCCACGCCGCGCCGGTGGCGATCGGCAGGTGTGCGCCGATGATGGCGTAGGAGCCCATGGCGCCCTTTTCGGCGTCGGTCAGGTGCATGGAGCCGCCCTTGCCCTGCAGCAGGCCGCACTCCTTGCCCATCAGTTCGCCGAGCACGCCGGTCATGGACGCGCCCCGGACCAGGGTATGCGCGTGGCCGCGGTAGGTGCAGAAGGTGTAGTCGCCCGGCCGCATGGCCGTCGCGCAACCGGCGGCGATGGCTTCCTGGCCGACCGCGAGGTGGCTTGTCCCCTTGATCAGATTCTGCAGGAACAGATCATGGGCCCGCTGCTCCAGATGCCGGACCTCGAGCTGCAGCCGCCACATATCGAGCCGGTTTTCTTCCCCGATATCGTCGTTCAGACGCGCCGCGCCGCCCGACTTGGCCTTGGCCGGCTTCGAGGATCGGCTCGACGATTTTGCCGGCGATCGGGAGGTGGTTCTCGTTTTTCGTGCCAATGGTCTGGTCCTCTCCTGATGGAGCCTGGAATCAACTCATGGATGGCGTCCTTGGGACACCCATTGGGAGAATTGAGTGCTGACGGAATTTTCGCGGCCTCTCCCCCAGTTCAGCCAATCGACGGATTTCCGCCTTATTTTTCGCGGCTCCCGTTTCGCATCTTGACCCGGAAGCCCGCATGGTGCATTTTCATGATCATTGTGCAATCGATTGCACAATTCAAGAATAAATTGGCGACCGGGGAAAAAGCCTAGGCCCAGTCGGCGTTTTGGCGGGAGTGACACCGGAGGCGGCAAGCGAAATACCGGTGGACGGATTTGGCGCCATCATCTTGAATACAGGGAACTCGGCGCCGCTGAAAACGGCGGCCGTTCAACGATAGTTCGGAGGTACGTCATGCACTATACCGCGCCACGATCGACCGCAACCTGGGGCACCATGGCCAAGGACTGGGAAGCGGGGATCGACTACCGGAAGCTTCATCAGGACCGGTTGTCGCGCGCCCAGGCCGCGTGCTCCGATCACGGTTTTGGCGCCTTCCTGTGTTTCAACTTCGACAATATCCGCTACATCACGTCGACGCACATCGGCGAGTGGGGCCGGGACAAATTCGACCGCTATTGCCTCGCACCGACGGACTCCGCTCCGTTCCTTTGGGATCCGGCGCCGCCGGCGAAGAAGAAGGCGTCTCCCTGGCTCGGCAACCGGATCGATGCGCCGGTTTCCACCATGCAGGGCGCGATCCCGCCGGAGCACGGCGTCCAGGACGTCTTCGCAAGGCAGATCAAGGAAAAGCTGGTCGAACTGGGCATCGAGAAACAACCCCTTGCGATCGATGTCATGGAACTGCCCATGCTACGCGCCCTCGAGGCCGAAGGCGTCGAAGTGGTCGACGGCCAGCAGGCGCTGATGGATGCCCGCGAGGTGAAAACCGAAGAGGAGATCGAGCTCCTGAAGGTCGCCGCGGCCATGGTCGACGCGGTCTATCTCGACATCGCCAAGGCCATCCGGCCCGGCAACAAGGAGAGCGATTTGGTGGCCATCGCCAATGACCAGCTCTATGCCATGGGCTCCGAGCGGGTCGAGTGCGTGAACTCGGTGGCGGGCCCTCGCGGCGCGCCGCACTCTCACACCTTCTCCGACCGCATGATCCAGCCGGGCGACATGATCTTCCTGGACATCATGCACAGCTTCAACGGCTACCACACCTGCTACTACCGCACCTTCATCTGCGGTCAGCCCAACGAGGCGCAGAAAGAGGCTTACGAAATCTGCTCCCAGTGGGTGAACGCGGCCATCGAACAGATCAAGCCGGGCGCCAGCCTGGACGATATCGCCATGGCCTGGCCCAAGGCGGAAGAATTCGGCTACGCCAACGAAGACGAGGCCTTCCTGCTGCAGTTCGGCCACGGCGTCGGCTTGAGCCTGTGGGAGCGTCCGATCATTTCGCGCCGCTACATGGGTCAGAAGACCGAGCTCAAGAAGGGCATGGTCTTCGCCGTCGAATGCTGGAAGGGCGCCGACGACGGCTCGGGCGCTGCCCGGATCGAGGAAGAGGTCGTGGTCACGGACGACGGCTGCGAGATAATCACCAACTTCCCGTCCGACCACCTGATCTCGTGCGGCCTGCCGGGCTGCGAAATCTACTAGGCCGCGAGGGTGGCGGAGAAGGACCGGAGCCCCATGGACAAGATTTGGGTCACATTGATCACCGGCTTCCTGGGGAGCGGCAAGACGACGCTCCTCAACACCCTGCTGCACCACCCCGCCATGAGCCAGGCCGCGGTGATCGTCAATGAGTTCGGCGAGATCGGCCTCGACTATGATCTTATCGAACGGGCGGATGACTCGGTCGTGCAGTTGGCCAACGGCTGCCTCTGTTGTTCTGTCAAAAGCGACCTGATCGATACGTTCCGCGATCTTCATATCCAGCGGAACGCGGGGACGATCCCTCACTTCGACCGGGTGGTGATCGAAACCACCGGCATTGCCGACCCTATGCCGATCCTGCAGATCGTCTTCACCAATCCGATGGTTGTGAACCACTACGCGCTGGACGGCGTCGTGACGACCGTGGACGCGGTCAATGGATTGTCCTCCATCGATCGCTTCACGGAATGCGTCAAACAGGCGGCCGTCGCCGACCGGATTATCGTCACCAAGGTGGATCTGGTGACCGGCACGGAGGGCCGGGAGAAGGTGGATGAACTGACCGGCAAATTGCGCTCTTTGAATCCCGCGGCGCCCATCGTGAAAACGGCGACGGAGGAGATCGATCCGTCGGATCTGTTCGGTTCCGGCATGTTCGATCCGGAAACCAAGAAGATCGACCTCGCGAGCTGGATCGACCCCGAACTGTACGAGGAAACCGAGGCCCTCATGATCGCCGAGCCGTCCGAGGACGAGATGGACGAGGAAACCCTCGCCTATTACCGGGAACACGGCCACACGCCGGAAGAACACCACCACCGGCATCACAATCACGATTCGTCCATCAATACGTTCTGCCTGACCCGGGACGAGCCCATGTCTCTCGACATGCTCAGGAACTTCCTGGAGGGGCTCGCCAATGAGGCCGGCCCGGATCTGCTGCGGGTCAAGGGTATCGTCAATGTGGATGAGAAGCCCGATCAGCCGGCGGTCATCCAGGGCGCGCAGCAGATATTCCACTCGCTGGACTGGCTGCCCGATTGGCCGAGCGACGACCGGCGGACCCGAATCGTCTTCATTACCCGCGACATCGACAAAGCCCACATCGAAGATACCCTCGGCCTGATCGAGCGCGTGGCGGCCAGGACCGCCGCCGCGGGTCAGGCCGCCGGACACCCCGGCGTGCCGCCGGGACTCATCAACTAGATTCGAGAGGCGGGACCACCGCCCATCTCAGGCCTGCATCAGGGAGGACATCATGCTGTTCGTCATCTTCGCAATCGACAAGCCGGGTATGGCCGAGACGCGCGCCGCCGCCATGGATGCGCACCGCCGGTACCTGGAGAGCGCGCCGTTCAAGAATGTGATGTCGGGACCGCTGATGGATGACGCGGGCGAAAACATCGTCGGCAGCCTTTACATGCTGGATGCGGAAAACCGCGGCGTCATCGACCGGATGTTCAAGGACGATCCCCTTTGCCGGGCGGATATCTGGGAAACAGTCGAGGTGCGGCACTTCGTCGCACGCGTGGACAATAGAGACTAATTTGGACTTCGAAGGAGAACTGAACCATGGACTTGGGTCTAAAAGGAAAGAACGCGGCGATCACCGGTTCCAGTCAGGGAATTGGTCATGCCATCGCCAGCTCGCTCGCCGATGAGGGGTGCAACGTGGCGCTCTCGGCGCGCAACCAGGACCGCCTCGACCAGGCGGTCAAGGAAATGGAAGCGAAGGGCGTGAAGGCCGTCGGCATTCTGGTCGACCTCTCCAGCGAGGACGGCTGCAAGAAGTTCGTCGATGATGCCGCCGATGCGCTCGGCAGCCTGGACATCCTGGTCAACAATGTCGGCGGGATGATTCCCGGCACCATCGACAGCCTCGATGAGGCGACCTGGGCCACGGTCCTGAACCTGAACCTGATGTCGTTCGTCTACACCACCAAGGCGGCGATTCCCCACCTTCGGGAATCCAGCGCCGGGCGAGTCCTCAACGTATCGGGCGTTACCGGCAAGCAACTGTTGCCGGGAGCCTTGACCACCACCATTCCCAACACGGCGATCCAAGGCTTCGCCAAGGTGATGGCCGAGCAGCTCGGCAAGGACGGGATCACCGTCAACACCATCTGCCCGGGTTTCACCAACACCGAAAGCTGGGGGCCCAGGGCCGAGGGCATGGCCAAGATGCGGGGCGTCACCGCGGACCAGATCCGCGACGGCGTATCGGCCCAGACCATGCTCGGCCGCTGGGCGGAGCCCCAGGAGATCGGCGATGCGGCGGCGTGGATCGTGTCTGAGAAAAACAGCTATCAGACCGGTACGGTCGTCGAGGTGTGCGGCGGATTTTCGAAGTACATCTAGAGCGTTTTCCGTTCCGATGAAATCTATTTGGTTTTCAATGGCTTGTATTTGTGGTTGGTGATGCGGGTTCGCTGCTGAAGGTTATGACCGCAAATGATCGGAAAACGCTCCAGCTGACAATATGATGCGGCGAAGCGCGCCGGCGTGGCCAATGCCGGCGCGTTTTGCTATTTACGGAGAAACACGCCGCCGAAGGGCGGATCGATACCAAACAGGCGGGTAGACGCGGAGGCTCTCATGGAACTCGATCTCGGATTCATTCTTCTCTCGATAATCGCGGGTATCCTCGCAAGTTACGTGCTGCTGGCGAACGCGCTATGGCTGCAAAGCCTCGGCCTGCCGCGCCTCGATTTCTCGACCGCGATGGCGAATTTGACCTACGGCGAGCAGTTCGAGGGCAAGCCTCCCTATTTCGCGGGGATGATCGTCATCTATTTCAACGGCATCATCTTCGCGCTGCTCTATTCGACCGTTGTCGCCCAATACCTGCCGGGCGAGCCCATCGTCAAAGGCGCGATCTGGGGCGCCATCCTGTGGTTCTTCTCGGGCATTTTCTACGTGCCGTTCATTCTCAAGGAAGGGTTCTTCCTCAGCCACATTCACCCCATGGCATGGTTCTCGAGCGGTATCGTCCACGGCATGTACGGTCTTGTGGTCGGCTGGCTCGCGCCCATCCACACCGCGGCCGGATAGGAAACCCATTCCCTGACGCGGTTTCCCCGCGCGGCCGGGCCGGTGTGACCGCCGTTACCGCCAAATCACCTCCGGCGGAACGGCGAAGGCCGAAAGCGCGTTTTCGACGGCCTCGCGATCGCCGCTCCCGGTGATGCGAATGCTCAGGTAGTGCCCGCGGCGCGCATCGTCCCCGGGCGTAATTTCCACCTGGGCGTTCCTATGGAGCAATGGCGCCAGCAGTTCTTCGAAGAAGCCGATTGCCGCCAAGTCGCGGAGCGCGGGCTTGAATATCTTGCCCACACCCGTGAGTGGCAGGGCATCCATGATGGTGATGGATTTCGGGATTGCCGCCCTCTCCGGCACGTGATCCCTGGCAAATGACAGCAACTCGGCTTCCGTGGCGGAAGCGCCGGGCTTGAGCTGGACGTAGGCCACGGGCAGTTCCCCCGCATAGGCGTCGGGCCGGCCGACCGCCGCGGAAAGCTGGACGTCTTCATGGGTCAGCAGGGCGTCCTCGATGACGGCCGGATCGATATTGTGGCCGCTCCGGTTGATGACGTCCTTGATCCGTCCGGTGATCCAGATGTAGCCGTCCGGATCCAGCCGGCCGAGGTCGCCGGTGTTGATCCAGCCGTCCTCGAAGAACAGGCCTTCGTCGAGGGCCTGGTCGAGATAGCCCGGGATGACGCCGGGACTGCGGACCAGGATCAGGCCGGCCTCGTCCGGTTCACACTCGCGCCGCAATTTGCCGTCGCGGTCAAGGTCGACAATCCGGACCTCCGTATAGGGCAGCCGAAACCCGGCCGAACCGAATCTCGGATCGCCGTCCCGGGGCGGGACGGCGATTGTTGCGGTGTTCTCGGTCATGCCGTAGTTGCAGAGCACCCGGACGCCGATGTCGCGT
>CAZUGT010000080.1:0-3114 GCA_964620095.1 uncultured Rhodospirillaceae bacterium | reverse complement strand
CAGGAATTTCTCGGCTCCGTGGCCACCCGGATCATCAACGAGGTGAAGGGCATCAACCGGGTGGTCTACGACGTGACCTCCAAGCCGCCGGGCACCATCGAGTGGGAGTAGTTTTATTTTTCGTCGCCGTCCGGCCGAGGTCTCGGGTGAAGACCGGCGGGGACCGCCGAGGACCGGTGCCGGACGGTCGGTCGCTTGCGGCAGGAAGACCGATTTGCTAGCGTCGAAATTCAGGAATTCGAGTCAAAGAATTTTTTCGTGACGACCGTCGGGCCGGACAAGAAAGCCATTGACGGGCTGTCCTTGAAACGCCTGCCGGCCTGAAACCGCCGAGATGCATGGAGGCGAATCATGGCCACGACGATCCCGACCGAGCCCATCGGCAGCGTTCCCCGTCCCGGTTACCTGATCGAGGCCATGGGCGCGCACGCGGCCGGCGACCTCGACGACGCGGGCCTCGGCAGCGCGATGGCGCGCGCGGTGGCCGAGACCGTCGCCGAAATGGAGGCGACGGGATCGCCCGTCATCACCGACGGCGAGCAGTCGAAGCCGAGCTTCGCGACCTACCCGCTCGCCGGCATGGAGACGCTGGCGCCCGACGGGGTCGTGATCCCGTTCGAGGACGGCCACACCCGCCAGCTGCCGGTGCTGACCGCCGGACCGTTCCGCTACACGACCTATTCCGGGAGTTATGTCACGGCGGCGAAGGCCCATACCGGCCTGCCGGTCAAGCAGGCGGTGATCGCGCCCTCGGCGATCTCCTTGATCTATCCCCAGGACGGGATCGACGGCTATCCGCAGGATGCCTTTCTCGCCGACCTGGTGGACGAGTGCGAGAAGGACATCCGATCCGCCTTCGACGCGGGCGCCGACAGCGTCCAGATCGACTTCACCGAGGGCCGGCTGTGCTGCAAGCTTGACCCGTCGCTGGGACTGTTGCGGAATTTCGTGGCGCTCAACAACCAGGTGCTCGCGCGCTTCTCCGACGCCGAGCGCGCCCGCATCGGGGTCCATACCTGCCCGGGCGGCGACCAGGATTCGACCCATTCCGCCGACATCGACTATGCCGAGCTGCTGCCCGACCTGTTCGGCATCAACGCCGGGAGCTTCTTCGTGCAGATGGCAAGCGAGGCCGACCGGGGCCGGGCGCTCGACATCGTCGCGCGCGAACGGCGGGCCGGGCAGACCGTCTATGTCGGCGTCACCGATCCCATCGACCCGCACATCGAGACCGCCGAGGAGGTGTGCGAGCGCATTCTGGAAGCGGCGGAGCATCTCGGCACGGCAGGACTCGGCAGCACCGACGATTGCGGCTTCTCGCCGTTCGGCGACGATGTCTCGACCGCGCGGGAGACCGCGTTTGCCAAAATCCGGGCCCGGATCGAGGGCACGAAGCTTGCCGAAGCCCGCCTCGGCTGATTGCAGGGAAAAGTCGGGAAACGCGTTGGGGCAAATCGCCGTCCGGCCGAAGTGCCGGCCTTGGACGAGCAGTTGATGGCCATCGTCATCGATCGGCTCGACCCGCGTTCGGCGGACGCCAGCGCCCTGCTGGCGGCCTCGGACGAGTTGATGGCCGCTCTCTATCCCGCCGAAAGCAATCACCTGATTCCCGCGGAAGAACTGGCGCGGCCGGAATATCTGTTCTTGGGCGCGTTCGAGGAAGGCCGCGCCGTCGCTTCCGCCGGCATCGGACTCCATGCCGCCCAGCCCCCCTACGGCGAGATCAAGCGGCTGTTCGTCCTGGAGGCGTACCGCGGCCGGGGCCTCTCGAAGAAGCTCATGACGAGACTGGAGCGCCACGCCGGCCAGAACGGCTGCCGCCTGACCCGGCTGGAAGTGGGTATCCATCAGCCCGAAGCCATCGGCCTTTACCGGCAATTGGGCTATGTCGAACGCCCGCCGTTTGGCGACTACAAGCCGGACCCGCTCAGCCTGTTCATGGAGAAATCCCTCTCCGGCGCCTAGAACAGCCCGCCGAGATAGGCCGGAATAAACCGTCCCGGCCAGAGGGTGCCGAGCCCGGCGCCGAACAGGCCGATCATGGTGCCGATCATCCAGAATTTATGGGCCCGCCGGTTGCCCCGGCGGATGGCGCGAAGGCCGGCGATGATGGCGATGATGGTCCAAACCGACAGAATATGAATCGGGCTCATCGCTCCCGGCCCTTGGGCGCCGCCGCCGGCGCCCCGGAGCTCCGTGATGCCGAAACTGCTGAACGCGACCACCAGCATGAGCACCACCCAGGTTCGCCCGAGGAATTTGTGATTGGCCGTGCCTTTTGGCCGCCACAGGACGGCGATGCCGACACCGGCGGCGGCGAGCGCGGTGTACAAATGCAGCAGGACGACGGGCGGGATCGATTGGCCTTCGGGCATGGCCGCAATGTCCGCGGGCGGGGCCTTCCTGTCAATCGGCGGACCGGCGCCCGGCGGAGGCCAAGGGGGGGGGCGTTTGCCCTTCTCCGGCCAACGGTCTATGACTGGCGCGGAACAATCGCTCAGACACACCGGGAGAAACCTCATGGCCGATCAAGTCCGCGCCTCGCATATCCTGATCACCCATGCCGACGCCTACCGGGCGGAAACCGTGCGCACCAAGGAAGATGCGCTTGCCGAAATCGAGGGGCTCAAGGCCGATATCGACGGCGGCGCCGAATTCGCCGATGTGGCGCGGGAAAACTCCTCCTGCCCGTCCGCCGCCCAGGGCGGCGATCTCGGCAACTTCGGCCGGGGCGCCATGGTGCCGGCGTTCGAGGAAGCGGCGTTCGCGCTGGACGTGGGAGAGGTTTCGGGCCCGGTGGAAACCGACTTCGGCTATCACCTCATCCACCGGACGGCATAGGGTTTAGGGCTGGCGTGTAGCGTCACTCGAAACCTTTCTCTGTCCCCTGGAGGAAGAGGAATGCGAAGGCTTTGCGAGCCTGCGAGCCTTAGCCGGCCTACGCCGTCCGAACGCCGTCATCACCGGGTCAAGCCCACTGGTGTCCGGTTTAAATATGTGGACAGGTTGCACGGTGTTGATTCTACTTGTTTCCAAGCGTTTTGCGACGATTTGGACACAAGAAAGGACCAGCACCGTGCCGCACCAGAATAGCGTTTTCCACGATCTGTTGAA
>CAZUGT010000079.1:0-4578 GCA_964620095.1 uncultured Rhodospirillaceae bacterium | reverse complement strand
TGCGGCGTTGGAAAGGAAACAGGTTATGGCCAAAGAAGTAAGCGATTCGTCGTTCGACTCGGATGTGCTTCAAGCATCCGGCCCCGTGCTGGTGGATTTCTGGGCCGAGTGGTGCGGTCCCTGCAAACAGATCGCCCCGTCCCTTGAGGAAATCGGCACCGAACTCGGCGACAAGCTCACGATCGCCAAGGTGAATATCGACGACAATCCGGAGACGCCCTCCAAATACGGCGTACGCGGAATTCCGACATTGATGCTTTTCAAGGACGGCGAGGTGGCTTCCATGAAAGTCGGCGCGCTGCCCAAGAGCAAGCTCATGGAATGGGTCGAATCGGTCATCTGAAGCCGATTACCGTCCGCCTTTCATCGAGACCCCGCCCCCGTGGCGGGGTTTTGCTTGGAACCCGCCCGTTCAGGCGTGAGTCTTGAGGATTTCACCCGCCAGATAGAGCGATCCGCAAATCAGGAGTCTCCCCGGGCGATCCAGGCGGGATGGAATTTCTTGTACGGCCGGATGAGGTCCGCCGGATTCGAACGCGGTCATGCCGGCTGCCGTTGCCTGCCTGGCCAGGTCTTCGGCGGACCAGGCGCCGTCCTCGCCGGGAATTTTCAGCGCCAGGGCGAGTTGAGCGTGGGGCGCGAGCGGTTCGAGAAATGCCCGCGGGTCCTTGGACTTCAGCATGCCGACCATCAGCGCCAGCGGACGGTCCTTCCAGCGCGCCGCCTGCCGGGCCAAGGCGATGCCGGCGGCGCCGTTGTGCCCGCCATCAACCCAGATTTCCCAGCCTGGCGGGAGTTCGTCCAGCAGCGGCCCTTTCGTCAGCCGTTGGAGGCGGCCGGGCCAGTCGGCGCCGTCGAGGCCCCTGGTGATGGCCGCATCGGGAACCGGGAATCCGCCAAGTGAATCGAGGCACGCGATTGCCTGGGCGGCATTGTCGATCTGGTGGCCGCCGGCGAGTACGGGGACGGGCAGGTCCCGGAGTTTGCCCGGTGTTCTGACGGCCATCCGGGCCCCTTCCCGCTCGACGGACCAATCCTGCCCTGAAACCAATAACTCGGCGCCGATTTCGTCCGCCTTTTGTTCAATGACCGCCATCGCTTCATCCGGCTGCCGGGCAACGATGCACGGCACGCCGGGTCTCATGATGGCGGCTTTCTCGCCGGCAATCCCGTTCAGCTCGTTTCCCAAGTATCCCTGATGATCGAGAGAGATCGGGGTCAACGCCGTCACGGCGGGCGCGTCGAGAACGTTCGTTGCATCCAGACGGCCGCCGAGACCGGTTTCGACGAGCGCCAGGTCCGCGGATGCCCTCGAAAATGCGAGGTAGGCTATGGCGGTGGTTATCTCGAAAAAAGTGATGGGGTCGTCACCCGCCGCCGCCTCGCACTCCTCCAGCAGCTCGAGCAGCCGGTCGTCGGTAATCAAGTTTCCGGCAATGCGAATTCGTTCATTGAAGCGTATCAGGTGAGGCGAGGTGTAAACGTGAACCTTGAGACCGGCGGCTTCGGCGAACGCGCGCAGGAAGGCGATAACCGAGCCCTTTCCGTTGGTGCCGGCCACATGGACCACCGGCGGCAGCTTGCGTTCCGGACGATCCAGCCGATCGAGCAGGAGCCGAATCCGGTCCAGGGAGAGGTCGATCACCTTGGGGTGACGCCGGTTAAGCCGGTCGATGAGAGAGGTTGCGGTCACGGCGGCGCGCCCGGAATTTCGGCTAGCTCTTCAATCCGCCCGCCAGGTCCCTGACCAGTCCGAGGACGGCATCCCGGCACGCGCCCGCCGAGGACCCGTCGCCGTTCAGGTTTTCCTCGATTCGAGAGACCAAGGCGGAACCGACCACGACGGCATCGGCAAACCTGCCGATTTCGGCCGCCTGCGCCGGGGTCTTGATACCGAAACCGACGGCAATCGGCAGGCTGGTGTGGCGGCGAATTCGCTCGACGGCTGTTTCTACCGCGCCGGCGCTGGCCGATTTCGTGCCGGTAATTCCCGTTATCGAGACATAGTAGATGAACCCCCCGGCATGTTCGACCACATGGGGCAGACGGTCGTCACCGGTGGTCGGCGCGGTCAGGTAAATGAAGTCCAGCCCGGCGGCCTCGACAGGCTGCCGAAGCTCGGTCTCCTCGGGCGGCAGGTCGACGACAATCAAGCCGTCGACGCCGGCGCTCTTGGCATCGGCCATGAACTTTTCGGGTCCGTAGGCGTGGATGGGGTTGTAGTAACCCATCAGGATGACGGGCGTCTGTCCGTCGTTTTTCCGGAACGACGCCACCATTTCCAGGGTTTGCTTCATGTTGGCGCCGTTCCCGAGCGCCCGCAGGCTTGCCGCCTGAATGGCCGGCCCGTCGGCCATGGGATCGGAAAACGGCATTCCCAATTCGATGAGATCGGCGCCGGCCTCGGGGAGCGCATCCAATATGGATTGCGAGGTCCCGCGGTCCGGATCGCCCGCGGTAATGAACGTGACCAGCCCCGAGCGGTTCTCCGATTTCAGCCGGTCAAATCGGGCGGATATTCGCGTGCCGCTCATGACCCGCGCGCTTTCAGGTAGGCGCCGACGGATTCAAGGTCCTTGTCGCCCCGTCCGCTCATATTTATGACCATCAGGTGGTCCGGGGCGAGCCCGGGGGCGATTTTTGCCGCATGGGCCACCGCGTGGGCGGATTCGAGGGCCGGAATGATTCCCTCGGCCCGGGTGCAAAGCTGAAAGGCATCGACGGCCTCATCGTCTCGGATGGACACGTACTCGACGCGGCCTTGGTCGTGGAGCCAGGCGTGTTCAGGCCCGATGCCCGGATAATCCAGGCCGGCCGAGATACTATGGGCTTCGGTAATCTGGCCGTCGCCGTCTTGGAGCAAATAGGTTCGGTTGCCGTGCAGGACGCCGGGCTCTCCCGCGGTCAGGCTGGCGGCGTGCTTGCCCGTCTCGATCCCTTCGCCCGAGGCTTCCACGGCGATAATCCGGACCTCGTCGTCATCGAGGAACGGATGAAACAGGCCGATTGCGTTTGATCCGCCGCCGATGCAGGCGAGAAGCGTATCGGGGTTTCGGCCCTCGATTTCGTTTATCTGCGCCTTCGTCTCGTCGCCGATCACCGACTGGTAGTCCCGAACCATGGTCGGGTAGGGGTGCGGTCCGGCCACGGTTCCGATCAGGTAGTAGGTATCTTCGACCGTCGCCACCCAGTCGCGGAGCGCATCGTTCATGGCGTCTTTCAGGGTCCCGGAGCCCGACGTTACCGGTCGAACCTCGGCGCCGAGCATCTTCATCCGAAATACGTTGGGCGCTTGCCGTTCGATGTCGACCTCGCCCATGTAGACAACGCACTCGAGACCGAACAGGGCGCATACGGTCGCGGTGGCGACGCCGTGCTGACCGGCGCCGGTTTCGGCGATGATCCGGCTTTTGCCCATCCGTTTGGCGAGCAGAATTTGTCCCATGCAATTGTTGATCTTGTGGGCGCCGGTATGATTGAGGTCCTCGCGCTTGAAGTAGATCCGCGCGCCCCCCAACTGTTCGGTCAGGCGTTCGGCGAAATAGAGCGGCGTCGGCCGGCCCACGTAACTCGCCAAATAGGAGCCCAGTTCCGCCTGGAACGCCGGGTCGTTGCGGGCCTCGTCATAGGCCCGCTCGACATCGAGAATGAGGGGCATCAAGGTCTCGGCGACGTATCGGCCGCCATAGATTCCAAAATGCCCGTCGCTGTCGGGACCTCGCTGGTAGGTGTTGGGCTTGGTCATGCGGTGGTCGTGACCCTGGTTTCTCGATTGGCCGCTAATAAACCACACCGTTGCCGGTGCAACGAGGGTTATTTCATCGTCTGGTCGTCGGTCGGCGCGGATCGGACCGCGCCGATAAACCGTTGAATTTTATCGACGTTTTTCACGCCCGGCCGGTCCTCGACCCCGGACGACACGTCAACGGCCCCGGCGCCCGAGATTTGGATGGCCTGGGCCACGTTTTGGTCGGTCAGACCGCCCGCAAGCATCCAGGGCGTGTCGATCCGGCGTTCCGACAGCAACCGCCAATCGAACATCAGCGCATTGCCGCCGGGAAGGGCAGCCGTCATGTCCGTGGGCGGTTTGGCGTCGAAGAGAAAGCGGTCCGCGATGCCCCGGAAATCATCGGCGCGTTCGAGGTCGGCCCTGCCGGCCACGGAAATTACCTTCATCGCCGGGAGGCGCGTACGTTCCTTGATCTCTCCGACCCGGTCCGGCGTCTCATGGCCATGGAGCTGAAGGAGGTCCAGGGAGGCTGCTTCAAGGACACTGTCGATTTGTTCGTCGCTCGGGTCGACGAACAATCCGACCCGGACCACGCCCTCCGGAACCAGCCTGATGAGCTCGGCTGCACGGGCAGGGCTCAGATTTCTCGGTGATCGCGGGTAAAAGACAAACCCGGCATAGTCCGCGCCGGCCGCCGCCGCGGCGGCTACGGATTCCGGGCGGTCAAGGCCGCAAATCTTTACCTCAAGCGGCCTCGGCGAGTTCATCTCGAATCCGGCCGGCGGCCTCCGCGGGATCGGCGGCGCCGGTGATCGGCCGCCCGATCACCAGGTAATCCGCCCCGCGGC
>CAZUGT010000078.1:0-10822 GCA_964620095.1 uncultured Rhodospirillaceae bacterium | reverse complement strand
GAGGCAGATCTTGTTCCAGCCGGGTCCGTAGGAGGTGATCGGCCGCCGGGTCGCGCCCATGATGTAGGACTTGGCCATCATGGCATCGATGTTCGGATGGAAGGTGGACGGGAACTGGGTCATCCCGATCACCAGTTCGTCTCTTGTCTCGGCAATTGCCGGCGGGACCGGGCCCGAGGCGAGGGCCAGGACGGCGGCGCCTATGATCGTCTTTCGCATGGGCCGAACTTAGCCGCGTGATTTCCCCCAGTCCATCATTGCCGTCCGATCAACCATGCGTGATCGGCGACTGCGGCGAGCGCCGGATGGCGTTATAATCCCCGGGTCCATATGGAGATCAAAGGCATGCGACGCACAACCGTTCTTCTCACAGCCGTCTTCGCGGCCGTTTTCGGGGCGGCGGCCATGGTGTCCGATGCGTCGGCGATCGGCAGTTCCGATCCGCCGCCGCGCTCGGTCAAGAAGGATTTCGAGAACGGCAAGCGGGCGATCTACGAGGCCCGCTACGACGCCGGGATCAGGCTGATGGCCGAGGTGCTCAAGGCGCAGCCCGACAATGCGGACGCCCACAACTACATGGGCTTCGCCCACCGCAAGAAGGGCGACCTCAAGCGCGCCGCCCGGTCCTACAGGATCGCGCTTCGCATCAAGCCTAATCACAAGGGCGCCCTCGAATATCAGGGCGAGATGTTCCTCAAGATGAACGACCTCGAATCGGCCCGGGCGAATCTCGCCAAGCTGGTCCGGCTGTGCCCGTCGGGCTGCAAGGAGCGCGCCGAGCTGGAGCGGGCGATCAACGACTTCCTCGCCACCCGGGGGTCGGACAAGGGATCCGACAAGGCCGGCTAGGCTCCGGACCCGATTGGGGGCACACTCCAGCCGTCATGCCCGTGCTTGACACGGGCATCCACGCTTGGTGGCCGTCGGCACACGTGGATGGCCGGGCCACTTTGCCGGCTGGCCCGGCAAAGCCGGTCCAGGGGGCCCGGCCATGACGCTTTGGTGGCGCCCCCCAAGCCCGGCGGCCGCTGGACTCAGGGCACGGCTTCGGGCTAGAAAGACTTCGGCCGGCGTTTGACCGGAATAGGGGAACACAAGGGGGCCTTCATGGGTATCGTGACCGACGTGGTGCTGCCGCTGGCGCTCGCTTTTATCATGTTCGCGCTGGGCCTTGGCCTGACATTCGGGGATTTCGCCCGGGTCGCCAAGCAGCCCAAGGATTTTCTCGTCGGCGCGGCATGCCAGATCATTTTGCTACCGGTGGTGGCTTTCGCGCTGGTGAGCATCTGGCCGCTGCCGCCCGAGTTGGCGCTCGGCGTGATGATCATCGCCGCGGCGCCGGGCGGGGTGACGTCCAACCTGCTCGCCGCCTACGCACGGGGCGACGTGGCGCTGTCCATATCGCTGACGGCGGTCATCAGCCTGCTGAGCGTGGTGACCATCCCCCTCGTCGTCGTGTTCGCACACGCCTATCTGATGGACGGGAGCGGCAAGGACGTCTCGGTGGCCGAAACCGCCATCAGCGTGTTCGTCATCGTCACCGTGCCGGCGGTGATCGGATTGCTGGTCCGCAGGTACGCCGAAGGCTTCGCGCTCCGCTTCGAGCCCATCGCCCGGCACGTCTCGACCGGCCTGTTCGTGCTGGTATTGGCGGGCGCCATCTTCCAGGAGCGCAACAACATCGTCTCCTACTTCGCCCAGGCCGGATTGGTGACGCTGACGCTCAACGTGGTGATGATGGTGCTGGCCTATTACGTGGCGAGGCTGTTCGCCAGCGGACCGGCGCAGCGGGTGACCATCTCCATCGAGTGCGGCCTGCAGAACGGGACCCTGGCCATCGCGGTCGCCACCCTGCTGTTCGGCGGCGGCCTCGCGGTGATCCCGGCCGGCACCTACAGCCTGATCATGTTCGCGACGGCGTTGATCTACATCGCCTTTCTGCGCCGCGCCCACCCGCCGGACTAGGGCCCGTACTCGGTTAGGGGAGTCCCGTTTTGAGACCCCTGGATACCCCGGACTTGCGCCGGGGTATGACGCACTCTTTTTGGGGCACACTCCAGCCGTCATGCCCCGCCCCACCGGATCGGCTTTGGGCGGGGCATCCAGGATATTCACCACAGAGACACGGAGACACAGAGGGCGGGAGGAGAGATTTCGATCCCGGTGCTCCTCACTGTCTCACCGTCTCTGTGGTTAAAGAATTGGAAAAGGAAATTTCCCCTCACCCAGCGCCAAACGGCGCGCGGCCGGAAGACGTCCTGACGTGAGCGCCGTATCGAGAGGCGGCTGGCTGGTCGCTTTCCGCGAGCGCAGTTTCCGCTTCCAGTGGCCGGCGGATCTGGCGACCACCGGCGCCTTCGAAATGGAGACCCTGATTCTCGGCTGGTACGTGCTGGTCGAGACCCAGTCGGTGGTTCTCCTGACCCTGTTCGGCTCCCTCCAGTTCATCGGCACCCTGATCGCGCCGTTTCTGGGCGTGCTCGGGGACCGGTTCGGCCGGCGGGCCATGATGCTGGCCATGCGGAGCGTGTTCGTGGTCCTGGCCGCCGCCATCATGATCCTCGATCTGACCGGCCTGCTGAGCCCGGCCATCGTCCTGTTCATCGCCTTCCTGAGCGGCCTCCTGCGGCCGTCGGACCTGGTGATGCGCAACGCCCTGGTGGCCGACACCATGCCGCCGGCCAGCCTGCCCAACGCCCTGGGCCTCGCCCGGACGACCCAGGACAGTTCGCGGATATTCGGCGCGCTCACCGGCGCGGGATTGTTCTCGGTCCTCGGGCTCGGCGCGGCGTACGCTTTCGTCACCGCGACGTTCCTCATCGGCCTGGCGCTCACTGCCGGCGTCTCCCGGGTGCGCCCGGCCGGCGAGGAGGGCGCGCCGCCGCCGGCCAGCTATGGCCAGGAACTCAAGGACGGCTTCTCCTACGTGTGGACCACGCCGGCGGTGCTAGCCATCATGTGGCTGGCGTTCCTCGCGAACCTGACCGCCTTTCCGTTCACCCACGGGCTGCTGCCGTTCGTCGCCCGGGAGATTTACGCCATCGACGAGAACGGCCTGGGGCAGATCATTTCGGTGTTCAGTCTCGGGGCCGTGACCGGCTCGCTGATCGTCGCCTGGGCCCGCGGCCACGGCAGCGCGGCGCGGATGATGGTGATCGGATTGGTGGCCTGGTACCTGTGTCTGACGGTCTTCGCGTTCACCGGCGCCAAGCTCACGGGCGCCGCCGTCCTCTACGTCATCGGCATTTTCCACTCGCTGGCCATGGTCAACATGTCGGTGGCCCTGCTGGGCATGGTGGAAGCGCCCATGCGCGGCCGGGTGATGGGGGTTCGCATCCTCGCCATCTACGGCATCCCGCCGGGCCTGCTGGGGGCCGGTTTCCTCATCGACACGTTCGGCTTCACCACCATGGCGCTGATCTACATCGTTGTCGGGCTGGTCTTCACGGCGCTGATCGTCTGGAAGTGGCGGGACGCGATCTGGAACCACGGCGCGGGCGCACATGGGCATACCCGCCGAGGGCCCCGGCCGGAATGAACGGGGTCATGCCGTTCCGGGACAGGGCCTACCGTTTCGCCCGCAGGAGGATGGGTGCGGCGAGGGTGATCAGCACGAACAGGCCGGTGAGCAGCTTGAGGTCGGAGGGTTTCAGGCCGAGCGCGAGCGCCACCGCCACCACCTGGAAATAGGCCAGCGATCCGATCACCGGCGCGGCAAGCTGGCGGATCAGGGTGCCGCGCCCGATCAGGGCCTCGCCCAGGATCGTCGCCGCCAGGCCGACGATCAGCACGCCGACCCCCATGTTGACGTCCGCATAGGCCTGGTGCTGGGCCATCACCGCGCCGCCGAAGGCGCTGAACCCGCCGGCCATGGCGATCCCGGCGACGATGTAGTAGTGCGTCGGGATACCCTGCGCGCGGGACATGGTCTGGTTGGCGCCGACGCAGCGGAGCGCCATGCCGAGTTCGGTGTTGAGGAACCAGTAGAAGATGGCGAGAAAGACCAGCACCAAGGCGAGGATCAGCGCGAATTGGGTCCACGGCTCGCCCCCCTCGGCGCCGAGCGTCAGGGTGAAGATCGAATCGTTGTCGAAGAGCGCGGTGTTCGGCTTTCCCATGACCCGGATGTTGATGCTGAACAGCATGGTCAGCACGATGATTCCGGCGAGCAGCGAGGGCACCCGCAGGTAAAGGTGGATCAACGCGGTGGCGGCGCCCACGACGAAGCCGAACAGGACCGCCGCCGACAGGCTGATCACCGGATCGAAGCCGGCAACGGTGAACGTCGCCACGATCGCCGCGCCGAAGGGAAAGGCGCCCTCCGAGGTCAGATCGGGCAGCCCCAGCATGCGGAAGGGGATCATCACGGCGAGGGCGGGAAAAGCGAAGATCGCGCCCTGGACGAGGCTCACCGCGAACAGGTTGAAATAAATGTCGACGAAGTCCATCGCGGCGCTCAGCCCAGAAGCATCTTGTCGTCGGTGACGAGAAACCGCCCGACCAGGTCGTTCACGGTGAGATCCGCCTTCTCGTCGGCCGGCGCGTCGAGGACGATCCCGCCTTCGTGCATCATGAAGAGCCGTGTGCCGAAGCGCAGCGCATGCTGCATATTGTGGGTGACCATGAGGGTGGTGATCTTGTCTCCGGTCACCACCTCCGATGTCAGCTTGAGCACGAGCTCGGCCGCGCGCGGATCGAGGGCGGACGTGTGCTCGTCGAGAAGCATCAGCCGCGGCGTGAGGAGGGCCGCCATGATCAGGGCCAGGGACTGGCGCTGGCCGCCCGAGAGCGAGCTGACCTTCTCCGACAGGCGGTTCTCCAGCCCGAGCCCGAGGACGGAAATCCGCTCCCGGAAATATTCCCGTTTGCGCCGGTTGAGCCCCAGCCGGAAGGTCTTCCGCTTGCCGCGCCTGACGGCGACGGCGAGGTTTTCCTCGATGCTGAGTTCCGGCGCCGTGCCCACCATCGGGTCCTGGAACACGCGCGATATGAGCTTCGCCCGCCTGTAGACGGGCTGGCTTCCGACATCCCGCCCGTCGACCAGGATTTCCCCCGAATCGAGCGGGACTTCGCCGGCAAGGGCGTTCAGAAGCGTACTCTTGCCCGCACCGTTGCTGCCGATGACGACGGCGAATTCGCCGTCGTCCAGTGCGAAGTCCACGTCGCTCAGGGCGGTCTTTTCGTTCGGCGTGCCGGGCGAAAAAACCTTGGTCGCGTTGTGGACGCGGATCGACGCCGGACCTTGCCGGCCGCCGGTCACATCACGCACTTGCAGTCCTTGAGCGCGGCCGGGATCGGCATTTTCAACTCGCCGAGCCGTTTGCCGCTCAGGAGCACGCGGTGATCCTTCGGCTGGGGCCTGAAGATCGGCAGATCGGACGGCTTGGCTCCCTTCAGAATCTTCGCGCCGAGCACTCCGGCCTGATAGCCGACATCCCGCCACGAGACCGAGACCGCCGCCAGAACATGCCCGTCCTTCACGCCGCCGGGGCTGGCGTTGATCACCGGTATCCTGTTGCGCTTGGCCGATGCGGCGACGACCGCGACGGAGGGCTGCAGCATGCTCGACGGGATCAGGTAGATGAAGTCCACTCCCTTCAGCGCTTCCACCCGGCTCGGAATGTCGTTGACCGTCTCCACGCTGATCGTCCTGAGCTTCACGCCGGCCTTCTTTGCCGCGGCTTCGGCGTATTTGACGTTCACCCGGTCGTTCGCGTCGCCCGGGTTGAACAGGAGCCCCATCGACGACGCCTTGCCCAGGATCGTCTTCGCCTTCGCGATGACCGTATCCATGTCCTGAAGATTGGAGGCGCCGACGAAACGCGCGCTCCCCTTGTCCCAGGATTTGACCAGCCCCGCGTCCACCGGATCGGTGACGGGCGCGAAGACGATCGGCAGCGACTTGTTGCGGATCACCCGCTTGGACGCCTGGGTGATGGGCGTCGTGACGGTCAGCAGCAGATCGGGCTCGGACGCCTCCAGCGCGGTCAGCACCTGCGCCACCAGCGACGGATCGAAATTCGCATCCTTGTAAATGTACTCGACGCCTGCGCCTTCCTTGAAGCCGCCGCTCTCCAGACCCGCCTTGAAGCCGTCGATCACCAGCTTGAGGACGGAATGGGGGCCGAGGTTCGCGATCGCGACCTTCTTGTCCGCGGCCGATCCGGGTTGATGCGACAGAACCAGGGCGGCCAGGGCGAGGCCGGCCGCCACGGACCACGATTTCAGCATGGACATAGTTTCCTCCATTGTCGGTTTCGATTTTTCCTACCAAGCATACCGTTACACCAATTCTATGGCATGTCCCCGCCTGCCGCTCGCGCGCAGGACGGAATACCAGATGGAATGCACCATTTCGGTGCCCGAGACGCCGACGGCGGGCTGGCGTTTCTCGGTGCGGATCATGCCACCCTCGCGGTCCCAGGCCTCGACCTCGGCGACCGCGCAATCGAGCCCGGGATCGCAAACCAGACGGGCCTCGCATTCATCGAGGCCGGTCGCAACCAGCGCACAGGTCACCATGGTGTTGACATTGCGCGGGTAAAGCCGCGCGACGCCGCGGACCGAGCCCTCGTAGATCACCGTCTCGCCGTCGATCCCCGCCGGATCAACGCCGCTGTCGGCGAAGTCGATATTGTCCGGGTGCTTGCGGAAGGTGATCCTGACCCGTTGCCACCGCCCGGGCCGCGACAACAGTTCGTCTCCGCCGAGCAGTGCGCCGCACGGTACGAACAACCGCGTGCCATGCGCGTTCGCCGCCTCTTCGAGCCGGGTCCTGATCCCGTCGTCGGCGAGCGCCGTGACCGAGAGCGGCATGTAGTCGGCGAATTCCAGAAACTCCGCGCCGAAGCGGGCGGTAAAGGACGGATGGGCGCATTCGATGATCAGCGAGGGACGGCGTTCGCGCGCTCCGCCGAGGTCGTCGAGCCGGAGCGCGGGATCGAGCCCGGCCAGGGTATCGGCGCTCCGATTGTGGACGAAGGCGGTCTCGAACAGCCCGCCGCTGGCCTCGATCCGTTCCACGATGGAGCGTCCGATAAAGCCGTATCCGATCACCCCAATGCGCATCGTCCGGCCCTTACGTCGCGGCCTCCCCGATCCCGGTCCCGAAGCCCTCCCGGGCGCGATCCACAATCGGGGGAAACCTACCTGTGATTGCAGGGAAAACCTTGCCGCCTGGCGCGGCGGGAGTCGAGTCGAAATTAGCGGTTATCCGGACCCGGGGCCAAACCGTCCGAACAACCGGGACCACCTCACTAAACGGCGACACCAAGGCTTTTGGCAAAATCACTTTTCCAGCTGTCGAGTGACCTGAATGTCGGGTCATCGCCAAAGCGTTCTTTGGTTATTTTTTCGATTTCGGCATCGGTCAACGACAAGTCCATCGGCATGAGCCGTGGCTGTTGAACGTAAAAGGGCGAGTACACAAAAGTCTCGATGCGGTTTCCATCTATATCCAGAAAATACAACGACCACGTCACACAATGATCGCTAATCGCCGTAATTTCGACCTCATCCTCATCCAGCCGTTTTTTGAGTGCCCGCAGGGTGTCCAACGAATCCACTTCAAACGATATTTGGTTGATCAGCACGGCATCGGCATCCGCATCACGTCCATCAACCAATGCGACGAGATGATGTTCGGTGGGGTCGTTACTCAAAAATGCGATCTTCCTTTCACCTGTCGGTGAATTGAAGACACCTATATCGGCTACTTCCAGTTCCAGCATTGAACAATAGAAATCAACCATAGGCTCAAGTTCGAAACAGTGAATACCCATATGGCTGAATGAGATAGATGCCTTTTTTGTCATTTTACATTACCCTAGTGAATGGCCATTTGAGGTGGTCCCACCCGATTGAACGGTTTGGCGGCTTTTCGTAGGTGTATTCCGCCGTCTGATTATGCCGCCAAAAATTCATTTTTCATAATTTGATTGTTGTTGAGCCTGTGGCGATGTGGGCAAGGCGTCAGCCTTGTCCGCCATATCGCTTCCCGACCTTGCCTGACGGGAGGAAGCCCTTTCGGGGCGTTGGGCCGGGATCGCATATGGTTGACTCTTCCCGCACCCCGGCCGACCCTGCCGGGACGCCGGACAACGAGCCGAAAGGGGGAAGCCATGGCCCGCCAAGCGCATCTGATCGGCAGCGTCGGATTGGCCGATGCGGAGACCGTCTTCACCACCGTCGCGGAAACCCTGAAGGGGTGCTGTTCGCGGATTCCCGACGGGGAAACCGGCGAGCGGGGATATTGGATCCGGTGGCAACAGGCCAGTTTCGACGGCTGCGAACAGCTCGAGCAGGGGGAGGCGGAGATGAAACTGCCGGGCTTCAAGGACGCGGTGCGGCGGCCTTTCTACCGGATCAAGGCGGGCCTCTCGCCTGCGGATGTGGACATGGGCGAGCTTGGCTACGGCGATGAGGCGATCGAGTCCTATGCGCTGTTCGACGAGCTGCGGCGCGCCGGCAAAATTCCCTCCGATGTACGGTTCCTGGTCTGTGTGCCGACGCCTATGGCGTTGGTATGCGGATTCGTCATGCCCGATTGCCAGCTCGACGTGGAGCCGGCCATCGAGGCCGCCATGGCGCGGGATTTGGAAAAGATGCAGGCCGCCGTTCCCGCCGATAAGCTGAGCATTCAGTTCGACGTTTGCTTCGAAGTCGTCGGCGCCGACGGCGGACCCAAGCTGCCCTATGACGACCCCATCGAGGGCTCGGTCGCGCGGGTGGCGCGGCTCGCCGGTCTCGTCCGGGACGATGTCGAGTTCGGCATCCACCTGTGCTACGGCGATCCCGGGCACCAGCACATCGTCGAGCCGGAAGACCTCGGAACCTCGGTCGCTTTCGCCAACGGCATCGTTGCCGCCTCGCCCCGGCGGGTGGACTTCATGCACATGCCCGTGCCGCGGGGCCGGGCGGACGACGACTACTTCAAGCCCCTGGAGGATTTGAAGCTGCCCGGGGAGACCAGGCTGATCCTGGGGCTGGTGCATCATACCGACGGCGTCGAGGGCGGACGCCGCCGCATGGCCGCCGCCGACAGGTATGCCGCCGACTACGACATCGCCACCGAATGCGGGTTCGGGCGCCGCGACCCGGCGACCATTCCCGAACTCCTCAACATTCACAGGGAACTTTGCCAATGACCGACACTCAAGTATCCGGCGTCCTGATGGTCGGGAGCGCCCCCTACGCCAGCGCCGAGGAAACCTTTCGCGCCGCGATGGAACATATGTCCGGCCACCTGGCCCGGCTGCCGGACGGCGAGGTGGGCGAGCGGGAAAACTGGATCCGCTGGCAGTACAAGCGCATCGGGCAGAGCCCGCAGACGAGGCAGCAGGACGTGGACAGCATCTACGTGCCGTTCCCGCCCTACGAAATCATCGACGGCGTGGCCTCGCCGGACGAGATCGAATTCCCCAATCTCGGCTATGGCGACGCGGCCATCGAGTCCTACGGGACATTCGCCAGGCTGGTGGAGGAAGGCGTCATCCCCGCCGACGTCCGTTTTCAGGTCGGCCTGCCGACGCCCCTGGCGTTGGTGACGTTCTATGTGGCGAAGGACCATCGCGAGATGTTCGAGCAGGCCTATGGCCGGGCGCTCGGCCGGGAGTTCGAGAAGATGGCCGCCGCCATCCCGCCGGAGAAGCTCGCCATTCAGTGGGAGGTGGTCAGCGAGTTCGCCCTGCTGGAAGGCGTTGTGGAAAACCACCTGGGTGACGACCTGCTGGGCGAGATCAACAAGCGGGCCGCCGGGCTTGTGGATATGGTGCCCGAACCCATGGAGGCGGGCATTCACCTCTGTTACGGCGATTCCGGCCACAAGCATTTCATCGAGCCCAAGGACGCCGGCCATCTGGTGGACGTGGCCAACGGCGTGTCCGCCCTCGCCAAGCGGTCAATCGCCTGGATTCACATGCCGGTGCCGAAGGAACGGGACGACGACGCCTATTACGAGCCGCTCCGGAAATTGAACCTGAAACCGGAAACCGAACTGTATCTCGGCCTGGTGCATCACACCGGCGGGGTGGAGGCGACCCGGGCCCGGGTGGCGACGGCGAAGAGGCACGTGGCGCGGTTCGGCGTCGCGACCGAATGCGGTTTCGGGCGCCGGCCCGTCGAGACCATGCCCGATGTCTACGCCACCCACACCACCATGATCGAAGAGGGATGAGCCAGTCATATGAACTCGACGCCGATGTCGTCCACTACGCTTGGGACCACTCGCTGGAGCCGCGCCTGACCATTGATCCCGGCGACACGGTGACTTTCCATACCCGGGATGCGGCGGACAACTTCTATTCCATCGACTCGACGGCGGAAGACGTCATCCGAAAAGGGCCGTTTAAGGGCCACCCGTTGACCGGCCCGGTACATGTACGGGGTGCGGCACCGGGTGACGTGCTGGCGGTGGAGATCGTCTCGATGAAACTGCCGGCCAATTTCGGCTGGACGGCCATCAACCCCGGACGCGGCCTGCTGCCGGCCGAAGAGTTGCCGGGCCCCTACCTGCAGATCTGGGACTTGTCGGACGGCCAATTCGCGCGGATGAAGCATCGCGACGATATCGCAATTCCCATTGCGCCGTTTCCGGGCGTTCTGGGCAATGCACTCGCCGAGGCCGGCGCGCTTTCCACGGCACCGCCCCGGGAGACCGGCGGTAACATGGACAATAAGCATTTGACCGTGGGCTCGACCGTTTATTTGCCGGTCCAATGGGACGGTGCGCTGTTCAGCACCGGAGACGCCCACGCCGCGCAGGGCGACGGCGAGGCGTGCATCACGGCCATCGAGACCTGGTCCACGCTGACCCTTAAGTTCG
>CAZUGT010000077.1:0-15671 GCA_964620095.1 uncultured Rhodospirillaceae bacterium | reverse complement strand
CGTTTCGGTATGAGTTGCCGGCGCTCCAGCCGCCAGAGCATCGGGATCATCACCAGGAAACCGAACAGATTGCGGAAGAAGACGATCTCGAAGGCGTGAAGATCATTCCCGAGGTGGCGGATGATGGAGAAATTGAGGGCGAAAAGCGCGCCGGAGGCGATCATCCAGATCATGCCCCGGACATTCTCGGTGCGGAGAACCGCGTTCACCATGCTTCCTCCCCAGCCTCAAAAACGCTGGGCGCACCGGAGTTCGGCGCGCCCAGCGGCCTTCGAAATTATTCGGCGGCTTATTCGGCCGCTTCGGACGCCCCTTCCATGAGGGTCGCCGCATGGGTTTCCCGGCGGACCAGGTTCTTGGCGAACTCGGTCTCGAAGTCTTCCGGCACCGAGTTTCTTATCCGCTCGTCGGCCAGCAGCGCGTCGCGCCAGGCGCCGATTTTGGGATAGTCGCCGAGGGCGCCCGTGTTGAGGTACCTCTCGACAAAGGTGAACCGCATGAGGAACGGCGCATAGGCCGCGTCGACCAGCGACAGGTCCGAACCGTTGAAAAATGGCCCGTCGCCTTCACGCTCCCTGGTGAGCGCCTCTTCGACCCGGCTCAAGGGCTTGGGCAGCGCCTCCATGGCCTCGGCGATATCCTCCGGGGTCTTGGCGTAGCCCACCTTGCCCAGCGCCCTGGAGAAATCGGGCACGAAGTCCGTCCAGGCCCGGTTGCGGGCACGCTTGACGGGATCTTCGGGGTGCAGCCGCGGCGGCACCATCTCGTCCAGGTACTCGGCGATGGCGTTGGATTCGAACAGAACTTCGTCATCCACCTTCAGCACCGGCACCTTGCCGTGGGGCGAAATCTCGAGAAACCAGTCTGGCTTCTCACGCAAATTGACGTAAGTGACCTCGAAATCGACGTTCTTGGCACGCATAGCAATCACGGCGCGCTGAACCCAGGGTCAGGTCTTGGAACTGATCAAATGATAATGGGGCATAATCCCTCCCGCAGAACTGCGCTCGAAAAGTCGTGGGCCGATGGTGTCACGATCGGGCCGGCGCTTCAATCACCCAGAGTCACGCCGCGAGGGCCCTTCCAATGCGCCGGGTCGCAGCCGTCCATGGGTATTTCCATCCGGCAGGGCTTTGCATAAGGCATTGAAAACAGAGTACAACAGCGCCATGAGGCAGGTGATTCAAAGCGCCCGGACGGGCCGGCTCGATGTCAGGGACGTACCGCGGCCGTCGGCGGCGCCGGGTGAACCGCTTGTGGCGGCGGTCGCCGCGGACCGCGCCCGCATGAGCGGCCGGTGGATCAGACTGCAGCGGATGGCGCCGTGACCCCAGCAGCCGAGTTGCTCGAATCCCTGGAAACAATCGCCGGCGCCCGCGTGCTGTGCGTTGGTGACGTTATGCTGGACCGCTTCGTTTATGGCGGGGTGGAGCGAATTTCACCCGAAGCGCCCATTCCGGTGCTGCGGGTGGCGCGTCAAAACGAAATGCTCGGCGGGGCCGGAAACGTCGCCCGCAACCTCTCAGGACTCGGGGTTTCGACCATTTTCGTCTCGGTCGTCGGCCGCGATGCCGCCGGCGCGCGGGTCGCCCAGCTGTTGGGTGAGTTGACCGCCACCGAGGCCAATCTGGTCAACGACGGCAACCGGACAACCTCCATCAAGACGCGTTACATCGCCGGATCCCAGCAGATGCTCCGCGCCGATGAGGAATCCTCGGAGCCGCTGGACAGCCGGCTTCGGGAAAAGGTTCTGAAAGCGGTGCGCGCCGCACTGCCGGACTGCGGCGCTGTGATACTTGCGGATTACGGCAAGGGGATGTTCGGCGGCGGCCTCGCCGAGCAGGTTATTTCCCTCGCCATCGAGGCGAACGTGCCGGTGGCGGTCGATCCCCAGGGCGGCAACTACGTGCCGTACTCGGGAGCGGATCTGGTCACGCCGAACCTGAAGGAGCTCGCCGCGGCTTCCGGACAATCGACGGACGGCGATGAGGCAATCATCGCCGCGGCCAACCGTCTTATCGATGAGGCCGGCGTGAAGGGCGTTCTCGCGACCCGGAGCGCGGACGGCATGAGCCTGATCATGAAAGGAGAGGCGCCGCAACATTTCGCCGCCGAAGCGCGCGAGGTATTCGACGTTTCCGGCGCCGGCGATACGGTGGCCGCCACCATGGCCGCGGGTCTGGCGGCAAATATCCCGCTCGGCCGGGCGGTGGGATTGGCCAATACGGCGGCGGGAATCGTCGTCGGCAAGGTCGGCACCGCGGCCGCCTACGCCGACGACATCGCGGCGGCGCTCCGGGCCACCGAGCTGGCGGGCAGCAGCATGAAAATCGTCCCGAGGCAGCCGGCATTCGACCGGGTGGAACAGTGGCGCAGCCAGGGACTCAAAGTGGGATTCACGAACGGCTGTTTCGATTTGCTGCATCCGGGCCATCTTTCGGTCATCGCCCAGGCCAAGAATGCGTGCGACCGGCTGATCGTCGCCCTCAACAGCGACGCCTCGACGAGCCGGTTGAAGGGCCCGGAACGGCCAATCCAGGGGGAGGCCGCGCGTGCGGCGGTTCTCGCCTCTCTCGAAACCGTCGATCTGGTGGTCATATTCGAGGACGACACGCCGGCCGATCTCATAGAGCTGTTGAAGCCGGAGGTCTTCGTCAAGGGCGCCGATTACCGTATCGAGGACATTCCCGAAGCGAAGATCGTCCAGGCCTACGGCGGGGAGGTTGTCCTAGCCGAACTCGCGGACGGGCATTCGACCACGTCGACCATCGCCCGTATCGCGGAATAGGCGGCGGTCAAGCTAACCGCCCGCCGATGAGAGCCTGTCGAACAATCGCCTGAAGAAGCCGGGCCGGTCCGGCGCGGTCTTCGCTTCCGGGAGCAGCGCCCGGGGCGGCATATCCACGTGTGCCGCCATCATGATTGCCCGCCAGAGCCTGGCGGCGTCACGGCCCCCGGTGACGCCGCGCATGGGCGTGCCATCGTCGTTCCCCAGCCAGACGCCGGCGACGAAATCGGCGGTGTAGCCGACGAACCAGGCATCGCGAAAATTCTGGGAGGTCCCGGTTTTGCCCGCGGCGGGACGGTCCAGTCGCGCCGCCCGGCCGGTCCCGGCGGAAACCACGCCGCCCAGCATCTCGCTCAACGCCCGGGCGTGAACCCGCTTGATCACCCTGGGCGGGCCGTCGCCCGCCCGCTCGAAGAGGATGGCCCCGCCGGGATCGGCGACGCGCTCGACCCCGTAGGGCCATACGGCGATACCGCCGTTCGCGATGGCCCCATAGGCGCCCGTCAACTCCAACAGGCCAACCTCGGAGGTTCCGAGCGCGATGCTGGGCGTCCGCGTGAGCCGGCTGGTGATGCCGAGGCGTTCGGCCGTGGATATGACTTCGGGTATCCCGGCCGCCACGGCGACCTTGGCGGCGACCGTATTGACCGACCGGGCAAGAGCCTGATGGAGGGTCAGTTCGCCCGCGTACGTGCCGTCTATGTTGCGCGGTTTCCAGCCCCCGACCTCGACCGGGCCGTCGACGACCACCGTGGACGGCTGCAATCCGTGTTCCAGTCCCGCCAGGTAGACGATGGGCTTGAAGGCGGAGCCCGGCTGACGCCGGGCCTGGACCGCCCGGTTGAACTGGCTTCTGCCATAACTGCGGCCGCCGACCATCGCCCGGACGGCGCCGTCCAGGGACAACACCACGACCGCGGCCTGGGAAATGCCCCGGGCCCGGCCCTTGCCGCCGATCAAATCGGCGACCGCCCGCTCCGCCGAGCGCTGCAATCCGGTATCCAGCGTGGTTTCGACCACGAGGCTGCCGGCATCCGGACCCACGTAACCGGACAATTGATCCACCACCCAGTCCGCGTAGTACAGCGCGGCGTTTTTGCGGCTTGGCGCCCGGGCGGAACCCGAGCCAACCGACTGCGCGCGTTTCTGCTGGGCGGCGGTGATCAATCCCTGGCGGCGCATGGCGGCAAGAACGACCGCCGCGCGCTTCCGCGCCGCCTTGCCGTCGCTGACCGGATTGAGCCGCGACGGCGCCTTGAGCGCGCCGACCAGCATGGCCGCCTCGTGGAGGCTCAATTGCGCCGGCTGCTTGTCGAAGAAACGCAGCGACGCGGCCTCCAGACCGTAGGCGCCGGCGCCGAAGTACACCCGGTTCAGGTAAATGGTCAGAATTTGTTCCTTGGTGAAACGGCGCTCCAGCCACAGCGCCAACAGCGTTTCCTGCACCTTGCGCTTGACCGTTCGCTCGGAAGTCAGAAACAGGTTTTTCGCCGCCTGCTGGGTGAGGGTGCTGCCGCCCTGACGGATGCCTCCGGCCTTGAGATTGACCGCCATGGCGCGGCCGATCCCGCGCCAGTCGACGCCCCGGTGCTCGTAAAACCGGCGATCCTCGACGGCAACCAGGGCTTGGGGAAGATAGGCCGGCATTTGGGAGAGCCGGATGGTCCCGCCCCTGAACTCGCCGATCGACGCAAAGCGGGCGCCGTCGGCCGCGACCAGCGTAATGCCGGGTTTGTGGTTTTGTGAAAGCGCGCCCTCGACGGACGGCAGATCATAGGCGTAAAAGGCGACCACCCCGGCGATGATCACGACGCCCCAGATCGCGAAAGTGGCGGTCCATTTCAGGCTCCACAGGAGCCGGCGGCCGCGTCTGCGAGGGGTGCCGCCCTTGTTTTTGGGGGACTTGGACGCCGACTTGCGCCGCTCTTCCTGGTTTTTCCCGTTTTTCGCCATGATGCCGCACTTTCGAAGTCCCGCCTTAGAAATTCGTTAATGTGGAAATGCGGCGGAAATGCGGGCTAGACGTCCAGATTGGCCACTTTCAGGGCGTTTTGCTGGATAAAGTTCCGGCGGGGCTCCACCAGATCGCCCATCAGGGTCGAGAACACGTCCTCGGCATCGTCCGCGTGACTTGCCTTCACCTGGAGGAGCGTCCGGACGTTGGGGTCCAGGGTGGTCTCCCAGAGCTGTTCGGGATTCATCTCGCCCAATCCCTTGTAGCGCTGCATGGAAACCTGCTTGCGGCCCAGTTCAAGCACGATATCCACCAACGACACCGGCCCGGTGATGACGAACTCCCTGTCCTTGGACGCCAGCCGGCCGTGGCGGGAATACTGCTCCTGCAGGTCCGCGGCGTGGGCGTCGATGGCATGGGCCTCGGCGCTCCTGATCACGGCGCCGTCAATGACGTGCGGCCCTTCGGGCACACCCCGCAGCGTCCGCGTAAACGCCAAACCGCCGTCCGGCAGCGGCTCGCCCAGCCAACCCCGGTCGCCCTCCTCTTCGAGCAGATCGACGCGGGTGGCGATATACTCCGCCGCCTGGCCCGCATGTTCGGCGTTCGACAGGATCCCCGGGTTGAGCGCCCCGGCAATCGCCGCCTGCTCGACGATCTTCAGCGGCACCCGGGTAACCAGTCCGGTGAGCTGCGTCTTGATCTGCCGGGCCGCGTCGACCATCCGGCGGAGGTCCCGGGCGGCAATCTCGCCGCCCTCGGCGGTCCGCAGCACGCAGTCCTCGAGGCCGGCGTCGATCAGGTGGTCTTCGAGCGCCCGGTCGTCCTTGAGGTAGACCTCGGAATTTCCGGTCTTGGCGCGATAGAGCGGCGGCTGGGCGATATAGAGATACCCCCGCTCGACGATTTCGGGCATCTGCCGGTAAAAGAACGTCAAGAGGAGCGTCCGAATGTGGCTCCCGTCCACATCGGCGTCGGTCATGATGATGATCTTGTGATAGCGGATTTTCTCGATATCGAAGTCGTCGTGTCCGATCCCCGTGCCGAGCGCCGTGATCAGCGTGCCGATCTCGGCGGAGGACAGCATCTTGTCGAACCGTGCCCGCTCGACATTGAGGATTTTGCCGCGAAGCGGGAGGATGGCCTGCTTGCCCCTGTCGCGGCCCTGCTTGGCCGAGCCGCCCGCCGAGTCACCCTCGACGATGAACAGCTCGCTCAGCGCGGGATTCTTTTCCTGGCAATCCGCAAGCTTGCCGGGCAGCGACGAGACATCCAGCGCTCCCTTGCGGCGGGTCAGCTCCCGCGCCTTGCGCGCCGCCTCCCGCGCGGCGGCGGCCTCGACTATTTTGCCGATAACCTTCTTGGCGTCGTTCGGGTGTTCCTCGAACCACTGGTTCAGCTTGTCGCCCATGATGCTCTCGACCACCGGCCGCACCTCGGACGAGACCAGCTTTTCCTTGGTCTGCGAGGAGAATTTCGGGTCGGGCACCTTGACCGACAACACGCAGGTCATTCCCTCGCGCGCGTCGTCCCCGGTGACGCTGACCTTGGCCTTCTTCGAGATGCCTTCCGCGTCGGCGTAGGTATTGATGGTCCGGGTCAGCGCGCCTCGGAATCCGGCCAAATGGGTCCCGCCGTCCTTTTGAGGGATGTTGTTGGTAAAGCAGAGCGTCGATTCGTGGTAGCTGTCGTTCCATTGAAGCGCCGCCTCGACGACAATGCCGTCCTTCTCCCCGGTGACGGAGATGGTCGGATTGATCGCCTGCTTCGACCGGTCCAAATACTCGACAAAGGCCCGCAGGCCCCCCTCATAGTGCAACTCGACGGTTTTGGGCTCCACATGCCGGGCATCGGTCAGCGTCAACGATACGCCCGAATTCAGGAAGGCCAATTCGCGCAGGCGATGCTCCAGGGTCGAGAGATCGAACTCCGTCAGGCCGAACACATCCGTCGACGGCAAAAAGGTTACCTGGCTGCCGGTTTTTTCGCCGGCGTCGCCGACAACCTCGAGCGACTTATCGACCTCTCCGTCCTTGAACGTGATGACGTGCTCTTTGCCGTCCCGCCAGATGCGGAGCTCGAGGTCGCTCGACAGCGCATTGACCACCGATACGCCGACACCGTGCAGCCCGCCGGACACCTTGTAGGAATTCCGGTCAAACTTACCGCCGGCATGGAGGTGAGTCATGATGACTTCCGCCGCCGCCACACCTTCTTCTTCGTGGATGTCCACCGGAATTCCCCGGCCGTTGTCGGAGATCGTCGCCGACCCGTTGCCGTTGAGAACCACCTCGATGGAGTCGCAGAACCCGGCCAGCGCCTCGTCGATGGCGTTGTCCACCACCTCGTAAATCATGTGATGCAGGCCGGATCCGTCATCGGTGTCGCCGATATACATTCCGGGCCGCTTGCGAACCGCCTCAAGACCGCGAAGAACCTTGATGGACTGGGCGTCATAGGCCTCCGAGTCCTGATCCAATTCGCCTAGATCCTCGATTTGATCTTCGTTTTCTTCGCTCATGCCGTTGTGGTCCTAGGGTTCCGGGTGATTACCCGCATTCAGTGATCGAACCGGGGGAAACATCGAAAAACTGGGCCGTGCCGCGCCACGCTTCGAACATCCCGGCGTCGGTCCCGGTCATCCAGGCTTGCGCATTCAGGGCGCCCAAGCGGCCGAACAGGGCGGCCCGCCTGGTTTCGTCCAAATGGGCCGCCACCTCGTCGAGGAGCAGCAGGGGTGCAAAGCCCCGGTCCTCCGACTGCATCTTGGCGGCGCCGAGGATCAGCGTGATCAGCAGCCCTTTTTGTTCGCCCGTGGAACACTCGGCGGCGGGCCGGCCGTGGCCGGCATGACGGACCGCGAGATCGCTCCGGTGCGGCCCCACGCCGGGGCCGGCCTGTTCGCCGTCTCTCGCCCCGTTCTCCCTAAGCTGCTCGCGAAACCGGTCCTCGACCTCGAGCGCCGGCGCTTCGTCCAGCCACATTTCAAGATCGCCCACCATGGCGATTTCGGCGTCGGGAAACGGCCCGTCATCGACTCGGCAATGGGCCGACAGCCTGGCCACCGCTTCCTTGCGGCGGGCGGCCACGGCGACGCCGTGACGCACCATGGAATCCTCCACCGAGGCCAGCCAGTCCGTGTCCCGCACCCCCTCGCGAAGGAGCTTGTTCCGGCTCCTCAGCGCGTGGTCGTAGGCATTCACCGGGCCCGCGTGATCGCCGTCCAGGCCGTAGATGATCCGGTCCACGAACCGCCGCCGCCCGCCCGCGCCCTCGTTGAACAGGCCGTCCATTTGCGGCGTCAGCCATTGCACGGCGGTCAGACGGCCGAGATCGCCCTGGGATTTGGCGGATTCGCCGTCGATCTTGACCTCGCGCTTTTCCCGGCCGCCGTCGGCGTCGGGACGGCAGCCGGTCCCCACGTCGAAGGTGCTGCCCTCGATCTCGAGCTTGGCCGCCACCCCCCAGACCCGCTCACCGGGCGCCTCGTCCGGGTGCCGCCGGGTAACTTCAGCCAATCTGGCGCGCCGCAACCCCCGGCCCGGCGCCAAAAACGACAGCGCCTCGAGAAGATTCGTTTTCCCCGCGCCATTGGGACCGGTCAGAACGACCGGACGGGAATCGGTCCGAACGCGCGCCGACGGGTAAGACCTGAAATCGGTCAATGAAAGCCGGGTAACCGCCAGTCTCGGGACGGAAGCCCCGTCGGCCCGCGGCGTCGACATATGCGAACGGCTGCCGATGCGCACCCGCGCCCTAGACCCGCATGGGCATCAGCACGTAGAGGGCGCTGGTGTCCTCGGGATCCTGTACCAGGGTCGGCGAAGCGGCGTCGGCCATCATGAAGGTCGCCGATTCTCCGTCGATCTGCTGGGCAATGTCCAACAGGTACCGGGAGTTGAAGCCGATCTCGATATCGGACGAATCGTACCCGATGGGCAGCTCTTCGGTCGCCGAGTCGTTTTCCGGACTGTTGGCCGACAAGATGAGGTTTCCCTTGGAAATGGCCAGCTTCACCGCGCGGGACTTTTCCGACGAAATCGCGGACACCCGGTCCACCGCGTCGGCGAAGGTCCTGCAATCGACCACCATGGACTTGTCGTTTCCAGCCGGAATGACCCGGTCATAGTCGGGAAACGTGCCGTCAATGAGTTTGGACGACAGAACCGCGCCATCGAACGTGAAGCGGATTTTGGTATCGGAGAGCGCCACCTGAACGTCGGTTTCGGTTTCGTCGATCAGCTTGCGAAGCTCGGCAACGGTCTTTCGGGGCACGATCACGCCCGGCATGCCCGAGGCGCCGTCCGGCAGCGGCAGCTCCACGCTCGCTAAGCGGTGCCCGTCGGTCGCCACCGCCCGAAGCACGGCAACGCTGTCCCGCTCGGACTCGTGGAGATAAATTCCGTTCAGATAATAGCGGGTCTCTTCCGTCGAGATGGCGAACCGGGTCCGGTCGACCAGCATCCTCAGGTCCCCGGCGGATACGGAAAAGCCGTGCGGCATATCACCGTCGGCCATCACCGGAAAATCCTCGGTCGGCAGGCAGGTCAGGGAAAACCGTGACCGTCCGGACGTCAGGGCAAGCTGACCGTCATCGCCCGTGCAGTCCAATTCGATCTGCGCGCCCTCCGGAAGCTTGCGCACGATATCGAACATGGTATGCGCCGGCGCCGTGGTCGATCCGGGCGCCGCCACGTCGGCGTCCACCGTTTCGACGATTTCGATATCCATATCGGTGGCGTTCAGGCTGAGTTGTCCGTCCGGAGCCTCGAATTTCACGTTCGACAGGATGGGGATCGTGTTCCGGCGCTCGACAACACTCTGCACGTGGGTGAGAACCTTTAGCAGTTGTCCGCGCTCGATGGTGATTTTCATGGGTTCGTTTCGACCTGCTTTGCTTCGTCGGCGTTCCCCCGAGGACGATTCCGGTGGCGAAAATTCCGGCGCAGGAGGACGCCGGAATCGGCCAAGAATCAGTGGAGTCGGGCGCTCGGGAGGCGCCGAACCGGAATCGAATCATTATAGCAGAATTTCGCCAGGATCGAAGCTTATTTCGCCGCGCCTCTCCAAGGCTAAGCCTCTGATATATAGGCGCGAATCAGAAATTCGGCAGCGCGCGGCCTAGGCCGAACCGGTCAGCCGGCGATTAGCCCTCTAGCATCCGCCGTAGCAGCTCTACATCCTCCGCGAACGAGCCGTCTTTTTCGCGGAGTTCGTCGACCTTCCGGACCGCGTGCATGACCGTGGTGTGGTCGCGTCCGCCGAACTTGCGGCCGATTTCCGGCAACGAGCGGGATGTCAGTTGTTTGGCCAGATACATCGCCACTTGCCGCGGACGGGCCACGGAACGGGCGCGCCGGGCCGAGTGCATGTCCGAAACGCGGATGTTGAAATGTTCCGCCACCCGCTTTTGAATTTCTTCTATGGTCACGCGCCGGTCGTTGGCCCGGAGCAGGTCGTGGAGAACGTCCTGAGTGGTCTCCAGGGTCAAATCCCGGCCCACCAGCTGGGTGTGCGCGGCGACCCGGTTGAGCGCCCCCTCGAGCTCCCGGACGTTCGACGTGATCTTGTGGGCGAGAAACTCCAGCACCTTGGGCGGCGCCGAAATTTTCATCTGCTCGGCCTTGGTTTCCAGGATGGCCAGCCGGAGTTCGTAGGTGGTGGCATGGATATCGGCCACCAAACCGCAATTGAGCCGCGACTTCAGGCGCTCCTCAACGCCCTCGAGGTCGGAGGGCGACTTGTCGGCCGACAGGATGATCTGGCGGCCCTGATCGACAAGCGCGTTGAAGGTATGGAAAAACTCCTCCTGCGTCGCGTCGCGGCCGCCGATGAATTGCACGTCATCGATCATCAGTACGTCGACGGAGCGAAACTGCTCCTTGAAATCGACGGTGTTCTGTTCGCGAAGCGCCCGAACGAACCGGTACATGAACTTCTCGGCCGACAAGTACATCACCGTCCGGTTTGGATCCCGCTGGACGATATCCCAGGCGATCGCATGCATGAGATGGGTCTTGCCGAGGCCGACGCCGCCATAGAGGAACAACGGATTGAACGGGACCGATGCCGCCTCGGCGACCCGGCGGGCCGCCGCATAGGCAAATTCATTCGGCTTGCCGACGACGAAATTCGAGAACGTGAACCGGGGGTCGAGGGGCGCGGAGATTTCACCCGGCGCAACGATGCCCCGCGCCTGCCTGGCATCCACGGATGCCCGGGCGGCGGCGGCTTTGGCCGTCGGGGAGGCCGGTTCCTCGTCGGGTTCCGTATCCGAGCCCGGCTGAATGGAGATATCGACGGACTTAATGCCGGGATTCTCGCCGGCCCACAATTCCCTCAGACGCTCGCCGTAATTTGCAACCACCCAGTCGCGCATGAAGCGGCTCGGCACGGCGATCCGCACCTCGGAACCGTTGATCTCCCGGACCCGGAGCGGCTTCAGCCAATTTTCATATGCCGTTTCACCGATCTCGGCCTTGAGACGGCTGCTTACGCGATACCACTGATTTTCCAGAAGACGTTCGTCAGAATTGGTGCCCATGAGTTTTGCCAGCCCACCAAACCGCACGCCCCCGGAAGGGCCGATACGGACCGCTTCGATTCGTTCGGATCACGCCTTGCGGCGATTTCCTAATTCAAACCAAAGGCAATTCGAAGAAGATATTGCCCCCAGCTAGTATTCCCCCAATGACACGGTCCTTCACCCCGGAACCTTATCGTCATTTCACTTTTTCCAACCGAAATTTGGCGAAAATTATTATTGGTTTTTTATTTTCCCCGGATATCAAAATTGGACGAATTCTTTTCTTCGCTCAATTTTTCAGAGAAACTTTTCCCAATTCAAATTGAACAAGCCGCCTTTCTTGGATTTCGATTGAAGATCGACGCAAGGTGTGCGCGCCGAGCCAGGATCGACTGTACTCGCCTCAAATTTTCGATTCAACGGGACTGAATAGGGAACGTCGAAAATAATCTTCTTGACTCGGTTCGAGTCGTTCCGACTCGCTCTTCGGAAGACGTCCGGGCAGGAAAAAGGCCGCATTCGAAGAATGCGGCCTAACCGTTTGAATCCGTTACCGGCTACGCAGACATCGACTTGATGCGGGCCGACAGGCGCGACAACTTTCGCGATGCGGTGTTCTTGTGGATGATGCCTTTCTGAGCGCTCCGCATGAGTTGGGGCTCCACGGCCTTCAGCGCGTCCTTGGCCGCGGCGGCATCACCGGTCTCGATCGCCGCCTCGACCTTCTTCACGTAGGTCCGCATACGGCTGAGGCGCGACCGGTTCACCTGGGAGCGACGCCGAATTTGACGAATTCGTTTCTTAGCCGATTGATGGTTGGCCATGAATATTTCTCTTTGCCTGCATCTGTTCGTCGAAGGGCGCGGTTATAGTGGCGCGCACCCCCATCGTCAACACCGTAAGCCGCGGAAATGCGGTTATTCCTGGCGGCCGGGCCGGACTGGAGAAAGGGTGAATTGGACCACGACACGCCGGGTTCCGGAGGCCGGGGCCACCTGGACCGATAAGTGCAGGGCCTCGCCTTCGCGAACAAATCGGCCGGGTCCGGCGGGCCGCCAGCCAAGCGCGGGAAGCGACTCGGCATAGAAGGCCCTGACCCGCGAAGCCGGCGCCGGCGCGGTCGCGGACACGGTTACGATCCGTCCCGCGGGGGTATCGAAGACGGTCTCCGCCTCGGCGCTCGGCTCCAAACCCGGCATCACGGGGATGTCTTCGGTGCCGGGGAGAAAACCCTGCGCCATCGCCGCCCCCGCCCAAAGCATCTGGAGCAGGGCGCAGACCGCGAATTTTCCACTCAAGGCCATGATTACGCTTCTACTCACCGTTGGCGCCGGGAGCAATAGAAGGTTGAGCGCCCGGATTGAACCAACCGCCGGATTCCGCCGGTGCGGGCCACGTCGCAATCGCAGTCGGGACAGGGCTGGCCCTCCCGATCGTAGACCTTGAAGCCGTGCTGGAAGTAACCGAGCCGGCCATCCGGCGCGGCGTGATCGCGAAGGGAAGAGCCGCCGGCCGCGATCGCCTCCAGCAGCGTCTCCCGGATCGCGGCGGCCAGACGTCCGGCCCGCTTGCCGGGTACCGTCCCCGCCCGGCGCCTGGGCGAAATGCCCGACCGATACAGGCTTTCGCAGACGTAAATGTTGCCGAGCCCGGCGACCACCCGCTGATCGAGCAGGGCCATTTTGATCGGCCCGCGTTTGCCGGCGAGAGCCGCATCCAGCGTCATGGCGTCGAAGCGGTTTCCCAGCGGATCGGGTCCCAAATGGGAGAACAGCTTGTGATCATTCAGTTTTTCGGTCTCGACCAGGGCCATGAGTCCGAAGCGGCGAGGATCGCAAAACCGGACGGCGCCCGCATCCAGCTCGAAATCCACGTGGTCATGGGGCCCCGGCGGCGGCAGGGCGTCGCCGAAAACGGTCATGCGCCCCGACATGCCCAGGTGTATGACCAGTGTCCACCCGTCATCCAATGCAACGAGGATGTACTTGGCCCGCCGTCCCAAATGCAAAATCCGGCGGTTTTCAAGGCGCGCCGCCATATGGTCCGGAAAGGGAATCCTGAGATCCCGGCGCCGGACAACGGCGCGCGAGATCGAGGCGCCTTCCATCGCCGGCGCCAACCCCCGGCACACGGTTTCAACTTCGGGCAGTTCGGGCATGGCAACAAAGTAGCGGTTTCCGGCGGCTTCCGCTATGGTCCGCTGATGGCCAAGCAACCACCTGGGACTCAAGGAGAATCCGCCTCCGGAGAGACCGCATCGTTCGGCTTCCGGGATGTCGGTGCCGATGAAAAGTCGGGGATGGTGCGGGCCGTCTTCGACAGCGTTTCCGCCCGCTACGATCTGATGAACGATCTGATGAGCGGCGGCATTCACCGGCTGTGGAAGGGCGCGCTGCTCGACCGGATCAAGCCCCGGCCCGGGGCTCACCTGCTGGATGTGGGCGGGGGAACCGGCGACATCGCCTTCAGGTTTCTCGAGCGCGGCGGCGGCTCGGTGACGGTCTGCGACATCAACCGCAACATGCTGGAAGCGGGCAGGGACCGGGGTCTCGACCATGGGGTCCTCGGCGAGGTCACCTGGATTTGCGGCGACGCCGAGCAACTGCCGTTTCCCGACGGATCGGTCGAGACGTTCGCCACCGCGTTCTGTTTTCGCAATGTCACCGATCTGCCGGCGGCGCTGTCGGAGGCGCGGCGCGTCCTGAGGCCCGGCGGGCGGTTTCTTTGCCTGGAGTTCGGCAAGGTGATCCTGCCGGTCCTGTCGGAGCTCTATGACGCCTATTCCTTCCGCGTGCTGCCGGCGCTCGGGGAACTGGTCGCCAACGACCGGGAGGCGTACCGGTACCTGGCGGAGAGCATTCGCCGCTTCCCAGGCCAGGCGGAATACGAAACCCTGATCCGGGCCGCCGGCCTCGACATGGTAAAATACACGAACCTCTCGGGCGGGATTGCCGCCATTCACGAGGGTTGGCGGATATAGTCGTGGCCGGCACCATCGCCAATCTTCGGCGGCTCTACGCGATCGCCCGTATTCTGGCCAAATATGACGCTCTATTTCCGCTCGAACCCCTGCCGGCGGCGGCCCTGCCCCTGGCCGTCCTGAGGCGGCTTGTCAAACCCGCCGTCGACGGCCCGCCCGGGGAACGCTTGGCCGGCGCCCTCCAAGCCCTCGGGCCGAGCTTCATCAAGCTCGGACAAACCCTGTCCACCCGGCCCGACCTCCTGGGAGAGGATATCGCGCGGGCGCTCGCGGACCTTCAGGATCATCTGCCGCCCTTCAGCGGCGCCGAAGCGCGGGCGGCGGTCGAGGAGCAGCTTGGCGCGAGCGTCGAGGATCTGTTCAGCGCGTTCGAAGACGAGCCCGCGGCCGCCGCCTCCATCGCGCAAGTGCATTTCGCCACCACCACCGACGGCCGCGAGGTAGCGGTCAAGGTGCTCCGGCCCGGCATCGAGCGTGCCTTTGCCGCGGATATCGATTTGTTCCTCTGGCTCGCGCGCATCGTCGAACGGCACCGGCCGGAGCTCCGCCGGCTGAAGCCGGTGGATGTCATCCGGACATTCGAAGAGTCGGTCCGGCTGGAAATGGACCTGCGCCTCGAGGCGGCCGCGGCCCAGGAACTGGCGGAAAACTTCGCCGACGATCCGGGATACCGCGTGCCCGAGGTCGATTGGCAACTGACCGCCCGCCGGGTCTTGACGGTGGAGCGGATTGCGGGCATCCCCATCGACGAGCGGGACCGGCTGCTGGCGGCCGGGCACGACCTGGAGGGCCTCCTCGCCAGGGCCGGCGCCATTTTCTTCAAGCAGGTCTTCAGGGACGGGTTCTTTCACGCCGACCAGCACCCCGGCAACCTGTTCGTCGACGAAGACGGGAACCTCGTCGCCGTCGATTTCGGCATCATGGGGCGGCTCGACGCGCCCACCCGCCGCTATCTCGGCGAAATGCTGATGAGTTTTCTGGAACGCAACTACCGGCGGGCCGCCGAGGTGCATTTCGAGGCCGGTTACGTCCCGTCCCACCACTCGGTGGAGGCGTTTACCCAGGCCCTCCGGTCCATCGCGGAACCCATTCTCGACCGCCCCCAGAACGATATCTCCATTGCCAAACTTCTGGCGCACCTGTTCCAGGTGACCGAGACCTTCGACATGGAGACCCAGCCGCAACTCCTGCTGTTGCAGAAGACCATGCTGGTAACCGAGGGGGTCGGCCGGACCCTGTGCCCCGATCTCAACGTGTGGTTCCTGGCACAGGCCCTGGTGGATGACTGGGTCGCCGACCATATGGGCCCCGAGGCGCGGCTCCTCGAGGCCGCGGACGAGATCGCCGGCGGCCTCCGGCGCCTGCCGCGCATGGTCGAAAACATGGAACGGAGCGCCGAGGCGCTTGCCGGCGGCGGCGTGCG
>CAZUGT010000076.1:0-3399 GCA_964620095.1 uncultured Rhodospirillaceae bacterium | reverse complement strand
CCCTGGGGGTGGCGACCGTGGAGTACGCGCCCTGGGCCGTCTTCAACTACCTGAACGGCTTCGTGTCGGTGGCGATGGCCGCGCTGGGCATCGGGCTGATGGGCGGCGGCGCCGCGCGGAAGGGCGGGCGGGACGGCCCCGGGTAGCGGGCGCCCCGGGTTTTCCGGTTCACTCCGGCGGGCCGTCCTCCTCTCCGGCCAGCCACTCCGCGACGCGCCGCCTGAGGTCGTCGATCCCGTCCCGGCGGCCTCTTTCGTAGCCCACTTCGTAGGCGCAGTACGTGCACTTGTGCCTCCCGGCGCCGGCCTGACTCGGCGGCAGCTTCTCCATGATGCCGTCCATGTCGGGGTCCGCCTTGGACCCTTCGCCGAAGTGCTTCTCGCATTTATCGGCCATCACGGCTTTCCCTTTCTGAGAAAGCGCTCGAGGTCTTTCCGGGACATCACACGGAGCAGCCTGTGCTTGTGCTTGCCTGCCTGGTCCTGCAACCACTTCTCGGCGCCGGGCGTGTACCCGCCGCCGTCCAGCACGATGATCGTGTCGATCCCGTTTTTTTCGATCGACAGCACCTCAAACGGGTATTTCTGATCGGCAGTGCCACCCTTGACCTGCCATTTGCACCGAATCACGAGGGAGTCCGGCCACTTGCGGGGATGGAAAAGGATGATGTCGGCGCAACGTTCCTTGCCGTAGATGTCAACGCCGATGCGGCATCGCTCCGCGAATATCGGCTCGCCCTCGCCGCGCCTGGTGAAGAAGTCGTCGGCCAGAACCCGCCGGTATTTCTTCTCGACAAGGTCGGCGACGGCCTTTATGTGCATCCGCCACGGCTGACCGGTGCCGGTTCCCTTAGCCATAGCTGGTTATGATCAGCTCGGCGGTCGGCGCCCGGCCGGCGCCGTTGGCGTTTATCGCGCGGGGAGCCCTCGCCTTATGCAGCACATAACGCTGCCCCCCCCCCCCCGGTAGATTTTCCTGATTCGTCTGGTGTCGGCGTTGCTGAGCATGACGTCCGCGCCGCCGGCCGCCCACGCATCCGCCGCCGTCTTCAGCCTTCTCTGGTCGTCCTCGGAAAAGCCGCCGGGGCGGTATCCGTTGAAGCAACCATCGTAGGGAGGATCGCAGTAGATGAAATCGCTGGCGCCGGGCTTCACCACCTCGCCGAAATCCCCCACTTCCAACCTCGCCTTTTTCAGCGCCCTGCTCGCGGCCCTGAGCCTGTCCTCGTTGCAGATGTCGGGGTTCTCGTAGCTTCCCTTCGGCGTGTTGAACTCGCCCCGGCTGTTGACGCGGTACAGTCCGTTGAAGCAGGTCCTGTTCAGGTACAACGTGCGGGCGGCGGCCTCCAGTTCCGTGTCCGGACGCCGGTAGCGGAACTCGCCGCTGCGGACCTTGTAGTAATAGTCGTCATCCCTAAGGTGCTTTTTCCGATGCTCCCGCAACGCCTCGATCAGGTCGTCGACCTGCGTCTGGACGACGTGGTAGGCGCAGATCAGCTCCTCGTTCGCGTCCGACAGAATCGCCCGGTCCATCCTGTCCGCCATGGCGAAGAACACCGCTCCGCCGCCGACGAAGGGCTCCCAGTAGGTTCCCACCTTTTCGGGGAAGTATTTCGCGATGTCGGAGAGGAGAGACCGCTTGCCGCCCGCCCACTTGAGGAACGGGACGGCCGGCGGCCCGCCGATGGCCGGGCGCCGCGGCGCCCGTTCCAGTACTGAATGCCTGCTCATAGATTGGCCTCCGGGCCGCGATCTTGCCGATGATCGCGCACCGGATCAAGCGGTTTTCGGACTTTTTCACCTGCCCCGAATCGCCCCCCGCCAGCGCCTTTCAGCGCCCCGCGGACGCGGCGCGGGGCCGAGGAAGGCGCCGGAATCATGATCGGCGCTACGGCGCCGGCGATCGGAAAAACCGCGGCATCAGGACCGTTTGGCCGCCGCTGGCGGCGGCCTCGCGACCAGCCGTCCCGGCCTGCCCGGAACCGCTCGACAGGCTCGCAGTCGCGGATCGGCGACATCGCTGACCCGCATAATCAAGCGCTGGCGCCTCGACGGCGCGGCCGGACCCGAGCGCGAGCCGGCCCGAGCCCAGCCAGGCCGCATCGGTCCTCAGTTCCAGCGGTAGCCTGGGGCCGGCAAACGCGCTCCTCTTTCCAACACCTCGATCTCGTCAGCCTTGATCTCGCCACCTTGATCTCGCCACCTTGGTTTTGGCGGATCCATGGGGTACAGTCATCGTCGACCTCGGCGGCCTCACCCATTGGGTGAGCTGGGCGGATCGTTCCGCCTGTTGGGAAACTGGTTGTTTTTGCAACTTCCCTCCGCCGAGGCGCTGGATACACAAAACAAGCGTCGCCTTGGACGGGGCGCTGGTGAGCGTGGCTGGCGAAACCGGACGGAATGTCCCTTCGACGTGGATTGCCTGCGTTGCCGTATCACGGAATTCCCCCTTCGCGGCACCAGCACACTCGCACTTTGGCGAAAAATACGAGGTTGCTCCAATGAAAAAATCGTCTTTGATCGTGGAGCTTTCCACACCCTTCGTTTGCGAAAAGCCGGTGGTCGACACGATTGTCGGCACTCTCGATGCCAGGAACTTCGCCAAGTTGGTCGATGTCGCCGACCTTAAGGCCAACCCGAGAGACTGCAGGGTGGGAAACATCACCAACGACATCATCACGTCCCTTCAAAAGACTCCAGCCTTATTCGAACATAAAACCAAGGGTCTTCTGCTCGCCTGCAAGACATGCACCCCCTTGGAGCGGAACCGGTTCCTGCTGGAATTCTCGGATCTCGATCTTGAAGGCGTACTGGATGGCGGTCACAATCTGCTGGCGACCGCCATACACATGCTGACGGTTGCGACAGGAAAGGAGGACGGGGCGGTCCCGAAAGTCAAAAACTGGGAAGACCTAAGCTCGGCATGGAATGATCACCGGGGGGACATCGAGAGCGCGCTTGATGGTTTCAGCTTTCAAATGCCCATAGAGATCAAACATGCGAAAGACAGCGATGACGGCGAAGACCTGTTCGACTCGTCCATCCTGGACATCTCTCAGGCTAGAAACAACAACAAGGAACTCGCTCAAGAGGCGAAGTCCAACAAGGCCGGCCATTACGAGTACCTTCGGAATGCGCTTGATCCCGACATTGGTGATGAGGTCGAGTGGAAGACGAACAGCGGAGGAAGGATAAAGGTTCGCGACATAGTGGCCCTGGCCATCATCCCCCTGTCGAAAGCGCGGGCGGTGAATAATATTCCCAATCCCCGGTTAAGGACAAAAAGCCGGGGCACTCGGCCAGCGACCGGCACGGCATGCGAAATTTCACTTCAACCGGCGGCGACCGGCTTCGCTCGGGCCGGAATGGGAGAAATTTTTGTTCGAAAACCGTCCGGTCC
>CAZUGT010000075.1:0-1929 GCA_964620095.1 uncultured Rhodospirillaceae bacterium | reverse complement strand
CGCCATGTCGTAGGCCTCGGAGACATGGCCTGACCTGAGGGCCCGGCGGGCGAGGATGGATTTTTCCCGCCACCACATGTCGGGGCGGATCAGATCGTCCGGCGGATCGGCGAGCAGGGCGCGGGCATCCATATCGCGCCCCTTGCGGCGGCGCCAGCGAAGACGTTCATAAACCAGGCCCGGATGCCGCCGCAGTTCCGCCGGAACCCGGCGGATCGCACCATCCACACCGCCCCGCATGCGGCGAAGCGCCAAGCGGGCTTCGGCGAGCGCCCGGTAATCCTTGTGAATCCGCCGGTACATACGGCGGGTCGGGTAGTAGCGGCCGGCCCAAAGCAAGCGATCCAGGCGCGCCAAATGGTCCTCGCGGGTCAGATGGCGCCGGAACGCCCGGTAGAATTCGCGTTCCTGACGCGCGCCGAAATTGCCCTTGATCCAGGTTTCCCGGATGACCTGCTTCGCCTCGCCGGTCCGTTCTTGGTGCAGCAGCGAGGCGGCGAGCCGGGTGCCGCCGTCAGTGGTCATCGGCCGGTGATCCGAGAACCAGGCAATCACCACGTCGTCGGGCGTGGAAGCGGTCATGGCTTCCTCCGCCCGGCGGCTCAGGATACGGGGCCTCGGCCAATCGGGATTGGCCTTGATGAATGCGGCGATCTCGCCGAATTCGGCGCGGGAATCGGCGGCCGCGTAATACCGCCAACGGAAAATTTTGGCGAGCAACGGGTCCGAGACGCCCTGGGCGGCCTTTTTCGCCTCAAGCCACCTATTCCGCTCGGCGAGCTTGAACGCCTCCTTCGCCGCTTTGATTTCTTGGCGGGTCAGTTCGGCGGCGTCAGCGCCGCCATAGAGCAGCGCGCCCGCGAGAACCGCGACACCAAAAGCCAGCCTCCGCAAGAGGGTCCCCATATTTGCCCAAGGTCGGGCCGATTCTATGAGCGCCGCCCCGGCCGGGCAAGCGATCCATCCCGTCAGGCGCGGAATTGCCACACCTCGAACGCCGTGCCCTGAGGTTGCGCTTGCTTGCTCCGCCGCCCGGCCGGGAGTATGTTCCGCCTGAAATCCTTAGGGAGAGCAAGATGTTCGAGGGCTCAATCACGGCGCTGATCACGCCGTTCAGGAACGGTTCGGTGGACGAGGAGTCGTTCCGCAAAATCGTCAATTGGCAGATCAAGGAAGGGACCGAGGCCCTGGTTCCCTGCGGCACCACGGGCGAATCGCCGACCCTCAGTCATGAAGAACACCGCCAGGTGGTGGAAATCTGCATCGAGGAGACGGCGGGCCGGGTTCCAGTGATCGCCGGAACGGGCTCCAACTCCACCGCGGAGTGCATCGAGTTGACCCGGCATGCCAAGGAGGCCGGCGCCGACGCGGCGCTGATCGTCACGCCCTATTACAACAAGCCGACCCAGGCCGGGCTCCATGCCCATTACAAGGCGGTGAACGACGCGGTGGATATTCCGATCATCATCTACAACATTCCGCCCCGCAGCGTCATCGACATGACCGTCGAGACCATGGCCGAGCTGGCCAGGCTGCCCAATATATGCGGCGTCAAGGACGCGACCAGCGACCTGAACCGGCCGATCCTGACGGCGCTGGCCGCCGGACCCGATTTCGTTCAGCTGTCCGGCGAGGACGGAACCGCGGTGCCGTTTCTGGCCGCCGGCGGGCAGGGATGCATCTCCGTCACCGCCAATATCGCACCGCGCCAGTGCTATGAAATGCAACGCGCGTGGCGGGACGGCGACATCTCCAAGACCTTGGCGATGCAGTCCCGGCTGATGCCGGTCCACTCGGCGCTGTTCTGTGAATCGAGCCCGGGACCGGTGAAGTATGCCGCCGAACTGCTGGGCCTCTGCGGCCGCGAGACCCGCCAGCCGTTGACCGAAATCGCCGACAGCAGCAAGGAAGCGGTCTCCGGCGCGCTCC
>CAZUGT010000074.1:0-2744 GCA_964620095.1 uncultured Rhodospirillaceae bacterium | reverse complement strand
CGGATTGCCCTCGATCGCCTGCAAATGCGCGGCTTCCGCGAGCCGGCCGTTCGCGGCGACCGTCGCGGTGGAACCCTGTTTATGCAGCGCCTTGGTCATGTTCGAACCCTATCATGTTCCTTGGGTGAGGGCTACAGGCGCCATGGTTCCGCGTCGACGGACAGCGGCAAGCCGGCGGACGTCGGCGGTTATTTCACCCGCGCCAGGATATGTTCGGCCACGTCCTTGACGACCTTCTTCTCGATGCCCTTGAAGCCGTGATAGTGGTTGGGTTTGCATTTGCCGCCGACGGGCCGGCCGCCGGAATAGAGAAGCCGCGTCACCTCCGATGAAGCGCTGAGCGCACGGGCGAATGCATCGACGCCGCTGGCCGGGGTCGCATGGCAGGCATCGTCCCTGTGATGAACGATCAGCACCGGGGCGGTGATCCGGCCGGGATTCATGTCATGGACGCTCAGGCGCTTGCCCTTGGCTTTCACGAACACCGATGCGGACAAGACGATGCCGTCAGGCGCGTCCGGAGTGCCGGCAAGCCCCGCCGCGATGGCCGTCACGCCGACGGGGCCCCGGCTGTGGCCGTGGAGCCAGACCGGCACCCCGAACTTTTCCCTGAGGTGACGCATCACAACCCGCATCATGGTCAGGTATTCGAGCGATTGACGATAGAATTGGGCGTTTTTCTTGAGCAGCCGGGGCCAGGGGACACCACCGGATCCGGTGTTATCGGCGTTTTTCTTGAATGCTCGCGGAACGTCGACGAGGACCGTGGCGAAGCCCAACTCGCGGAAATTGTCGCGGGTGCGGACGGCGAAGTTCTGCGCTCCGAAGCCGACGGTGCCGAAACTATTGACCTCGACGATCCCCGCGCCGCCCGGGAAAATGGCGAGCACCGCCTTGGGGTTGTCCGGCGCCTCGATAAAAAGGCCCGTCGTGGTCCCGCCGGTCTCGAGGTCCACCACTTCCTTGGTGTCGGCGGCGGACGGCGCGCCGGTCAAAGGCTGAAGCAGCAGCGCTCCGAGGGCGGCAAATGCCAATGGTTTGATTTTCATAAATTCCTCCCAAAGAGTGATTCAGGGGTACTGCCCAGGGGTAATGCGAATACTTGGATCGGGCCTGAGCCCTTGTCGGACATGACTATCGGAGAAAACCGCTCCAACTTCGGAATTTCGTCGGATGCGTATCCGGCGGTTGCGCCGGAAAACATGCTCCCTATTGTTGGTTAAAGATCAACGTGTAAGTGTAGTGATTGCCCGAAACCCGACCATGCCGGTCCCACTTCGTTTGAATTCGGAACTTTCCGGCGCCATTCCGCTCGACCGTGAATAGACGGGGAGCACGAGCGAACATGATCATCAGCATGCCGTCCCGCATTCCGACCTGGGTTTTGAAGTCATACGGTCGAATATTGCCACCACTAGCCCGAAACCTTGCTGTTTGTGTGTCGTCTGAAATCGACAGGCGTGGTGGGGGATAGATCTTAATCTCTCCCGTTTGTGGGGTTCTATAATACTCCCCGGCGAATGTTAGACTGGCGAGTTGTTTGACGTTCTCGTCCGTCATCTTCACCTCGGTCCAGGCCTGCGCCTGGGGTGCCATACCGAGGATGAAGACTAGGGGCAGCGCTAAAAGCATTAATCGTTTCATGGGGTTCTCCTATTGGATGTGGTGGGCGCACGGCACCGGTCCGGCCCGATGCACGGCATGCAAACCGGGCCGGGGATACGGCGATGACGAAAGGCCGGGAAATGGTGAAACCCGCTACGCGGTCGGGTGAACGTCGACAAGGTTTGGCGGCGGGGCGGCAAACGGCGATGTTCGCGTGGGGGAGCGAACCGGGAATTTTGCCGGTTACACTGGCAACAGCTTTTGAAAGTGGGGTACCTGTTGGGGCGGCCGGAAGAGCCTAACGGGGGGCTACAGCATCCATATGAAGAGGCGCGAGGCGCGAGGCGCGAGGCGCGAGGCGCGAGGCGCGAGGCGCGAGGCGCGAGGCGCGAGGCGCGAGGCGCGAGGCGCGAGGCGCGAGGCGATTATAATCATCAAACCAGCCACCAGTTCAAGCTTTCAAACCAACCGTTTTATCGCCAGCCTGGGAAACAATTATAGAATTCCGGCACCAAAGTAAACTTCAACAGACTGCTGAAAAACTCGCCACGCGCGACAGGTTTGGTGGGTTTGGCCGGTTTTCCCGGGTTTGGGGTTAACGACCTGCTCTCGGCGGGAATGGGGGAGAGTTGCCGCGCTGTAGCGGCTCGGTTTGGGGTTGCGGTTTCGAGCGTGGTTAAGTGGTCGCAGCGCTACCGGCGGACGGGGAGTGTTGCGCCCGGCAAGATGGGTGGGCACCGCCGCCGGGTTCTTGAGCCCCATCGGGAGTTCATTGTCGGCCGGATCGACCAGGAGCCGCATCTGACGCTGCATCGGTTGAGAGAGGAGTTGGCCGCTCGGGGTGTCAGGGTATCCCACAGCACGGTATGGCTGTTTCTGCGCCGTGAAGGGCTGCGCTTTAAAAAAAACCCTGTTCGCCGTTGAACGGGCGCGCGCGGACATCGCCCGCCATCGCAGGCGCTGGAAGGCGTGGCAGGCAAGGCTTGATCCCGAACAGTTGGTATTCATTGATGAAACCTGGATCCGGACCAATATGGCCCCGCTGCGCGGCTGGGGGCCGAAAGGGGAGCGGGTCCGCGGCTTTGCGCCCCAGGGGCGGTGGCACACCCTGACCTTCGTCGGCGCGCTACGCTGCGACC
>CAZUGT010000073.1:0-36107 GCA_964620095.1 uncultured Rhodospirillaceae bacterium | reverse complement strand
TCCCACGGCGTCCGAGGGCAAAACAACGGCGCCCAGGGTAGGACGGCCTCACCTCCGCGCCGGTGGCGGGGCGCACCTGTCCGGCCACCGGCGCCGCATCGTAACACCGATCAATACACACAAGGGTCAGGGTGAGGGGGTAAATTTGATATGGTCATCACCCTCACCCAGCTTCGGCTAGGGCTCGCGGGCTCGCCAAGCCTCCGCATCCCTCTCCCTCAGGGAGGGAGAGGGGGTAGCGAGCGGAGTCCGATCGGGGCTGGCGCCGGGCGCGCGGTCGGGTATGTTGGGGACGGTTTCCAGAGGAGGGCGGCGCCATGAGCGATCAGGATCCCAACCAGCAGGCCCAGGAGGAATTCGCCGCCATGCGGGCGGCCATCGGCGGTATCGGCGACGATGCGATCCGGCTGCTGTTCACCGAGGCGCGGACGGTCAACGGATGGCTCGGCCGCGAGGTGTCGGACGGCCAGATCCGCGAGATTTTCGATCTGATGAAGATGGCGCCGACCAGCGCGAACGTCTCCCCGGCGCGCCTCACCGTGGTGCGCAGCGCGGAAGGCAAGGAGCGGCTCCGCCCGGCGCTCTCGGGCGGCAACCTGGAGAAGACCATGGCGGCGCCCGCGACCTTCATCGTCGCCTATGACCTGGATTTCGCGGGAAGGCTCGACTTCCTGTTCCCCCACGACGAGAGCGCGGCCAGCTGGTTCGCGGGCGAGGAGATGACCTTCGAGACCGCGTTCCGCAACGGCACCCTGCAGGGGGCCTACCTGATCATGGCGGCGCGCGCCGTCGGCCTCGATTGCGGGCCCATGTCCGGGTTCGACAACGCCGTGGTCGACGAGGCGTTCTACGCCGGCACCCGGGTCAGATCGAACTTCCTCTGCAACGTGGGCTACGGCGACCCGGCGAGCATCTTCGCCAGGAGCCCCCGTTTCGCCTTCGACGACGTGTGCGAAATCGTGTAGCCGTAGCTGGGTGAGGGGGTGCCTTGATTCGTGGATGCCCCGCCAGTAACACCCCCCTCACCCTGACCCTCTCCCCCCGCCCGGGGGGAGAGGGAACGCGATGTGACTCCCTCTCCCTCCTGGGAGGGAGAGGTCGGTCATTTCCCACAGGGAATTGACCAAGGTGAGGGTGGGAAGTTCGTGGATGCCCGTGTCAAGCACGGGCATGATGGCCTTTTGAACCACGGAGACGGTGAGACGGTGAGATAGGAGGAGTTAATCATTCCTTCTCCGTGGTCTCTGTGTGCTCTGTGGTGAGATTTTTGTTTCCTGGATGCCCCGGACAAGCCGGGGCATGACGGGTGATGCTGAAGCAAAGAAACTCGTCGTGGCCGGGCCCACCGGACCGGCTTCGCCGGCCGGAGGACAAGCTGCGACCCGGCCATCCACGTGTAGCGCCGCCCCCCAAAGCGTGGATGCCCGTGTCGGGCACGGGCATGACGGGTTGCGGTTTACCGCGCCCGAGCTAAATGTATAGGCGGTTGCCGCTCCTCACCGGGGCGGCCGTTTTGTGTTTAAAGGGAGAGCTATGCGTTTTTGTACGACCTTATCGGTGCGTTACCTCCCGAACGGGTGACAATAAATGTCTATTAATGTCCATGAATGTCCATTGTCGCGAAAAGCGCCGAATTGGAATATATTTATAAATCATGGTTTTTCAATACCTTGCCGATATGCATAAAATGCATGGCTCGCGCGCACTCACGCCCTTGGGCGCCGGCGTCCCCATCGGCCCCCGTAGCGGCGAGTGGCGGCTTGACAAAACCCGGCCCGGCGGTGTCTATGCGCCGGACTTCCAACCCTTGGACTCCGTGACATGACCGGCGATCCCCTGACGCATCCCTATCGCAGCCACACCTGCGGCGACCTGCGGCCCGAGCACGAGGGCCAAACCGTCCGGCTGTCCGGCTGGGTGCACCGGAAGCGGGACCACGGCAACCTGCTGTTCGTCGATGTCCGGGATCATTTCGGCCTGACCCAGTGCGTGATCGAATCCTCGAGCGAGCTCTTCGAGGCCGTCGAAACGGCGCGCCCGGAAAGCGTCGTGACGGTGAGCGGAAACGTGGTCCGGCGCTCCGACGACACCATCAATCCCAACCTGCCCACCGGGCATGTCGAGGTGCGAATCCGGGAGTTCACGGTCGAATCGCCTGCCGACGTGCTGCCCATCCAGGTGGCCGGCGAGGAGGAATTTCCCGAGGAACTCAGGCTCAAATACCGTTTTCTCGATCTCCGCCGGGAGGGCGTGCGGGAGAACATCGTGCTCCGCAGCCGGGTGATTTCGTCGATCCGCCGGCGGATGACCGAAGGCGGCTTCCTGGAGATGCAGACGCCCATCCTGACGGCGTCGTCCCCCGAGGGCGCCAGGGACTACCTGGTGCCGAGCCGGGTCCATCCGGGCAAGTTCTACGCGCTGCCGCAGGCGCCGCAGATGTTCAAGCAGCTGATCATGGTCGCCGGGTTCGACAAGTACTTCCAGATCGCGCCGTGCTTCCGGGACGAGGATGCCCGCGCCGACCGGTCTCCGGGGGAGTTCTACCAGCTCGACCTCGAAATGTCGTTCTGCACCCAGGACGACGTGTTCGAGGCGCTGGAGCCCGTTCTCGCGGGCGTCTTCGAGGAGTTCTCCGGGGGCCGCGCCGTCACGTCGGCGCCGTTTCCGCGGATACCGTTCGCCGAAGCCATGAGCAAATACGGCACCGACAAGCCCGACCTCCGCAATCCCATCGAGATGTTCGACGCTTCGGACGCCTTCGCCGGGTCCGGCTTCAAGATTTTCGCCGACATGCTGGCCAGGAACGACCGGGCCCGGGTCTGGGCCATACCGGCCAAGGGCGGCGGCAGCCGGGCGTTCTGCGACCGGATGAATTCATGGGCCCAGGCCGAAGGCCAGCCGGGCCTCGGCTACATATTCTTCCGCGACGGCGAGGGCGCGGGCCCGCTGGCCAAGAACATCGGTCCCGAACGGACCGAAGGGCTGCGCACGGCCGCGGGCCTGGAAGACGGGGATGCGGTGTTTTTCGTCGCCGGGGTGCCGAGAGAGTTCCAGCCCTTCGCGGCGGCCGCGCGGGTCAGGATCGGCGACGAACTGGACCTCTGCGAGGACGGCGTGTTCAAGTTCTGCTGGATCGTCGATTACCCCATGTACGAAATCGACGAAAAGACCGGCGGGCTCGACTTCAGCCACAACCCGTTCTCCATGCCCCAGGGCGGGCTGGAGGCGCTCGAAACCAAGGATCCGCTGGACATTCTGGCCTACCAGTACGACATCGTCTGCAACGGCGTCGAACTGTCCAGCGGGGCGATCCGGAACCACCGGGCCGATATCATGATCAAGGCCTTCGAGATCGTCGGATACACGGCCGGCGAGGTCGAGGCCGAGTTCGGCGGCATGCTCAACGCCTTCCGCTACGGGGCGCCCCCGCACGGCGGCTCGGCCCCCGGGATCGACCGGATCGTCATGCTCCTGGCCGACGAGCCCAACATCCGCGAGGTGACCCTGTTCCCGATGAACCAGCAGGCCGAGGACCTGATGCTCGGCGCCCCGTCGGGGATCGATGCCGCGCGGTACAAGGAACTGCACATCAAGCCCGACCTGCCGAAAGAGAAGGAACGGGACGCCGCCGAGTGAGGCCCGGGCGGCCATTTGCCCCTTCGAATCGGCCCTCGAATTGGGTAGGTTGCGGGAGGAAAACGGGGAGCCAGAGCGTGAGCGGAAACAGGCATCCGAAGCTATCGACTGGCGCCGTGCCGACGATCCTTATGGCGATTCTTCTGGCGGTCCTGGCCATGGGCCTTCCCGGGGGCCTTGCCGGGGGCGGGGAAGCGCTGGCCGACGGCCTTGTCGATCACCGGGCGACGTATTCCATGAAGATGGTGCGGTCCAGCGGCCAGGGCGGAATTTCCGGCGCCCGCGGCGCCATGGTCTACGAATTTCGCGACACCTGCGACGGCTGGCAGGTCGACACCAAGGTCTACCTGCGCCTCCGGTCGGGACGCGGCCCGGAAATGGAGAGCGTCCGGCTGGTTTCCTCGTGGGAGGCCAAGGACGGTTCCGGTTTCCGGTTCCGCGTGACCGAGAAGACCGGCGGCGAGGTCAGCGAGGAAATCAGGGGGGTCGCGGTCACCAGCGAGGACGGCGGCATCGCCGAATATACCCGGCCGAAATCGTTCACCGTCAAGCTGCCCAAGGACACCGTGTTTCCGACCGCCCACCTCCGGAGCCTGATCAAGACCGGCAGCGACGGCGGGAAACATTTGAGCCGGGTGCTGTTCGACGGGGCGACCCTCGAAAACCCCTACGTGGTCGGCGCGCAGGTGCGGCCCCGCGGCGGCGCGCCGGACGCCTGGCGTGCGCGGATGGCCTACTTTCCGTTCAACAGCGCCGCCCAGACGCCCGAGTTCGAGCTCGGGGTCAGTTACGGGGACGACGGGGTCGTGCAGTCGGTCCTTCAGGATTTCGGAAACTATCAGATCGAAGCCAGGATCACGCGGCTGGAGAAGCTCGACGCGCCTATTTGCTAGACCGGCCGCCGGGCCCGGACGTTTCCCCGCCCAGCAGCGAACGCCCCTTGCGGATGGCGGGATCGCCGAATTTCTCGCGCACCGCGTCCATCGCCCGCTCCACCTCGGCGGCCGATGCATCCCGGCCGTCGTCCAACAGGTCGGTCCGGCCCGGGGAGGGCGGGTCGGTGAGGCGGCTGGTCCCGATGCCGATCAGCCGGAAGGAGCGCCCGTCGCACTGGTCCTCGAGCAGCGGCAGCGCCGCCTGATAGAGCGTTTCCGCGAGCTGGGTCGGGGCGGGGAGCGTCCTGGACCGGGTGACGATCCGGAACGACGACGTCTTGAGCTTCAGCGTCACGCCGGCCGCCGCCAGTTCCTGCCGCTTCAGGCGTTTGGCGACCTTCTCCGACAGGGACCACAGGCGGCGGGCCAGCTCGTCGGCGCGTTTGGTGTCCTCGGCGAGCGTCGTTTCGGCCGAGATGCTCTTGGCGCCCGGGCTGGGATCGACCGCGCGGGCATCCCGGCCGTTGGACAGCCGGGCGAGACGCGCCCCGATCTTGCCGTAGCGCGCGATCAGCTCCTTTTCGTCGATCCGCCGGAGCTGGCCGATGGTCTTGAGCCCGTCCCGCTCCAGACGGCGGCGGAGCGACTTGCCCACGCCCCAGATGGACGAGACCGGGCGGGGCGAGAGGAAGTCCAGCGCCTCGGCGCGGCCGATGGCGGCGAAGCCGCGCGGCTTGTCGAGGTCGGATGCGGTCTTGGCGAGAAACTTGTTGTAGCTGAGACCGACCGACGCGGTGACGCCGGCCTCCTCCTCGATCCGCTTGACCAGCCGGACCAGCGTCTGGGCTGGCGCCGCCCGGTGCAGGGCCTCGGTGCCGCTCAGGTCGAGAAACGCCTCGTCCACGGAAAGCGCTTCCACCAGCGGCGTCGTGTCCTTCATCATGCCCCGGATTTCCCGGCCGAGGCGCTGGTACTTCTCCATGTCGGGACGGATGACCACGGCGTCGGGGCACGCCTTCACGGCCTTGAACATGGGCATCGCCGAATGAACGCCCCGGGTGCGGGCGATGTAGCAGCAGGCCGAGACGACGCCGCGCCGGCCGCCGCCGACGATCACCGGCTTGTTGGCCAGTTCCGGATTGTCCCGTTTCTCCACGGCCGCGTAGAAGGCGTCACAGTCGATGTGCGCGATGGCGAGGCCGGCCACCTCCGGGTGGCCGAACAGCCGGGGCGAGCCGCACTCGGGGCAGCGGTTCGGCGGCGCCGCCGGCTCGAACAGGGCGGCGCAGTCGCGGCACAGGCGGGGCGTCTGCTCAGCCATCGGGGGTCTCCGCCGGCCACAGCCACGCCGCGTCTTTCGGAAGCGACGGCACTGGCTGCATCCGTCGAACCTACCACAGGCGTCGACGCGACGGAACGGCGGAGACCGCGGCCCCGCGGGCGATGCGGTCCGTCAGAGGCCGAGTTGGCTGTGGGAGCCGAGGCGCACCAGATCGAGGTGTTCGGCGTCGGGCTTGCGGTAGATCAGGACGAGGTCGGGCCGGACATGACAGTCCCGGTGATCCTTCCATTGGCCGCCAAGCGCGTGGTCGCGGTGGCGCGGCGCCAGCGGCCGATCCTCCGCCAGTTCGGCCACGACCCGAGCCAACTCGGCATCGACGGTCGTGGCGAAGCGGCCCCTCCTCTCGCGCCTATAGTCCCTTTTGAAGGCCGCGGTCCGCCTAATCGTCCGCATGGAGGTCGGCCATCAGGCCGTCGACATCGCCGACCGTAACCAGATCGCCGCGCCGCGCGGCCTCCATGGCCGCGACGGTCTCCGCGTTCGGCACCAGGGGCTCGAAGGGCAGGCGCTTCTCGGCCGCGATCCGCACCATCATCAAGCGGAAGGCGTCCGAGACGGTGAGGCCGATCGCGGCGAGCACGGCGGCGGCCTCTTCCTTGGTCTTCTCGTCGATACGGGCGCGGACGACGGTGCGCATGTGTCGATCCTCCGGATTGAGCTACAATGTAGCCCATTCGGGCGATCTGTGTCCATGCCGCCAGTTGCGGCGCTCACACCGTCGCAATATCGATGCGCTCGCCCCAGGGCGGCGGCGCGCCGGGCAGGCCTATCCGTGCGGTGAGTCTCCGCGAAGCTCGCGCGCGTATGGCGCGGCTTATTCCGCGGGCGCCGGCGGAGCCGATGCGGCGGCCTTCGCCTTGCCGCGCTCGAGAACGCCCGCGAACAGGCTCAACAGCGGCGGAATAATGAGCAGGGTCAGCACCGCCGACAGCGCCAGGCCGCCGACCACGACCGATCCCAGCCCCCGGTAAAGCTCCGAACCGGCGCCCGGAAACAGGACGAGCGGCAACATGCCGCAGACACTGGTCAGCGTCGACATGAAGATCGGCCGCAAGCGGTTGTCGGTGGATTCCAGGATCGCCTCCATGGGAGACATTCCTTCCTCCCGCATGTGCACCAGGGTCTGGTGGACCAGCAGAATGGCGTTGTTGACCACGATGCCGATGAGGATGACGAAGCCCAATAACGTCAACATGTCCAGGGGCTGGGATTGGTAGGTGTTGAGCAGGGCCAGCCCGCCGACCCCGCCCGCCGTGGCGAGCGGCACCGAGAACATGATGATGAACGGATAGACGAAGCTCTCGAACAGAATCGCCATGACCAGATAGACGATCAGCAGCGCCAGCAGCAAATTGACCACCATATTGTTGAAGGTCCGGGTGAGGGCATCGGCGGTGCCGGACATCTTCAGGCTGATGCCGACGGGCAGACCCTCGGCCTTCATCGGTTCGATGATTTTCTCGCGTACCGTATCCATCGCGACTTCGAGGGCGATGTCCTTCGACGGCCCGATGCGGATGGTGATGTTGCGTTCCCTGTCGAGGTGGCGAATCTGATCCGGACTTGCGGACACCTCGACGCGCGACAGGGAACTGGCCGGCAAAATCCGGCCCTTGGGCGTGACCACCGGAATGTTGTCGATGCCCTGGGTCCGGTCGATCTGCCGGTAGGGGCCGCGCACCATGAAATCGGTCAGCTTGCCGTTGATGGTGACCTCGGCGACCTTGATGCCGTCATTGAAGGCGTCGATGGCCTGGCCGAGATCATGCGCGGTCAGGCCGTTGTCGGCGAGACGCTGGGGGTCGGGCAGGACCCGGACCTCGGGCGTCAGAACGCTCAGGCTGGGCAGGGCGCGGGACTGGTGGCCTTCGCTGCGGGGGAATTCCTGGAAGATCCGGAACTGCGCCTGGGCCGCCACATTGACGATGTCGTCCAGATCGGGACCGCTGATGTCGAGATCGATGTTCCGGCCGCCGCCGAAACCCCGGCCGAACAGCGAGGTCTGGCGGACGAAGCCCCGGGCGCCCGGTTCGCTGTTGATGGCCCGGCGCATGATCGGGATCAGCTCGCCGACGCGGGTCGGGTCGACCGCCGCCGCCGTCGCCAAGGTAAAGCCGCGCCGAATGACGAACCAGAACCGCGACACCTGCGGCGGGCCGCCTTCCGCTGCCGCCTGGCTTTCCGGCGTGCCGAGCAGCGGCCTGATCTGGGCTTCGGCCTTCTCGGCCATGGAAACGATGGCGCCCAGATTGTAGCCGGGGGGCGGGATCACCCGGGCGAACAACAGATTGCGATTGCCCTCGGGCAGGTATTCGAGCTTCGGCAGGAACGCCCAGGTCGAGACGCCGGCAATGCCGCAGATCAGCGCCACCACGGCGATGGATCGGATTCGGCTGGCGACGATGAAGCGGGTGTAGCCGAGGACGAAAATCCTGAACCCGCGGGCGAAATGATCGATGCCCGGCAGCTTCAACATGGTCTCGCCGGTACGGACGCCGCGCTTCAGCATCCCGTTGGCCAATGACGGGATCACCGTAATCGAGACGATGAGGGACAGGACCACGGCAACCGAGATTGCCACGGCGATGTCGCGGAACAGCTGTCCGACCTCCAGCTTCATCACCAGGATCGGAATGAACACCATGACCGTGGTCATGGCGGAGACGAAGATCGCGCCCCAAACCTGTTTCGCGCCCCGGGCCGCCGCGACAGGCGCCGGATGGCCTTGCTGGCGCAGCCGGTAGATGTTTTCCAGCACCACGATTGCGGCGTCGACGACCATGCCGACGGCGAACGCAAAACCGGCGAGGGAGATGACATTGATCGACCGGCCGAGCATAGCCATGGCGACGAACGAGCCGATGACCGACACCGGTATGGCGGCGGAAATGATCAGCGTTGCCCGGATCGAGCGCAGGAAGATCAGCAGAATCATCGCCGCCAGAAGACCGCCGACGACCATATTCTGCTGGACCAGGCCGATCGCCGAATTGATGTAAACCGTGTCGTCGTGAACCTGGGTCATCACCAGGCCCGCATCCCGCAGCGGCCCTTCGTTGAGTTCGGCGACCACCACCTTGATGCGGTCCATCACCTCGATCACGTTGACGCCGGTATCGCGGATGATGTTGACGACCAGGGATTCCCGGCCATTGGACCGGATCTGTGTCTCGGTTTCCACCAGATCGTATTCGATCTTGGCGACGTCGCCGACGGTCACCCGGGAAATGCGGCCTGTATCCCGGTCGAGCCGAGAGCGCAGGACCAGATTGTTGACCCGCTCGATCGAGTTGAGTTCGTTGTCCGTGCGTACCACGTAGCGGCGCTTGCCTTCCTCGACGTCGCCCGCGGAAATGGACGCATTGGCGCCGCGGAGCGCGTTGGCGAACTCGGTGACGGTCAGGCCGAACCGGGCCATCCGCTGAGGATCGACGATCATCCTGAGCTCGTGGCGGCGGCCGCCCCAGACGTTGACGATCCCGACACCGCTGATCCTCTCGAGCCGATCCTGGACCACGTCTTCCATCAGCCGGCCGAATTCGTAGACCCGGCGCGTGCTGTCGGGTCTCGCCGTGACCGAGAACCAGGCGATCGGGTTGTCTTCGGCGTCGCGGGTGCGGATGCGCGGCGTCCGGGCCTCGTCGGGGACACCTCTGACATTGCTGAGACTGTTGCTGACCAGCATCAGCGCCCGGTCCATGTTGGTGCCGATGCCGAAGGTCAGAACAATTCGGTTGCCGCTGTCCCGGGACGCGCTCTCGATCGTGTCGAGCCCTTCGATGCCCCTGAGCGCGTCCTCCTGACGGTTGGTCAGTTCTTTTTCCACGTCGAGGCTCGACGCCCCCGGCCACGACGTGAAGATCGTCAGGACCGGTTTGCGGGTATCCGGCGTGAGCTGGATCGGAATGGCCGTGAGCGAGACAAATCCCGCGAGCACGACCATCAGGACAATGGAAATGACCGCCGTCGGACGCTTAATGGCTAATTCGATCAATGGCATCGCGTATTCCCCAACGCAAAACGCTTATAAGCCGATGTTATTGCCGGCTCAATTTCCGTTGAATAAAGGCCCGCCGCTCCGCGCGCGGCATGGCGAAGAATTTCTGGCGTTCTTCGTCGCTCAAATTCTGGATTATGGCTCGCGCCTCGGGACTCGGACCGCGGCCCCCCTGGCCGCCGCCGGGCCCGCCGCCCTGACCGCCACCGGGTCCGCGCGCGGCTTGCCCGCCGCCCTGACGAGCGCCCTGGCTGGCGCCTTGCGGCCCGCCGCCGGCATTCCGCTCGGCCAATTTGGCCCGGATGAAGGCGCCTTTTTCCGGTCCGCTCATGGCGAAGAACTTCCGGCGCTCCTCGTCGCTCAGGGACTGGATGATCGCCCCGGCCTGCGGGTTGCCGCCGCCGGGTCCGCCGCCGCCGGGACCCGAGCGCGCCAACCGCACGGTCTGGCCGGGCCGCAGCATCTCGTTGCCCCGGACCACGACCTTCATCCCCGGCCGGAGACCGGAACGAATTTCAAATTTGTTGCCGAACGCTTCACCGATTTGGACCTGTGCCGGCCGTACCCGGCCCTGCTGAAACACGTAGACGACCGGCCCGGTCTGGCGTGAGACGATGGCGTCCTTGGCGACCGTCACCACCTCGCGGCGTTGTCCCCTGGGCACCTGAATGACCACGCTTTGGTTGGGTACGGCGTTGGAATTGGCGCCGAATTTGGGTGTCAGCCGCACGGCGCGGGTCCGTGCCAATGGGTCTTCGTCGGGGACGATGGCGCGGATCGATGCCTTGATGGATTTGCCGCCGCTCAGCGCGACCTCCAGTTCCGCCCCTTCGGCAATGCCGCTCAGCCGGTCCGAGGGGATGTCGGCCTCGACCTCCATGGTGCGGTCGTCCAACAGGGTCGCGATCGCCGCGCCGGGGCCCACGAAGGCGCCCGCCGAGACGTTGCGGTTGATGACCACGCCGGCAAACGGCGCGCGGATTTTCGCATCCTTGACGTCGAGGCGCGCCATATCCCGGGACGCCCGGGCGCGGCGCAGGGCGGCGGCGTTCTCATCCACCGACGCCCGGGCCTTGACGATTTCCTGACGCTTGTCTTCGTAGCGCGCCTGGGAGAATGCCGCCGAACGCCGAAGACCTTCGATGCGCTTGAGCTCCTGCTTCAGGAGTTCGACCGTCGCCTTGGCCGAGTTCAATTTTGCCCGCGCCTGATTAACCTCGGCGCTTTTCAGGTCCGCCTCGAGCTTGAACCGGTCTATTTCGATCTCGGCCAGCACCTGGCCCTTTTCCACCCGGTCGCCGACATCGACCAGGACGGTCGAGATACGCCCGGCGATCCTGGATGCGATGGTGCCCCGCTGCTTGGCCACCAGCCGTCCGGTAATCGGTACGGTTTGAATAAGGTTTTCGCGCACCACGTCACCGAGCTCGACCAGCGTCGGCGGCCGCCGACGTCCGCCGAAGCCACCCGGCCGTCCGCCACCCGGGCGTCCCGCCGCCGGGCCGCCGCCGGGCCGTCCGGCGCCTTGTCCGCCACCGGGGGGGCCTCCCTGGGGCCGCTGAGGCCGCTGGGAAGCCTGGCCGCCGGGTGCGGAACCGCCTCCGGCATTTTGTGCCGCCAGCTTTTTCTGAATGAACGCCCGGCGCTCTTCGCGGGGGAGGGCGAAGAATTTCTGCCGTTCCTCGTCGCTCAGGTTCTGGATGACGGCCCGCGCCTCGGGACTCGGTCCGCCTTGGGACATGGCCGGCGGAATCGATCCGATAACCAGCGCACCGGCTCCCAGTACCAGTGCGCCAAAAAAGCCCAGCGGATAATTCGACGTCTTCAAATCTTCCCCCTCTCGACGGCCACCTCATACCTGGAGCGACCGCGCGATGAATTTCTTCAATTGCCGGTGGTTCGGGTCTTAAACGTCCGCCTCAGGGGTTTCCGTCGCCGGATCGAGGCGCCACCGGGATTCAATTTACCCCTGAAAAAGCGATTTTGCCCCTGAAAATGTGTTTCGTTAGCAAAGTCAAGGGCTTAGTCGATGTTCGCAACCTAGTGGATTGACCGGGAACGATCAACCAATCATCGCCTTTTCGGCTGGGTGTGCTAGTAACGTCCGATTGAGGGTCTTGTTGTCGTGAGGTCCCGAACGGAGCCAGTTGTTGTCCACCGCACTCTATACCCACCCCGTCTGTATCGAGCATCAGCCCGGCCCCGGCCATCCGGAAAGCCCGGATCGCCTGCGGGCCGTCCTCGATGCCCTCTCCGCCGACGAGTTCGGCGGCCTCGACCGGCGGGAGGCGCCCGAAGCGACGGCTGAAATGCTGGAGCGCGCCCATTCGCCCGGCCATGTTTCGGCCATCCTCGACAATGTTCCCGAATCCGGGTTCCGGGCGCTGGATCCCGACACAGGTCTTTCACCGGCCTCCGGCGATGCGGCGCTGCGGGCGGCCGGCGGCGTGTGCGCGGCGGTGGATGCCGTGGCCGGCGGCGATGCGGCCAACGCCTTTTGCGCCGTCCGTCCCCCCGGCCATCATGCGGAAAGCCGCCGGGCCATGGGATTTTGCCTGTTCAGCAATGTCGCCATCGGCGCGCTGCATGCGCAGGCGGTTCATGGCTTCGACCGGATCGCGGTGGTGGATTTCGACGTCCATCACGGCAACGGCACGGAAGCCATCCTGTCCGGGGCCGACGGCATGTTCTTCGCCTCCAGCCACCAGTTTCCCGCCTATCCGGGCACCGGCACCGAGAGCCGGGGCGACACGGTGATCAACGTGCCGCTGCCGCCGGGCGCCGGATCGGCCGAATTCCGGTCGGTTTACGGCGAGACCATTTTTCCGGCGCTGGAGATGTTCGCGCCGGAGATGATATTCGTGTCCGCCGGGTTCGACGCCCATCTCCGGGACCCATTGTGCCAATTGGAGTTGACCACCGATGACTTCGCGTGGGTCAGCCGGGAAATCGCGTCCATCGCCGCATCGTTCAGCGGCGGGAGGGTCGTTTCCAGCCTCGAAGGCGGATATGACCTCCAGGCGCTTGCCGATTCGGTTGCCGCCCATGTCCGGGTCTTGATTGCGGCGGGCGAAGCGGGATCGTAAACTTCGGCGGTCTTTTCAGGGGAGATTCATGGCTGACAAGAACGAAGATGCCGCCATCGCCAAGCTGAGCTTCGAAGAGGCTTTGGCGGAACTGGAGGAAATCGTCGGTGCGCTCGAGGACGGGGACAGCGACCTGGACAAGGCGATCACCGCCTACGAACGGGGGACCAAGCTGAAGAAGCATTGCGAAGCCAAGCTCAAGGAGGCCAAGGCCCGCATCGACAAGATCAGCGTCGATCCCGAAGGCAATTCGACGGCGGAACCGGCCGATATCGATCAGTGAGCGCAACCTCCGAATTTGAAACGGCGCTGGCGCGCTCGGCCGAGGCCGTCGAGGACTGCCTCGCCGGCCTGCTGCCCGACGGCGACGGTCACGAGGAGCGGGTCATGGAGGCGATGCGCTACTCGTCCCTCGGCGGCGGGAAGCGCATCCGCCCGTTTCTGGTGATGGCCGGGGCGGACATGTTCAACGTGTCGCGCGAGCGCTCCGAACGGGTCGCCGCGGCCATCGAAATGGTTCATACCTATTCGCTGATCCATGACGATCTGCCCGCCATGGACGATGACGACCTGCGGCGGGGCCAGCCCACATGCCACGTGAAATTCGACGAAGCGACGGCCATCCTCGCCGGCGACGCGCTCCTGACCCTGGCCTTCGAAGTCGTTGCCGACCCGGATACCCATCCCAACTCGGATGTGCGCTGCGATCTGGCGCTGGAATTGGCCAAAGCTGCGGGGGCGCAGGGCATGGTCGGCGGGCAAATGATCGATCTGGTCGCGGAGGATCACGATTTCGACGTCGCGGAGATCACCCGCCTCCAAAGGATGAAGACCGGCGCGCTGATCAATTTCGCCTGTGCCGCAGGGGGGATTCTCGGCCGGGCGACGGATCATCAGATGCATATGCTGAACGCCTACGCCCATGATTTGGGTCTCGCCTTTCAGATCGTCGACGATTTGCTCGACGTGGAGGGGGATACGGCGGTGCTGGGCAAAACGGCGGGCAAGGACGAGGCGGCCGGAAAGGCGACGTTTGTTTCGCTATTGGGGGCCGAAAGAGCCCGCGAACAGGCCCGGATGCTGGCCGACCAGGCCGCCGCCCATTTGGGGCCGTTCGACGACAAGGCGGCGAATTTGTGCCAACTCGCGGATTTTGTTGTAAATCGGCGAAACTGAGGTATAAAATTAGAGTATACCAAGCACTTAGGTCGTAGTTTGGTGCCTCGGCCAACCGGGGAATGGAACGGAATGACCGAAACGCCGCTTCTCGATACCGTCAACCTTCCCGCCGATTTGCGGGAGTTCGATCCGGGCCAGCTCAAGCAGTTGGCGGATGAACTCAGGTCCGAGACCATCGACGTGGTTTCCCATATCGGGGGGCACCTCGGGGCCAGCCTGGGCGTGGTCGAGTTGACCGTCGCGCTTCACCATATCTTCAACACCCCGGACGACCGGTTGATCTGGGACGTCAGCCACCAGGCTTATCCGCACAAAATTCTTACCGGACGGCGGGACCGCATCCGCACCCTCAGGCAGGGCGGCGGATTGTCGGGCTTCACCAAGCGCACCGAAAGCGAGTATGACCCGTTCGGCGCGGCCCACAGCTCGACCTCCATTTCGGCCGGGCTCGGCATGGCCGTGGCGCGGGACCTCGACGGCGGCTCCAGAAACGTGGTGTGCGTCATCGGTGATGGCGCCATGAGCGCCGGCATGGCCTATGAGGCGATGAACAATGCCGGTTCGATGGATTCGCGGCTGATCGTGATCCTCAACGACAACGATATGTCCATCGCCCCGGCGGTAGGCGCCATGAGCGCTTATCTGTCCAGGCTGATTTCGTCCAAGCCCTACCGGTCGCTCCGCCACTTCGCCAGGGAAACGGCGAGCAAGCTGCCGCGCCGGCTCGAAGTTACCGCCCTGCGGGCCGAGGAATACGCCCGCGGCATTCTCACCGGCGGCACCCTGTTCGAGGAGTTGGGCTTCTTCTATGTCGGACCCATCGACGGCCACAACGTGGACCACCTGCTCCCGGTCCTGAAGAACCTTCGGGATTCGGAAGTGGACGGGCCGGTCCTGCTCCATGTCGTCACCGAGAAGGGCCACGGCTACGAACCCGCCGAGAACGCCGCCGACAGGTATCACGGCGTCTCCAAGTTCGACGTGGTAACCGGCGAGCAAAACAAGCCGACCCCCAACGCGCCGTCCTATACCGGCGTCTTCGCCGAGTCCCTGATCAAACAGGCCGAGAAGGACGACAAGATCGTCGCGGTGACGGCGGCGATGCCGTCGGGCACGGGCCTCGACAAGTTCGGCAAGGTCTTCCCGGAACGCACCTTCGATGTCGGCATTGCCGAACAGCACGCGGTAACCTTCGGCGCCGGTCTCGCGACCGAGGGCTACCGGCCGTTCGTCGCCATCTACTCCACCTTCCTGCAGCGCGGCTACGACCAGATCGTCCATGACGTGGCCATCCAGAAGCTGCCGGTGCGCTTCGCCATCGACCGGGCGGGGCTGGTCGGCGCCGACGGCGCCACCCACGCCGGGTCCTACGACATCAACTATCTCGCCTGCCTGCCCGATTTCGTGGTCATGGCGGCCGCCGACGAGGCGGAGCTGGTCCATATGGTGGCGACCGCCGCCGAAATCGACGACCGGCCGTCATCGTTCCGCTATCCGCGCGGCGAGGGGGTCGGGGTCGAGATGCCCGAGATTGGCGTGCCGCTGGAAATCGGCAAGGGCCGGATCGTCCGGGAAGGAACGGCGGTGGCCATCCTGAGCTTCGGGACCCGGCTGAGCGAGGTGCTGCTCGCGGCCGAGGAACTTGCCGCCCGCGGACTGACGACGACCGTCGCCGATGCGCGGTTCTGCAAGCCCCTGGACGAGGATCTGGTGGTGCGCCTGGCCAAGGAGCACGAGGTGCTGATCACCATCGAGGAAGGCGCCATCGGCGGCTTCGCGGCGCACGTCATGCAATGCCTGGCGGCGAGGGGCATCATGGACGGCGGCCTCAAGATCCGGCCGATGATCCTGCCCGACGTGTTCTTCGATCAGGACAAGCCCGATCTTCAATATCAGCTCGCCGGTCTTCGCACCGCCGATATCGTCGCCACCGCCCTCAGCGCGCTGGGACTCGAAGGAGACGCCGGGGCGGAACAGGACGGCGCCCACCAGCCCGCCCGCGCCTGAGGCGCACCGGAGCCATGGCGAAACCCGCCGGCGCGGGGCGCAAGAAGACAAGCTCGACTTCCAAACGCAGACTGGACCAGTTGCTGGTCGACCGCGGCCTCGTGGAAAGCCGGGCGCGCGCGCAATCGACCGTCATGGCCGGCCTGGTGTATTCCGGTGAAACCCGCCTGGACAAGCCGGGGACCCGGATCGCCGAGGACGCGCCCCTCGACGTGCGGGGCCGGGATCATCCCTGGGTATCGCGGGGCGGCCTGAAACTCGATCACGGACTGACCGAATTCGGGATCGATCCGTCGGACAAGGTGTGCATCGACGTCGGCGCGTCCACCGGCGGATTTACCGACGTGCTCCTGAGCCGGGGCGCCGCGCGGGTCTATGCGGTCGATGTCGGTCACGGCCAGCTCGCCTGGAAGCTCCGCCGGGACGAGCGCGTGGTGGTCCTGGAGCGGACCAACGCACGCCATCTGTCGCCGGACGATATACCGGAGCCGGTGGACTTGGTGGTATGCGATGCCAGCTTCATCGGCCTGAAGACCGTATTGCCGGCGGCGCTGGCCCTGGCGGCGCCCGGCGCCCACCTCGTCGCGCTGATCAAGCCCCAGTTCGAAGTCGGCAAGGCGCAGGTCGGCAGGAAAGGCGTGGTTCGCGACCCGGTGCTGCATCGGGCGGTGTGCGACGACATACGGGGCTGGCTGGACTCGCTGCCCGGCTGGTCGGTCCTCGGATTGAGCGAAAGCCCCGTCAAGGGTCCGGAGGGAAACGCCGAATTCCTGATCGCCGCAAGAAATGCGGGCTAGCGATCCATCCTGTGATAGTCCGCATTGGGCATCATATCGAGCCCATGGGCCATGCGATTGGTGTAGTTGAAGAACGCCGCCGTGTCGCAGATGTCGAAGATATCCTGCTCGGTGAAGCCCGCGTCGCGGAGCGACCGGCGGTCGGCCTCGGCGATGTCGTGGGGGGTCTCGGTGAGTTTCCAGGCGAAATCGAGCATTGCCCGCCGGCGGGGCTCGAGCTCCGCGACCCGGTAGTTCATCACCATCATTTCACCGAGCTCGGGATCGCCGGAGAGTTGGCGGACCGCCTGGCCGTGGGCGACGAGGCAGTAGTAGCAGCGGTTCACCGACGAGACGACCACCGCGATCATCTCGCGCTCGAGCTTGGAGAGGCCGCAGGCCTCCTCGTCCAGCATCAGCGTGTTGTAGAAGGCGGTGAAGTTGCGGAACTTCTCGATGTTTCCGGTGTAGGCGCGGAGCACGTTCGGCACAAGGCCGAGCTTTTCCTCGCAGATGGCGAAGTACTTCCTGGTGTCCTCGTCCAGGGTCTCCGGGTCGGGAAGGGGGACGCGGACGATGTGGTCGGGCTGGGGCATGGCGCCGCGCCGGCTAGACCTTGCCGCCGATGGCGCGATGGCGCAGCAGGTGATCCGCCAGCACGCAGGCGACCATGGCCTCGCCCACCGGAACGGCGCGGATGCCGACGCACGGGTCGTGACGGCCCTTGGTCGACACCTTGGCGTTTCTGCCCCTGGTGGTCACCGTATCCCGCGGGGTGAGAATCGAGCTCGTCGGCTTGACGGCGAAGCGGGCCACCACGTCCTGGCCGGACGAGATTCCGCCGAGGACACCGCCCGCCTTGTTGGAGAGGAACTCGGGGCTCCCGTCCTTCATCCGCATCTCGTCCGCGTTTTCCTCGCCGCTGAGGCGCGCGGCCTCGAACCCGGCGCCGATCTCGACCCCCTTGACGGCGTTGATGCTCATCAGCGCCTTGGCGATGTCGGCGTCCAGCTTGCCGTAGATGGGATCCCCCAGCCCCGCCGGCACGCCGGAAGCGACGATCTCGATCACCGCGCCGGTCGACGAACCGGCTTTCCGCACGCCGTCCAGGTAGGCCGCCCAGTGTTCGGCGGCCTTGGCGTCCGGGCACCAGAAGGGGTTCTTGCCGATCTGGCTCCACCGCCATTTGTTCCGGTCGATGCCATGCGGGCCCATCTGGACGAGCGCGCCCCGGACCTTGATCTTCGAGCCCAGAATCTTGCGCGCCACGGCGCCCGCCGCCACCCGGCAGGCGGTCTCCCGGGCGCTTGCCCTGCCGCTGCCGCGATAGTCCCGGAAGCCGTACTTCGCATCGTAGGTGAAGTCGGCGTGCCCCGGCCGGTAGAGATTCTTGATGGCCTCATAATCCTTGGAGCGCGCGTCCGTATTCTGGATCAGCACCGCGATGGGCGCTCCGGTGGTCTTGCCCTCGAATATGCCGGACAGGATCCGGGCCTTGTCGGCCTCCTTGCGCTGGGTGGTGAACTTGGATTGGCCGGGCCGGCGCTTGTCCAGCCATACCTGCAGATCGTCCTCGCCGAGCTTCAGGCCGGGCGGCGTGCCGTCGATCACGCAGCCGATGGCCGGACCATGGCTTTCGCCGAAGGTGGTAAATCTGAACAGTTCCCCGAAGGAGTTGCCGGCCATGTCTCAGGCGGCTTCCGAACCGTTGGACACCGTTATGTCCGGCGCGTCGATCGCCTTCATGCCGACGATGTTGTAGCCGCAATCCACGTGATGGGTTTCGCCGGTGACGCCGGACGACAGGTCGCTGAGCAGATAGAGCCCGGCGCCGCCGACGTCGTCGCCGGTCACGTTGCGTCTGAGCGGCGAATTGTATTCGTTCCATTTGAGGATATAGCGGAAATCGCCGATGCCCGAGGCCGCCAATGTCTTCATCGGTCCGGCGGAGATGGCATTGACCCGGATGCCCCGGCCGCCGAGGTCTTCGGCGAGATAACGCACGCTGGCCTCGAGGGCCGCCTTGGCAACCCCCATGACATTGTAGTGGGGCATGACCCGCTCGGATCCGGCATAGGTGAGGGTGACCAGCGAGCCGCCGTCGGTCATCAGTTCCTGGGCCCGCCGACAGACGGCGGTGAAGGAGTAGCATGAGATGAGCATGGTCCGGGAGAAGTTCTCGGGCGTGGTGTCCAGATATTTGCCCTTGAGCTCCTCCTTGTCCGAATAGGCGATGGCATGGACCAGGAAGTCGAGCTTTCCCCATTTGGATTTGAGTTCGGCGAACACCGCATCGACGCCGGCATCGTCGGTGACGTCACAGGGCAGCACCAAGTCCGAACCGATCCCTTCGGCGAGCGGCCTGACCCGTTTCAACAGGGCATCGCCCTGATAGGTGAACGCCAGTTCCGCCCCTTGCGCGTGCACGGCCCGCGAGATGGCCCAGGCCAGCGACCGGTCGTTCGCCACGCCCATAACCAAGCCCTTTTTTCCGGCCATCAGGCCCGAGCCATCACTCATTTACGCCTCGTTTCGACGATGTTGTCCTTGGGGGCAGCATATGAAAATCGCCCCGTTGCGGCGAGAAAAACCTTATCGCGCGCCGATGGTCAAGCGAGACGGGCGCTTAGGCGGTTTGTCCCAAGCGTCCGTTCGTCCGCAAACATGCCGCGCCGGCGAATCGCCGTGCGGGACTTTCGGCTAGTTGAGGCTGCGCCAGGTGCCGTCCGCGTTGCGGCAGGCGGTTCCGGTGATCACTTCGGTGCGGCCCTTGATGGTCACTTCGTGCTGGTACTCGCGGCAGTCCTCGCCGCGCGCCGTCTGATAGGTCCGGGTCGGCGTGATCCGCCCGCTGTTGCCGCTGTCCGGATTGACCCAGCTGGACGCCTGGCCGACCGGATTGCGCTCGAGCGCCGCTTGCTGGGTCTGGCCGGCTTTCATGCGGTCCACTTCGTCCATGGTCTTGCCGATCTCGCTGCCGAGGAACGCGCCGCCAAGCGTACCGAGCGCCACCGCCACCAACTGGCCTTTCCCGTCGCCGACTTGCGAGCCCAATACGGCGCCGGCGCCGGCGCCCAGAATGGTTCCGATCGTTTGCTTCGGACTGTTTTGCGAACCGACGCAGGCGGCCAGAAAGCCTGTGATCAGAATTACGGAGATGAGACGTCGGGAGTTCATTGACTTGGTCCTCTGAGTGGTGTGCCTTGGAAATTAGAATGATATGTGAATTATATGCGTCGACCCAGACGGAAATTGTCTGAAACTGGACCCACACGAACACACAATTGTGGCTTTCTTGTGGCGACCGTCGACGTGTCCAACAGTATAGTAACAAGTCATGGATGAAAGATTAACGCTGAATCCGGCCGATCCCGTTTCCTTGTTCCGGCAATGGTTCGACGAAGCCAAGGAGGCCGAGCCCTACAACACCGACGCGGCGGCGCTGGCGACGGCGTCCGCCGATGGCGCGCCGACGGTGCGCATGGTCCTGGTGAAGGGTATCGACGAAGACGGCGGGTTCGCGTTCTACACCAGCTCGGAAAGCCGGAAGGGCGTCCAACTGACCGAAAACCCGCGCGCATCCTTGTGTTTCTACTGGAAGGCCCTGAGGCGGGAGATATTGATTGACGGGGTCGTCGAGAAGGTCTCCAACGAGGTGGCGGACGCTCATTTCGCCACCCGGAGCCGGGGCAGTCAGATCGCCGCGTGGGCGTCCGTGCAATCCCGGCCGATGGAAGGCCGCTTCGAGTTGGAAAAACGACTGGCCGAGTTCACGGCGAAATTCGGCGTCGGCACCGTGCCGCGGCCGCCATATTGGGACGGGTACCGGCTGATCGCCGAGCGGATCGAGTTCTGGACGGATAGACGGTTCCGTCTTCATGACCGGACCGCCTATTATCGCGAAGACGGCGGATGGCGTAGCGAGAAGCTGTACCCATGATTGCCGGGTGACGCGTTGCGGGGGGAGAATTGAGCACCCCACTACCAAGGGAAATATTGGAAAAGGACAAAGCCGCCCGGTTGATGCGGGCCGCGACCTACGCGTCCGTCTCGGTGGCTTCGGTGCTGATCCTCGCCAAGACCGGCGCGTGGCTGTTCACCGAGTCGGTCAGCCTGCTGTCTTCGCTGGTCGATTCCCTGCTCGATGCCGGCGCCTCGGTCGTCAACCTGCTGGCGGTCCGCCATGCGCTGCAGCCGGCGGACCGGGAGCACCGGTTCGGGCACGGCAAGGCGGAGCCCTTGGCCGGGCTCGCCCAGTCGGCGTTCATCGCCGGCTCCGGTATTTTCCTGCTGTTGGAATCGGCTGACCGGCTGATCAATCCCATGCCGGTCGAAAACGGCGCCGTCGGCATCGCGGTGATGATCCTGGCCATCGTCTTGACCCTCGGGCTGGTGCTGTTTCAGCGCTATGTGGTCAAGAAGACCAATTCGGTCGCGATCGCGGCCGACTCCCTTCACTACCGGGTCGACATCCTGGTCAACGCCGCGGTCATCGTATCCCTGGTGCTCTCCAGCTATCAGGGCTGGCTGCTGGCCGATCCGCTGTTTGCCATCGCCATTGTCGCCTATATGGGATGGGGGTCGCTGTCCATCGCCCGGGAGTCCATCAACAGCCTGATGGACAGGGAACTGCCCGACGAGGACCGGATCAGGATCCGGGACATCGCCATGGGCCATCCCGAGGTTCTCGACGTGCATGACATGCGCACCCGCACGGCCGGGCCGGATACCTTTATCCAGCTCCATCTGGAGCTGCCGGGCCACCTGCCGCTGGAGGAGGCGCACAGGATCTCGGACGAGGTCATGTACCGGGTGGAGGACGCCTTTCCGAATGCCGAGGTTCTCATTCATCAGGACCCGGAGGGCGTCGATGAGCGCCGGGACGAGGTCGAGGCGTCCGGCGAGCAGGCCGGTCCGGGTTAAGTCTTTGGAAATTCGTTGAATTATTTTTCGGCCCCGTCCATGATCAGGTGCTGAAATACGTGCCCAACAAGCCCTGGTGAACAGCCTTGGCCCATAAGATCATCCTGGTTCCGCTCGATGGCGGGCCCTCCGGTGAGGCGGTGCTCGCGGTGGCCCATGGAATTGCCGGCCGCAACAACGCGCACCTGGAAATTTTTCATGCCCAGCCGGATTCGAAGGAAGCGGTACCGCTGCTCGGCGAGGGCATGTCCGGCGCCATGATCGAGGAGATGATGGAGCTTGCCGACCGGGACGCCGAAAGCCGGACGCAGGTCGCGTACCGCCACTATCAGGAATTCCGCGAGGCGCACGGCCTGGCCGAGGCCGCAAACGGGCCCAGCGACGAGATTTCCGTCAACTGGTCGACCGAAACCGGCCGCGAGGACGAGCTTGTGGCCCGGCACGGCCGGCTCGCCGACCTGATCGTCATCGGCCGTCCCGACCGGGATGTCGAGCGGCCGTCCCTGATGACATTGCACGCGGCGATCTTCGAGACCGGAAAGCCGGTGCTGGTCGTCCCGCCCAATCCGCGGACCACGGCGCCGGCCAATGTGGCGATCGCCTGGAACGGCAGCGCGGAGGCCTCCCGGGCCGTTGCCGGCGCGATGCCGGCCCTGCAAAAGGCGGCCAAGGTGACGATCACCACGGTGGAGACCGAAAAATCCGCGGGCCGGATATCGGCCTCCGAACTGGTCCGGTATCTGAGCTGGCACGGCGTTTCCAGCGAACAGCAGACGGTCTCGCCGGCCGGCCATTCGGTGGGCAAGGCGCTGCTGCTGCAGGCCGGCAAGGACGGCGTGGATTTGCTGGTAATGGGCGCCTACACCCATAGCCGGGTGATCCAGATCATCCTCGGCGGCGTGACCCGTCATGTCTTGTCCGAGGCCGAACTGCCGGTTTTGATGTCCCACTGAACCGCGCCGCCGCCGCTATTCCTGCCGCCGCCAGACCGGGGAGCCCATGGCCGAATTCGAGCACACCGTCATCGTTACCGGCGCGAGCAGGGGAATCGGTCACGCGACGTCGATCTACTTCATGCGGCGGGGTTGGCGGATCATCACCTGCTCCAGGGACGACGTCCCCGCCGAATGCGGCCGGGATCCCCGGTGGACCTGTCACATTCCGACCGATCTGTCGGACCCCGAGAGCGTCCGGCGGATGATCGAACGCGCCAATGAAGAGCTCGGGGACGATGCCCTGCACGCCCTGGTCAACAATGCGGGCATGTCGCCGAAGACGCCCTACAAGGAGCGGCTCGGGGTGCTGAACGGTGACATCGGTGCGTGGCGCGAGGTGTTCGATATCAACTTCTTTGCGCCTCTGGAACTGGGCCGCGGCTTTGCGTCGGCCCTCAGAAAGGGCAGGGGGGCGATCGTCAATATCACCTCCATCGCCGGTCACAAGATCCATCCCTTTGCCGGCTCCGCCTATTCGTCCTCAAAGGCCGCGCTCTCCGCGCTCACCCGTGAAATGGCCAACGAATTCGCTTCCCTCGGCGTGCGGGTCAACGCCGTTTGCCCGGGCGAGATCGAAACCGACATGATCCAGCCCGAATACGAGATGCTCATCCCCCGAATTCCGCTGGAGCGGATGGGCACCACCGAGGACGTGGCCAAGGCGATCTTCTACCTCGCGACGGAAGAGTCGTCCTACGTCACCGGCACCGAAATCTGGGTCACCGGCGGCCAGCACATGTTTTAGGTCTAACGCCGAATTTTAGGTCTAACGCCGAATTCGCCGCCGCTATCGCCCCCGGGCCTTGAGGGTAACCAGCCAGCGCCTGCGTTTCTCCAGCCGTTCCAGGTCGTGGCCCAGCCACTCGGCGAGCAGGCCGCCATCGCCTTCGAGCCCCTCGGCCAGGTCTCCCAGACGGGCGAGTTCGGTCTCGCAGGCCTCGATCACCGTTTCGATCTGCCGGTCGCGCTCGCCGTCGGGCAGCAGGTGGATAAACCGGAACTTCAACGCCAGGACGAGCTCGTTGAGGCTGGACGCCTCGGCGCGGACGTCGGCGGCGAGCAGGCTCGCCAGCATCTCCCGCCCGTCTCCGGTCATTTGCAGGACCTGGTCCTGTCCTTCCGGAACTTCCCCGCCGGCCGGCTCGACCAGCCCCTCGTAGCGCAGCAGCTCGATGGATTCCCCCATCAGGTCCAGCGACGGGCCGGTCACCCGGCTGACGAAATACCGGATTTCGCTCGCCAGATCGCCATAGGCCTTCGGGCCATCGGAGAGAATGCCGAGCGCGCACAGGCGGACGGCTTCTTTCGGCGTCAGGGTGTTGTCGGCATACACGGCGGCGCGGTACTTCTACGGGACCCGGTAATGCCGAAGACTAGCACATGGCGTGCCCGCGATAGAATGAAGGGGCCCGGTCAGGCCGCGGCCTTTATGCCGAGCCGGCTCCAAACGTCCTTCAGCGCCGCGACCAGCGCGTCCATATGAGCATCGGTGTGGAGCGGCGTCGGCGTGAAGCGCAGCCGCTCGGTACCGCGTGGAACGGTCGGATAGTTGATCGGCTGGACATAGATGGCGTGGCGCTCCATCAGGTCATCGCCGGCCTGCTTGCACAGCACCGGATCGCCCACCATGACCGGCACGATATGGCTGACCGACGGCATCACCGGGATTCCGGCCGCGGTCAGCTTGGCTTTGAGGGTGGCGGCCCGCTCCTGGAGGCGTTCCCGGAGATCGTTGTGCGCCCTCACGTACCGCACGCTGGCGAGCGCGCCGGCGGCGACGCCCGGCGGAATGGCGGTGGAGAAAATGAACCCGTCGCCGTAGGAACGGACGAAATCGCACATGGCGGCGGAACCGGCGATGTAACCGCCGATGACGCCGAAGGCCTTGGCGAGCGTACCCTGGATGATGTCGATCCGGTCCATCAGGCCGTCACGCTCGGCGACGCCGCCGCCCCATTCGCCATACATGCCGACCGCATGAACCTCGTCGATGAAGGTGAGGGCATCGTATTTGCCGCAGACGTCGAGAATGTCCCGGATGGGCGCGATATCGCCGTCCATGGAATAGACGGACTCGAACGCCACCAGTTTCGGCCGGCCGGGCTCGATGCCTTGCAGCTTGGCCTCCAGGTCGGCCACGTCGTTGTGGGCGAAGATGCGCTTGTCGGCGCGCGAGTGCTTGATGCCGGCGATCATCGAATTGTGGTTGTGCGCATCCGAGAGGATCACGCAGCCGGGCAGCATGGCGCCGATGGTGCCGAGCGTGGTCAGATTGGCCACGTAGCCCGAGGTGAAGAGCAGCGCCGCTTCCTTGCCGTGGAGGCCGGCCAGCTCCCGTTCCAGCAGCACATGATTATGGTTGGTGCCCGCGATGTTGCGGGTGCCGCCGGCGCCGGCGCCGCACTTGTCGATGGCCGCGTGCATGGCTTCCAGCACGGCCGGGCTCTGACCCATGCCGAGATAGTCGTTGGAGCACCAGACGGTTACGTCTTCGATGGCGGGCCCGAGGTGACTGACCGCATCCGGGAAACCGCCCGCCCTGCGTTCCAGATCGGCGAACACGCGATAGCGGCCCTCGGTGCGAAGGTCGCCTACCTTTTCCGCAAAAAATTGTTCGTAGTCCATTCGTTCGTTGGATCCCGATCCCCCGGGCGCCGCCTCTGCCGGCCGGGGGGCCATCCTCCATGACAGCCGAATTCGGCTATTCATCTCATATTGTACGTCCCGGCTCCACAATTAAAACGCCAATTTTCCCAGCGTTTTTAAGCCACTGGCCCGGTTTGTCCAAATACTAGCTAATCCCTCAGGCTCTCGCGTTCGATCATGGCCGAGGTTTCATCCAAGGCCTTTTCGACGACGGCGAACAACCGGTCGATATGATCTTCGTCGATCACCAGCGGCGGCGAGAAAGCCAGCGTGTCGCCGATACCGCGGGTAATCACGCCGCCGTCCTCGGCGCGACGCGCCGCGAATGCCGCGACCATGTGCGAGGCATCGAACGGCTCGCCGGTCTCCTTGTTCTTGACGATCTCCAGGCCGCCGACCATGCCCAGTCCCCGGGCTTCGCCGATCAGCGGGTGTTCGCCCGCCCGGCGGAGCGCGGCCTGAAAATGCGGTGCGACACGTTCCACATGACTTGAGATTTCGATCTCGTCGTAAATCTTCAAGGTCTCAATGGCGACGGCGCAGGAAACCGGGTGTCCGCCATAGGTGAAGCCGTGGCCGAACACGCCGATCTTCTCGCTCTCCCTGACCATGGCCTGATAAATCGGGTCCGAAATCATCAGCGCCGAGATGGGCAGGTAGCTCGCCGACAGCGCCTTGGCCATGGTCATCATGTCGGGTTGGAGGTCGAAGGTCTCTGTGCCGAAGCGTTTGCCCGTCCGGAAGAAGCCGCAGATGACCTCATCGACGATGAACAGGATATCGTTGGCCTTGAGGATCGGCTGGATGCGCTCGAAGTACCCCTCGGGCGGCGGGATCACGCCGCCGGCGCCCATCACCGGTTCGGCGATGAAGGCGGCGACGGTGTCCGCGCCTTCGCGTTCGATGAGGTCCTCGAGGTCACGAGCGCAGCGGTCCGAGAATTCCACCTCGGTTTCGCCGGGTTCGGCATACCGGTAGTGGTGGGGGCACGAGGTGTGCAGGATGCGGTCGATGGGCAGATCGAAATCCCGGTGGTTGTTGGGCAGGCCGGTCAGGCTGGCGGTGGCGATGGTGACCCCGTGATAGGCCTTGGTCCTGGAGATTATCTTTTTCTTTTCGGGCCGGTCATGGGCGTTGTTGAAGTACCAGGCGAGCTTGATGGCGGTGTCGTTGGCCTCGGAGCCGGAGTTGGCGAAAAACACCTTGGACATGGGCACCGGCGCCAGTTCCAGGAGTCTCTCGGCCAAATCGATCCCCGGCTCGTGGGATTTGCCGGTGAAGGTGTGATAGAAGGGCAGCTTCGCCATCGCCTCGGCCGCGGCCTCGACGAGACGCTCCTGCTGGAAGCCCAGCGACGCGCACCACAGGCCCGCCAGCGCATCGATGTATTCCTTCCCCTGATCGTCGATCACCCGAATGCCGTCGCCGCGGCTCATGACCACCGGTCCAACGTCCTGATGGGTCCTGAGGTTGGTGTAGGGATGTATCAGGGATGCGACATCCCGGGCGGCGGATGAATTGGCGCGTATGGTCATGGAAACGCTCCCTCGGCGGGTGAACGATACTTTGGACGGGAGCGTAGCGGGCATCGGCGGGCCCGGCAACCGACGCCGCGCAGACCATGACCCTGGCGAGAAAAGCGGGTCAACGGCGCACCGCCCTTGGATCGAGGGCGTCCTGCAGACCGTCGCCGAGAAAATTGAACGCCAGCACGGTGAGCAGAATCAGAAAGCCCGGATAGAACGCCAGCAGCGGGGCCGTCGAAATCAGCGCCTGGGCGTTGGTGAGCAGATTTCCCCAGCTCGGGATCGGCGGCTGGATGCCGAGACCGAGGAAGCTCAACACGGATTCCAGCAGGATGATGTTGCCCACCGAGAGCGTGGTCGCGACGATGATCGGCGAGATCAGGTTGGGCAGGATGTGGACCCGCATGATCCGCCAGCTTCCCGCGCCCTGGACCTTGGCCGCCTGCACGTATTCGCGCTCGCGGATGCTCAGCGCCGCGCCGCGCACCAGGCGCGCCACCGTCGTCCAGCCGACCAGCGCGACGATCAGGACGATGCGGTAGAGACTGATGTTCTCCGAATTGGCGATCGCCGCCGGAACGCCGAGCTTGTCGAGGTCGATGGCCGCCAGAACGATCAGCAGCGGCAGCAGGGGAAGCGCGATGATGCCGTCGGTAAACCGCATCAGGAAGGCGTCGAACCGCCCGCCGAAATAACCGGCGACCAATCCGATGAAGGTGCCGATCACCGCCGCGGCGATTGCCGCGGTCAGGCCGACGAGCAGCGACACCTGGCCGCCTTCGAGCAGCCGGAGGAAGACGTCCCGGCCGAGCTCGTCGGTGCCCAGAAAGGCCTGCGCCGACGGCGGTGCCAGCCGGGAGAACAGATTGACCCGCTCGGAACTGGTCCCGAGGGCAAGCTCGAACAGGGGGGCGCTGAAGGCCAGCAGGCACAACAGCGCAAGGACGACGAAGCTCGCCACCGCCAGCCGGTGGCGGGCGAAGCGCCGCCACGCATGGCGCGCCGATGACGCGGGCGCGGCCGTCGCGGCGGCGGTCATGCGCCGTCTCCGGTGTACGAGATCCTGGGGTCCAGCCAGGCATAGGCGAGATCGGCCGCGAGATTGCAGAACAGGGTCAGCGCGGTGGCGAACAAAAGCGTCACCAGGGCGAGATTGAAGTCGTTGCCCATGATCGCGTCGAAGATCAGCTTGCCCATGCCGGGGTAGGCGAAAATCGTCTCGATGATCAGCGCGCCGGAGAACAGATACCCGAAATCCAGCGCCAGGATGGTGACCACCGGGATCAGGGCGTTGCGCAAGGCGTGCTTGAAGACCACCCGGCCTTCGCCGGCGCCCTTGGCCCGGGCGGTCCGGATATAGTCCTGGCGCAGGGTTTCGATCATGGAGGCGCGGACGAACCGGGTGTGGGAGCCGAAGCTGACGATGGTCAGGGTGAGGACGGGCAGGACCAGAAACCGCGCCTTGTCGAGGAAGCCGCCGCCGCCCACGGATTCGGTGCCGCTCGCCGGCAGCCAGCCGAGGGTGACCGAGAACAGGGTGATCATCATCAGGGCGAGCCAGAAGGACGGAATGGAGATGGCGGCGAAGGCCAGGAGATTGATCGCGTAGTCCAGTTTCCGGTGCTGGTTCACCGCGGCGGCGATGCCCGACAGAAAGGCGAGCGCCGCGGCGAGCACGAAACTGATGCCGAGCAGCAGCACCGTGTTGCCGAGGGCGGGCAGCACGGCCTCCAGGACCGGCATGGCGAACAGCCTGGAGAAACCCAGGTCGCCGGAGAGCGCCGCCGTCAGCCAGTTGAGGTAGCGTTCGGAAATCGGCAGGTGGAGGCCGTGAAGCTCCCGCAGCCGCGCCGCGTCCTCGGGCGTCAGCCGGGGGTCGGCGCTGATCATCAGGTCGATCGGGTCGCCCGGCATCAGGCCCATGAGCCAGAAAATGACCACCGACATGATGGCCAGGACGGCCGCCGACTGCACAATCCGGTCCAGGAGATATCTGGCCACGGCGTCAGGCTCCGGCCTGTTCGGGGCCTGCCGCGAAATGGCAGGCGCTGGCGTGACCGGGGCCGCTGTCGGGCTGGACCGCCGGATCGGGTCTCTCCCTGCGGCAGATGTCCTGGACTATCGGGCACCGAGGGTGGAAGGCGCAGCCGCCGGGCGGGTCGATCGCCGAGGGCGGATCACCGCCCAGGGTCTTCCATTGCAGGCGCTTGCCGGCGCCCGGCCGGGGAACGGCCTCCATGAGGCTTTGGGTGTAGGGATGGCGCGAACCGGCGAACAGGGTTTCGGCGGGGCCCGCCTCCACGACCCTGCCCGAATACAGGACGGCGATCCTATCGGCGATGTGGCGCACTGCGCCGAGGTCGTGGCTGATGAACACGTAGGTCAGGCCGCTTTGGCGCCCGAGCTCCATGAACAGGTTCAAAATCTGGCTCTGCACGGAGACATCGAGCGCGGACAGGGGCTCGTCGGCGATGATCAGGTCGGGTTCGAGGATGGCCGCCCGGGCGATGGCGATGCGCTGGCGCTGGCCGCCGGAAAATTCATGGGGGTAGCGGCCGAGGTCCCCGGACCGAAGGCCGACCCTGGAAGCGGTCTCGGCGGTCCGCTCGTTCCGCTCGGCGGCATCGCCGATCCGGTGAATGAGCAGCGGCTCGGCGATGATCTCGGCGGCGGTCATGCGCGGGTTCAATGACCCGAACGGGTCCTGGAACACCATCTGGACCCGCCGGCGGATGGCTTTCCGGGCGGCAACAGGGGCGCGGAAAATATCCTCGCCCTCGAAGCGGATGGCGCCCGCGGTCGGCGTATGAAGCTGGGCAAGGCACTTGGCCAGGGTCGACTTTCCGCAGCCGGACTCGCCGACCACGGCCAGGGTTTCGCCCCGCTCGATCCGCAGGTCCACGTCGGTGAGCGCGTGCACCGCGCCCAGGGAGCGGCCGAACAGGCCTGGGTCCCGGAGCTCGAACCGCTTGGTCAGCCCCTCCACCTCGATCAGGGCGGGGCCGCCGCCGGCGGTTGCGCCGCTCATGCCGGAACCTCGTCCGGGCTCCCATCCAGGCCCGTGTCCAGGCCGGGGCGGATACAGGCCGCGAAGGTCCCCGCGCCGGTTTCCATCAATTGCGGTTCCGCCCGCCGGCAATCGCCGTCGGCCCGGGGGCACCGGGGCGCGAACCGGCACCCGTCCGGCAGCCGGGCGAGATCGGGCGGCGTTCCCGGGATCGTCGGCAAATCGTGTCCGGGCGGCGTCAGGGACGGCAGGGTTTCCAGCATGCCCTGGCTGTAGGGGTGCATGGGCCGGGCGAAAAACGCCGAGGCCGGGGCGCGTTCCATGACCCGGCCCGCATAGAGGACGACCACGTCGTCGGCGAGGGCCGACACCACGCCGAGATCGTGGCTGATGAACAGGACGGCCATGCCGTATTGCCGCTGGAGGTCGGTCATCAATTCGAGGATTTGCGCCTGGACGGTGGCGTCCAGCGCCGTCGTCGCCTCGTCGGCGATCAGGATGTCCGGCCCGCAGGCGAGGGCCATGGCGATGACCGCCCGTTGCCGCATGCCGCCCGACAATTGATGGGGGTAGGCGAGCGCCCGGGCCGCGGGGTCGGGTATGCCCACCCGGCGCAGCATGCCGACGGCCCGGTCCCACGCCTCGCTCCTCGGAAGCCGCTCATGGATCTGGAGGACCTCGGCGATCTGGTCGCCGATGCTGAAGACCGGATTGAGCGCCGTCATGGGCTCCTGGAATACCATCGCGATGCGGCTGCCCCGGAGGGGCCGAAGTTCGCCGGCGGGAAGGCTCAGCAAATCCGCGCCCCGGTACATGGCCCGGCCCGCCGTGACCCGGCCGTTGGGCGGCAGCAGCCCCAACAGGGCCAGCGCCGAAACCGACTTGCCGCTGCCGCTTTCGCCGACCATGCCGGTGGTCCGGCCCGCCGCGAGGCCGAAGGATACGTCATCGACGACGGTCAAGGGTCCTTCGTCGGTTTGGAACGCCACCGTCAATCTCTCGACGGAGAGAATGTCCGGTTGGTCGGTCCCGGCGGTCTCGGCAGCAGCGAGAGCACTCATGGGCGCCTATTTTGCGCGAAATGGAGGACCGTCCGCAAACGGCGCGAGCCATGCATTTTATGCATAGCGGCAAGGTGTTGAAATACCATGATTTATAAATATATTCCAACTGGACCGTTTTCGCGACAATGGACATTCATGGACATTAATAGACATTTATTGTCACCCGTTTGGGAGGTAACGCACCGAATAGGTCGTACAAAAACGCATAGCTCGTCCCTCCAAACCAAAACGCCGCTCCGGTGAGGAGCGGCAGATGCCTATTCATTTAGCCCGGACGCGGGCGGCGGCAAGGGGGAATTGTCCCCTCTCCCCCTTTTTCAGGGGGAGAGGGTCAGGGTGAGGGGGTTATAGGGAGTGAGGGGGAATTCCATCAATTCGTCCAGGCACCTCCGCCGGCCACCGCGCCGACTCCCCAGCAGACCGAGATCGCGGCAGACATCGCGACGAGCAGGAAACACGCCCGATTCGCGAGTAATACCGCCGATTTCTGGCGGAGCATCCTTGGGCCTTCCTCCTGCAATGGCAAGGGTGGATGATTCATTGTAAGCGGGACAATCAGAATCACCGCGTCGTCGGCAAGATGTTGCCAGCGCATGAAATACCAGTAGGCATGGCATGCGAGGACAATGCCGCAAGCGGTGAGCACACCCCTCGTCCCGCTGGCTGTCACGCCGAACACCTCGAGATCCTGCGGTCCAGCCCCGGCTATGAAAGCCGCAACAACAATTCCCGCGAGCGCCAGATTGTTCCTGCGCGCGATTCGTGCGCCCTCGCCCTCCTGAATGAGGTCGTCAGAGTGCCCTGCTTGGTCATCGCCTGGTTTGTAGCTTCGCCACAGGCCCAGGATCAGGAACATCCACCTGCGTGACGTGCATCCGAAAACGTTCACCTCTCATCTCCCTTCCGTCCTTGCTTATCCGCTTCGCGAATCTCCTCCGACAGTAGATCGGCGAGCCAGTCCGAGCACAAGAGTCCGACCTGGCAGCCGATGATGGACGGCGCGGAAGACAGCAGTTTGGTCTCCCAGAGGACGTGGCGGCGCGTGGATACCTGTCGCTCTCGGTATCCGGGCGGGTGGCAAGGAATTCAGGAAGTGCGTCAGGCCTGCGTGCCGCTGTCCGCGCCGACGCGTGGCTGTGCCGTTGCAACGGGTTTGTCCCATTCTTCACAACCGGACCATATCCGATAGATGGGTTGCTTGCGCTCCGCGCCTAGTACATTGGACGTCCCAATAAAAATCATTTCGCTACAACCGTTCACTATTCGGCTACGCGCTGACAGGTCTGTCTCGACCTCAGCAGCCATCTCGGCGACGCCGGCCACGTTGACTCCATCCTTGGAAGGGGGATGTTCTTGAATCAACTGTCGCATCATCCGAATAATGAACAGGCCTGAATAAATTACTACTAGGTGAATATAGGACAGGCATCCGAAATAGACGCAGTTCGCCATCCTGTAACGTTTCTTCGCCCCCTTATCAACGTCATCCGGTTTGACCCCAACCGCTACGAATGCAGGCAATTCATCGTTAGTATGCGCTCCCTCAAAATCCGCCACCAGTTTCAGCGCATCACTTACAGCATAACCAATCGAATTCACCTGCAAAATCTTTGCCGCAAGCCAGGTATCCATATCGATCCCGCATCCTGTTCTATCGAAGGGGCTTCTTATTAGGCACCATCCATCTTCTTGAAACTCAATTCCGTACAGTCTCCCAATCTCTATTTCGTACTCGGTTTCCGGGACAATCACTTCTTCTCTTTTGCCCCCTTCGTATCCCACGACCCACTCGTGGCGTTGAGTTCTCCATGTCATTGTTGCCTTGCTAAACTTCCCTTTTTCACCGCCTACTGGTAGGAAAATTGGCTCTGCAATTGTTCTCCGAAGAAGGTCTCCATTTTTGTCCAGCAAGAGCTTTCTCATAGGGACCGACATCTGCCTAACCGCTGTTTGCAGGAGAAGTAGAGCGGTGCTCTCATCGGACTGCTTTGCCGCGGTTGGCAATCGTTGCGCAGCCGTCGCCAGTTCCGTAACACAATTCAACATCGCATTCACCGTCATTGGATGAGCCTTCTCATTCCAACTCCATTCAACATTTTCCACGCCAAGGATCTCCAGGATTTGCCCAAGCACCTACAATCAGTCAAACAGTGTAGTGGCCACCCGCGGCTCGCTCACCTCACCCCGACCATCTTCCTCAGAGAGGGAGAGGGAGTCGAGCCGAATCCCCTCTCCCCCTTCTTTCCAGCCTTCGTAGCGAAGGTACTTCGGCGGAGTAGGCCAGGGTGAGGGGGAAGGCTTGAAATACAAATCCGAGGTTCCGGTCACCCCGCCCGTGCGCCGAAGCGTTTCCCGAGGACATGATCGACGGAGATCAGCCCGGGGCCCTTCAGGATCAGGTACAGGAAGAGCAGGACCCACAGCGCCCGTTGGTCCATGATCGCCGCGCCGGAGATATTGTCGAACCACGCGCCGACGGTTTCCGCGCCGGCCTTGTGGAAGGCGATGTCGACATAGGTCTGCACCGCCACGAAGACGATCATTCCGGCCGCCGCTATCCGCGTGAACAGGCCGATCACGATCAGCAGCGGCAGGATGACCTCGCCATAGCTGCCGGCGAGGACGATAAGGTCCCACGGGAAGAAAGCGACCTTGGAGGTGTCGAAGCCCGCCGCCTCGACGACCGGCGGGACGATCTGGAAATAGGCCGAATCGGCGATGGAGAACGGGCCGCCGTCGAACTTCGTCAATGCGGAATTGAGGAAGTAGACCAACAGCACCGCCGCGAAGGCGAGGCGCGCGAGGAGCCCCATCAGCCAGCGGTCCGCCGCCAGCGACAACGTCTCCGCAACGCGGCTGTGAAGAATAACCAGGGACTGGATCATGGATGCTCCTCCGGGGCGAACCCCGATCAATTGGCCGAATGGGACCGGGACGGCGACCGGCCGCTCTCCGCGGCGCCCGGCTTCAGGATTTCGATGAAGGCGCCCGCCTCGAACAGTCCGGCCAGATGGGCCGAAAGGTCGAAACCGCCGTCCGCCCGCGCCCCGGCCTCGGCGGCCTCTCCCAGGGTCCGGCCGGCCAGCAGCGCGCCCAGAAAGGCGCCGCCGCCGGGAGGCAGGATGCGGGTTTCGACCTCGAGGCCCGGGCGGACGATCAAGGCGTCCTCGGAACGGCTCATGTCGACATCGTCCGAAGAAATTTCCCCCGTACTGGCGCCCCAAAGGGAGACCACCGGAAATTTCGAGCGGACGAGGGATACGGACGGGTGCGGCGTTAATTTGACCGACGCCGCCTCACCTGAGGGGATTTCGCCCAGGCGGCCGATCCCCACCGGCGCCGCGTCGGCGGCGTGATGGGCCTGAAGGCGCTCGAATTCCAGCCGCGCCACGTCGCCGAGATAGGGCGTCGAGGCCGCCGGGGGAAACCCGTCGAGGAAGTCCCCGAAGCCGGCGCCATAGCGAAACAGCAGCGGCGAGGCGGGCGGCGTCCGGCCGATGAAGACCCGTGCCGCGGCCCGGAAGAATTCCTCTCCCGCCAGTTTCAGGACGGCCGGAAAAATGTCGGTCAGCGCATCGATGGCGGCGACGGCGACGTTGTTGCGGTAGACGTCGAATCGCTTCGTCTGTCCCTTGGCGCCGGGGGCGCCCCCGGGACGCCGGATTTCGGCCGGCGGCGCCTGCGCCGGGTCCGTCAGCGCCGAGGCGAACGCGCGCTGGGTTTCAGCCAGCGACGGCACGGCTGGGCTCCCTTCGGCCGGACATCACGCGCTCCGCGGCGAGCGCTTCGTCGAAAAGCGTCTTCCAATCCGGCACGCCGGAATCCCATTCGATCAGCGTCGGGATCGGTCCATTGGTTTCCATGACCCGGCCGTAAAGGGCCCAAACGGGATCGGCGACGGGCCCGTCATGGGAATCGATCAGGATTTTCGCGCCGGTCTCGTCCCGGTCTTCGGAATGCCCCGCCAGATGAATTTCTCCGACCGCCTGCATGGGAAAATCGTCAAGATACGCTTCCGGGCTGTAACCCTGGTTCGTCGCGGAGACGTAGACGTTGTTCACGTCGAGCAGCAGTCCGCAGCCCGTCCGCCGGACGACCTGCGACAGGAACTCGGTCTCCGTCATCGTGCTTGTTTCAAAGGCGAGATAGGCCGATGGATTTTCCAGCAGCATCCGGCGGCCCAGCGTCTCCTGAACCTCGTCGATGTGGCCGGAAACCACCTTCAGCGTCTCTTCGGTGTAGGGCAGGGGCAGGAGATCGGGGAAATACGCGCCGCCATGGCTGGACCACGCAAGATGTTCCGAAAACAAATCCGGCCGGTAGCGGTCGTTGAGCGCCTTCAGCCGCGCAAGATGGTCCCGGTCCAGGGGATGCGCCGCGCCGATGGAGAGCCCGACGCCATGAATCGAAAGGCCATGGCGCTCCCGAATTCTCGTCAGGTAATGGTGCGGCGGGCCGCCGTCGCCCATGTAGTTTTCGGCATGAACCTCGAACCAGCCCATATCCGGACGGCCCGACAGAATGTCGTCATAATGCTGCGGCTTCAGGCTGACGCCGGCCCTCACCGGCAAATCCCGCAACGGCCCGTCGTTATCGATGCCAATAACCATCGCCCATTTCGCCCATGTCCCGCTCGGCGGGCCGGATACCCGAAGCCCTGGGAACAATCCCCGCGCGCGGGCGGTTGCCGGCACGCGGGGATATGAAGGTTACCCTACGACTTCGGAATGTCGCGAGTGAGCGGCTTTAGCGAGCCGGTGCGGTCGCCGGGAAGCTTGAATTTGGCGTTGGCCTCCTGGACCCCGTATTTCATGCAGTCTCCGGCCGGAACCAGGGTCCAGGCGTTGCCCTGGTAGTCGACCTTGGACGTACCGGCGCAGGTCGTGCCCGGACCGGCCTCGCAGCCGTTCTTGCCGGCAAGGGAAATGCCGTAGCATTTCTCTTTTGCCTGGGCGTGCGCCGGTGTGGAAACGGTACCGACGGCCGCCACCGCGAAGGCGACGGCGCTTGCGATGGAAGCCGTTTTGATAATGTTGGAACGCTTGGTC
>CAZUGT010000072.1:0-8942 GCA_964620095.1 uncultured Rhodospirillaceae bacterium | reverse complement strand
CGGCTAGGCTCGGCGTTCGCCTCGCCAAGTCGGTCAATCCCCGGAGGGGAATGACCTTACCTTCGCATCCCTCTCCCTCCAAGGGAGAGGGGTCAGAGTGAAAAATCGATACCTACCCCACCGTGACGTGCGGCTTGCCCTCGGTCATTTCGCCGATGACCGCCGCGTAGCCGTAGCCCTGCTCGTGGAACAGCCCGACCACGGCGTCCGCCCGGGCGGGCGGGCACGAGACCATCAGGCCGCCGGAGGTCTGCGGATCCATCAGCATGTTGCGCTGCCATTCGTCCAGGTCCTCGTGGCCCGACACATGATCGCCGAAGCTCGCCCAGTTGCGGTTGGCCGCCCCCGTGTTGTAGCCCTTTTGGGCGTAGCCGAGCGCCGCCGGCAGGATGGGGAGCCTGTCCCACTCCACTTTTGCCGCCAGGCCGGCGCCTTCACAGAGCTCGTACAGATGGCCGAGCAATCCGAAGCCGGTGACGTCGGTGACCGCGTTGATCCCCTCCATCCCGGCCAGATCGGCGCCGATGGAGTTGAGCTTGGTGGCGCTCTCCACCATTTCCCCGTAGCCCTCGGGATCGAGCTCGTCCTTATTCATGGCCGCGCCCAGGATGCCGACGCCGAGGCCCTTGCCAAGCACCAGCACGTCGCCGGCCAAGGCGTCCGAGTTGCGCTTGATCCTGTCCGGGTGCACCAGACCGACGACGGCGAGGCCGTAGATCGGTTCCGGCGCATCGATGGTGTGACCGCCGCCGACGGGCACGCCCGCATCCAGGCAGGCCTGGGTGCCGCCCTGAAGAACGCTCTGAATCTGCTCGGTGGTCATGTCATTGACCGGGAATCCGGCGATGGCCAGGGCCAGGATCGGCTTGCCGCCCACGGCGTAGACGTCGGACAAGGCATTGGTGGCCGCGATCCGGCCATAGTCGTACGGATCGTCGACGATGGGCATGAAGAAGTCGGTGGTCGCGACGACGGCCTGCTCGTCGTTGATCCTATAGACGGCCGCGTCGTCGCCGGTCTCGAACCCGACCAGCAGGGCGGGATTGGCGGCCGATTTCGGCAGGTTGTCCAACATATGCTTTAGCACCGACGGTGCTACCTTACAGCCTCACCCACCACCGTGGGACAGCTCGGTCAACCGTTTGACCTGGGCGTCCATGGCCGGACTCCTTGTGTCTGCGTTTCAGATGTCGGGGCTAACTTAGGCAGGAGCGCCGCCGGACCCAAGCCAATTTTTTTGAACGGCGGCCCCGGAGCCGCCGGGGCGGTGCGCGCCTACCCCCACATGGCGACGGGGTCGAAGCCGTATTCCCGGGCGCAGGTCCGGAAACCCGCCAGCACGTCCCGGCGCGGGTTCTCGAAGAAGTTGCGGTGGCGGTTGTTGACCATCCGCGAGCGCGTCGCCCACGCCCCGCCCTTGAGCACCTTCCGGGTATAGAACACGGGCTCGGAGTATTCCTTGTAGGCGTCGGGCGCGAAGCCCGGAAACGGATCGAACTGGGTGGTGGTCCATTCCCAGACGTTGCCCATCATCTGCCGGCAGCCCCAGGCGCTGTCCCCGGCGGGAAGCGCCGCCACATCGACCGTGCCGGTGACCCGCCCGTCCATGTTGCAGTGTTCGGGCCTGGGCGCGTCGCCGCCCCAGGGATAGAGCCGCTTGGCGCTCGCGAGGTTGCCGTTGGCGTCGGGCTCGCCGGCGGCGGCGACCTCCCATTCGAGCTCGGTGGGAAGCCGCCGGCCGGCCCATTTGCAGTAGGCCATGGCCTCATGCCAGTTGACGTGGCTGACCGGCTGGTGGGGCGGCAGGGGCACCATCTCGTCGAACCGGCGGACCATCCATCGGCCGCCGTCCTTTTGCCAATAGACCGGGTGCCCGGCCTCGTTCCGCACCCGCCAGCCCCAGCCCAAATCGGGCCACAGCTCGCGCCGGTCATAGCCGCCGTCATCGACGAAGGCGGCGAACTCCTCGTTGGTCACCGGCGCTTTCGCAATCCTGAACGGCTGCACCAGCACGTCATGGGCCCACTTCTCGTTGTCGAAGACGAACGCGTCCGTCTTCTCCGCCCCCAGGCGGAACGACCCGCCCGGGATTTCCACGTCCCCGGGGAGGGGTCCGGCATTCTCTTCCGCCTCGTTCTCGGCCTCGGCGGCGAACGACGGGCGCGGATAGCCGAGGGTCTGGCGCTGATAGGAATAGGCCTCGTTGTGCATGTCGTTGTGGAAGGTGGAGAACTGATAGATGAAGCTGTCTTCCTCGCCGGCCTCGTTGCCCGACAGGCGGGCGAAGTTGGCGTCCTCCACGTCGGCCATGTATTTGAGGGATTCTTCCAGGGTCAATAGAGGCAAATCCCAGCGCACGCCGTGCTCGATCTTGATGGAATCATAGACCTCGTCGCCCCGGTCCCAGATGGGCGGGGTGTTATCGAGCCGGCGGGTGATGAAGCTCTCGTGGAACCAGGCCACGTGGCCGATTTCCCAGCGCAGCGGATTGACGAGGTCCGAGCGCGGCCCCATGAGCTGCTCGTCGTCCAGGCCTTCGAGAAGCTCTAGCGTGCGGGTCCGGGATTCCGTCATAATGGTCTTGAGGTATCCCGTGGTCTTCTCTGCCGTCATATTCAACTCTCCGGACAAATCCCCTTGAAGATTAGCCTTGTGACGCCCGCTGGCAAGCGCTCCAAGAACGGCAACAAGGCGACCGCCGTCCGCTGGGCCGGTTTCCTGGAAGAGAGCGGCCACCGCGTCGATTACCTGACCGAATATGACGGGCGGGAGGCGGACGCGATGATCTCGCTGCATGCCTGGCGGACCGCCGATGCGGCGCGGGCCTTCAAGGAGAAGTTCCCGGACCGGCCGCTAGTGGTGGCGCTGACCGGCACCGACATCAACGAGTTTCAGTACAGCCACCCGGGGCCGACGCTGCATTCCATGAAGATCGCGGACGCGCTGGTGTGCCTGCACGATCTGGCGGTGGAGAAGGTGCCGAAACCCTTCCGCGGCAAACTCACGGTCATCCATCAGTCGGCCAAACCGCTCCCCCGCCCGCGCAGGCCCGCGGCCCGGCGTTTCGATGTCTGCGTCGTCGGTCATATGCGGGACGTGAAGGACCCGCTCCGCGCGGCCTATGCGGTCCGGCGCCTGCCCGAGGGCTCCAAAATCCTGGTGCGCCACTACGGCAAGGCCCACAACGGCGCCTGGGCCAGGCGGGCCGAAAGGGAATCCGCGAACAACCCCAACTTCGCCTGGATGGGCGAAGTGCCCTACTGGCGCGTCCGCCGGGTGTACGGCGCCGCCAGCGTGATGGTCATCTCGTCGATCCATGAGGGCGGCGCCAACGTGGTCTCCGAGGCGTGCGTCGCCGGCCTGCCGGTGATCGCCTCGGACATCCCCGGCAATCTCGGCCTGCTGGGCAAGGATTATCCCGGCGTGTTCCCTGTGCGGGACACCAAGGCGCTGAAGGAGCTTTTGCTGCGGGCCGAGGGGGACCCCGAATTCCTCGCCGGGCTTGAGAATCGCTGCAATGCGAAGGCCGGACTATTCGCGCCGGAGGCCGAGCGCCGGGCGCTGGCGAAGCTGATGCGGTCGCTTTGACCACGACTTGGGAGTGAGAAGCCAATGGACGAACAACGGAAAACCCGAATGGTACGCCGGTATTTCAAACATCTGACGGCCTCGAATATCGAGGATATCGTCGGGATGTTCGGCGAAAACGGCCACGTGAACTCGCCCTTCCTCGGCCGCGTCGAGGCGAGGCCGTTCTTCGAGAAATTGGGAAACGCATCCAGCGGCAGCGTGCTGACCGTTTTCGACGTTCTCCTCGGGGAGAACGGGGACAGCGCCGCGGCCTATTTTCAATATGACTGGACCCTCGCGTCCGGCGAGGAATTGACGTTTCAGGGGGTCGATTATTTCAAGTTCGACGGCGAGGGAAAATTCCACTCCATGTCCATCTTCTATGACACTCACCCCTTGAGGGAAGAGGTCGGCGACAAATACGCCAACGCCTGAACCATCGAAAGAGACCAAGTCGAGTGGAAACCCACTAGCTAAAAAAACACCGAACACGGTTGCTCTCCCCCTGGCCTACTCCGCCGAAGTAGCCTTCGGCTACGAAGGCTGGAAAGAAGGGGGAGAGGGGACAAGTGCTCCCTCGCCCCCGTCAGGGGGAGAGGGATGCGAAGATAAGGTCATTCCCCTCCGGGGATTGACCGACTTGGCGAGCCTGCGAGCCTTAGCCGAAGCTGGGTGAGGGGGATGCCGCCGGCCTAACGCTTGTTGCCGGCGTGGGTATCGGCAATGCACAGATCGTGATTGCCGAGAGTTTCGATAATGCGGCAGTCGGCGACGGTGCCTCCCTGACACAGTTTGAGCATCCGCTGCAATTCACGTTTCAGGGCTTGCAGATCCCGGATGCGCTGCTCCACCTGGGCGAGTTGTCCGCCGGCGACCTCGTCCACCGCCTCGCAGGATTTGGACGGATCATCGGCGAGGTCGAGGAGGGTGCGGACGTCGTCGAGGTCGAACCCGAGGTCGCGGGCGTGGCGGATGAACCTGAGGCGCCGCGTCCAGCTCTGATCGTAAAGCCGCTGATTTCCCGACGATCGAAGGGGGGCCGGCAACAGGCCGATCTGCTCGTAATAGCGGATGGTCTGGACGTTGCACGCCGCCTCCCGGGACAGGCGGCCGATGGTAAAAAGCTCGGCGATCATGGCGGGCCCTCATTCCTCTTGAACCTATAGCTACTGTAGATATTAGGTTCAAAGCCTCGGCAAGACAACCAACGAGACCCTCGTGAGCCTGTGCTGCGAAACCCCCAAGTTCGACGGCCTGTCGGCCGGCTTCAAACGCGCCTTGTGGATCATCATCGCCATCAACGGAACCATGTTCGTGGTCGAGATGATCGCCGGGCTCGCCGCGGGCTCCAAGGCCTTGCAGGCGGACGCCCTGGATTTCCTCGGCGATGCGGCCACCTACTGCCTCACCTTGGCCGTCATCGGCATGCCGCTCCGCACCCGCGCCCTCGCCGCCATGGTCAAGGGGTGCTCGATGATCGGCCTCGGCCTGTGGATTTTCGGCTCCACCCTCTATCAGGTACTGATCCTCGACGTGCCGTCGGCGGACGTCATGGGCGCCGTGGGCTTCCTGGCGCTGGCGGCGAACCTCTTCAGCGTGGTCATCCTGCTCAAATTCCGAGAGGGCGACGCCAATGTACGCTCCGTGTGGCTCTGCAGCCGCAACGACGCCATCGGCAACGTCGCGGTGATGGGCGCGGCGCTGGCGGTGTGGCTGACCAATTCGGCGTGGCCGGACCTGATCGTCGCGGCGCTGATGGCCGCGCTGTTCATCTACTCGGCAATCCAGATACTCGCCCAGGCGGCCGACGAGCGGCGGGGCGCCCCTGAATTTCTCCCCGAAAGCTAGAGAATTCTGACCCGGCGGCCCCAACCGGGGAGTGCGTCAAACTGCGTTTGACTCTTGACATGTTATATCATAACCATCCCGTCGAACCGTAATGAGAATGTTGGCGGTGCAGGCATAGCACCGGAAAAAGAGATGGGACTCATGCCGTTGGATGATGTCGCGAGCGGACTTCGCGCCGACGTCTATATTGGCCATCTGGCCATCGAGCCGGAGGAAGCCACAGCCGCCGCCAAGACGGGGGTTCTCTTCGAGGAAGTCCGGCCCTTCGACGGTTTTCGCGCATCGTGCCTCCTGGCCCAGCCCTGGCCCGTCGAGTTGACCGCCGACGGCGTCTTCTGGGTCGAGAGCCGGCCCGACACCTGTTTCAAACTTCGTATCGCGGATGGCCAAGCGGCCTACCGGCCATTGGGACGATGGCTGGCATCGCGCCCAAGCCGTGACCGCGTCGATCCCGGGCGGGGCGCGGCCCTCACCGGCAGGCGCTGGCACCCCGTCTACGGGGATCGCATCCAGCGTATCTGGTTCGACGGCTTGCCAGAGGAATGGCGGCACTATGAACGGATGTTCATCCGCGGCCTGGTGAAGCCCGGAACCGGTTTCAAGAACCAGCCTATTCCAAGAACACTTTGATGAGGAGCATTGTTTAAATGTCATTCAGTGGCGATTACAAAGGCTACGACCTCGACACCGGATTTATCGACGAGAGCCACCACACCAACCCCCGGCGGCTGTACAGCACCTATGGCGCCGACTGGCAGTACCGGGTCGATCACGAACGGATGCGCCGCGAGCGCCTGGAGCGGGCGCGGGCGGAAATGGAAGCCGATGACCTGGGTGCCCTGGTGGTGTTCGCCGGCGCCAACGTCCGGTACCTGACCGGTTCCTACCAAGGCAACTGGAAATACAACATCAACATCCGCTATGCGGTGCTGCCCCGCGACGGCGAGCCCTACCTGTTCGAGACTGCGGGCTCCGACATGCGGAACGCCATGCTCGATCTGCCGTGGCTGAAGGACCGCATCCGCCCCGCCATGACCTGGCAATGGGCCGAGGGCGCGGTCAGTGAAATGGCCGACAAGATGGTCGCCTCGGTGATGGAGGTGCTGAAGGAGCACGGCGTCGAGAAAGAGAAAATCGGCGTCGACAACCTCGACTTTCCGGCGCTGCACGCGTTCGAAAAGGCGGGGCTTCGCATCGTCAACGGCTGGCCGGCCATGTCCCGGGCCCGCGTGGTGAAGACGCCCGACGAAATCGAACAGATCAAGATGTCCGCCTCCATCGGCGACGCCGCCATGTGGCACATCAAGCACGAATGGCTGAGGCCCGGCATCACCGAGCGCCAGATCGAGGCCAAGGTTCACGAGTTCATGTTGGATCGGGGCTGTGAGATCATCTACGACATCATCGTCGCCTCGGGCGGCAACACCAGCCCCTATCGCCGGTGGGCGACCGACAAGCTCATCCAGCAGGGCGATTTGATCATCATCGACATCAACGCCGTCGGTCCCGGCGGGTACTACGTCGACTTCGTGCGCACCCTCAAATGCGCCGGCAGGATGACGCAGCAGGAAATCGATCTCTACCGGGAAACCTACGATTCCCTTTATGCCGGAATGGAAAACCTGCGTCCGGGCATGACGTCCGCGGATGTGGTCTCCAAGTTCCCGGAATATGACGATGACACCTACGGGACGGTGACGCTGCAGCAGTTCGCCCACTCAATCGGCATCACGCTGTATGAGGGCATGTGGATGAGCCGCGCCTACTCGCTCAAATATCCGGCGGAGATCAAGGAAAACATGTACTTCGCCATCGAGACCTTCGCCGGGCATCCGGGGCTGCCTCAAACCTGCCGGCTGGAGGAGAACGTCCTGGTGTCCAAAGACGGACCGGTGATTTTCACCAAGATGGAACATATGGAGGAAGCGGTCGGCGACTACCGTCCCGGCGACTTCCACCACCCGTCCTTGCTGGGTTACCCGACCCACAAGTAGGCGACGAACTCGGTCCCAAGCCGATGGAGCGTAATCCGCTCATCGTCGTCTCGTCGCGGCTCGACCGCGTCACTCCCGATGGTCGGGGGAGCAGTTGTGAGGACGCTGCTCCCTCGATCATCACCGCCTGGCGGCGCGCCAGGGAAGCCGATATCGGCAACACCATCGTCGACTGCCATGATGCGTCCCTGGCCGATGCCGTCCGGGACGCTGGCGGCTACAGCGTGACCTCCGATCCAACGGAGATTCCGCGGACACACAACTACAAGCCGCCCTCCGGTCTTGCGCGTATCGCCCGCACGATCACAAGGTTCGACCGTTTCTGCAATCACGACCTGATCATCCACATGCCGGAGCACTACGCGGATATCGACGCCAAATATCTGAGGGCGCTCATGTACCCGCTGGCCTCCAACGATGTCGGGATGGCGACGCTGGCCGCCCCGCTCTCCGCCGAGGCCGACGAACAGACGCCGAAAATTTCGGTTCGATGGAACGAGGACCGGATGGTTCATGTGATGCCGGAGGCCAAGGTGGGGACGATTCGGGACTTCTCCCGCGACGCCGTCCGCCTGGGCGCCGGGGAAATCTGCGCCCACATCCCGGTTTATATCTACCGGCGGTCGGTTCTGGACCGGATGGTCCTGGTGCCGCCCTCGGACCGGGAACTCGAAGAAAGTATCGAGGCGCTCCGGGTGCTGGAGATCGGCCGGCGCGCCGATGCGTTGTTCGTCCCGGAAGGCGTGCCCGCGAGCATGGAAGACGGCCGCGCGATCTACGACTAGACCGGTTCCGGATTGCCAACCGCCCGGCATCCCTTAAGCTGCCCCCTGCAATCGAAACTCCGGGGGACTTCAGGATGCAGGGTAAAATCGCACTCGAAGAGCACTTCGCCTACCAGGCGCCGGACGCGGACATCGAGCGGCGGCTGCAGCACGCGGACTCGTGGGTCGAGACCTCACGGCGGCTGATGGACTTCCACGACGACCGCTTGAGAGACATGGACGAATTCGGCGTCGAGTACGCCATCCTGTCCCTCAATGCGCCGGCCGTGCAGGGCGTCCTCGATCCAAAGGAAGCCGCCGAGGACGCCCGCAGGTACAACGATTTTCTCGCCGAGGAGGTTGCCGGGCGGCCCGACCGCTTCGGCGGATTCGCGACCCTGCCCATGCAGGATCCGGAAGCGGCGGCGGAAGAGCTCGCCCGCTGCGTCAAGGATTTGGGATTCCCCGGCGCGCTGGTGAACGGATTTACCCAGCGGGACGTTTCGGACTCGGTCATCTACTACGACATTCCCGAATACCGGCCGTTCTGGGCCGCCGTCGCCGAGCTGGACGTGCCGTTCTATCTGCACCCCCGCACCATCGTCCGCGAACGCGCCCAACCCTATGACGGCCATCCCTGGCTCTTCAGTTCGGGCTGGGGGTTCGCGGTCGAAACCTCGCTCCACATGCTGCGCCTCATCGGCTCCTGCCTGTTCGACGAGTTTCCCAACCTGCAGGTGGTTCTGGGGCATCTGGGGGAGCGGAT
>CAZUGT010000071.1:0-7733 GCA_964620095.1 uncultured Rhodospirillaceae bacterium | reverse complement strand
TGGTCCGAGCCAACCTCATGCATCGAAAGCGCATCGACCGACTCCTCGAACCCAAAACACCGCCTCCCCCAAATCCGAACCAAATGGCAATCCAATGGACGTGAAAATTAAACCGGACAGTAGTGGAACAAGTCGGGGCATCCACGAACTTCCGCCTCCCTCACTCAGCGCCGTCCCCGTCGCCGCAGCACTCGTAGGGCGGCTCAATTGAGTCCGGGGCCTAGTTGTCGACGCGGTAATTGGGCGCTTCACGGGTGATGGTGACATCGTGCACATGGCTTTCGCGCAGGCCCGCGGCGGTGATCCGCCGGAAATTGCAGTTGCCCTGCATGTCGGCGATGGCCGCCTTGCCGGTATAGCCCATGGAGGATCTGAGCCCGCCCACCAGTTGGTGGATGACGTGGGCGGCCGGGCCCTTGAACGGCACGCGGCCCTCGACGCCCTCGGGGACCAGCTTCAGGCTGTCGGACACCTCCTGCTGGAAGTACCGGTCGGCCGAACCCCGGGCCATGGCGCCGATGGAGCCCATCCCGCGATAGGCCTTGTAGGAGCGGCCCTGATAGAGGAACACCTCGCCCGGGCTCTCCTCGGTGCCCGCCAGCAGCGAGCCGATCATCACGCAGTCGGCGCCGGCGGCGATGGCCTTGGCGACATCGCCCGAATATTTGATGCCGCCGTCGGCGATGCAGGGCACGCCCGCCTTGTGGCATTCCTCGGCCGATTCCAGGACGGCGGTGAACTGCGGCATGCCGACGCCGGCGATCATGCGCGTGGTGCAGATGGTGCCGGGGCCGATGCCGATCTTGACGCTGTCGGCGCCGGCGTCGATCAGCGCCCTGGCGCCGTCCCGGGTGGCGATATTGCCGGCGACCACCTGAACGTAGTTGCTCAGCTTCTTGATCCGGCTGACCGCGTCCAGGACGCCCGCCGAATGTCCGTGGGCGGTGTCGACGACGATGACGTCGACCTCCGAATCCAGCAGGGCCTCGGCGCGGGCGAGACCCGCCTCGCCGACCCCGGTCGCGGCGGCGGCCCTGAGCCGGCCTTTCTCGTCCTTGCAGGCGTCGGGGAACTTCTGCGCCTTTTCCATGTCCTTCACGGTGATCAGGCCGATGCAGCGGAAATCGCCGTCGACGACGATCAGCTTTTCGATCCGGTGCTGGTGCAAGAGCCGTTTGGCCTCCTCCGCCGCGACGCCTTCCTCGACGGTGATCAGCGGCCGGCCGGCGTCGTGCGCGGTCATCAGTTCGCTCACCGGCTGCTTGGGGTCGCTGGCGAACCGGACGTCCCGGTTGGTGATGATGCCCACCAGCTTGCCGTTGCCGTTCTCGACCACCGGAATACCGGAAATCCGGTGCCGCTCCATCAGGTCGAGGGCGTCGGCGAGTGTGGCGTCGGGGCGGATGGTCATCGGATCGACCACCATGCCGCTTTCGAACTTCTTCACCTTGCGGACCTCGGCGGCCTGCTCGCTGGGCTCCAGGTTCTTGTGGATGACGCCGATGCCGCCGGCCTGGGCCATGGCGATGGCGAGCGCGCTTTCGGTCACCGTGTCCATGGCGGCGGACACCAGCGGAATGCCGAGATCGATGGCGTTGGTCAGACGGGTGGCGGTGTTGGTGTCGGACGGCAGGACATCGGAAGCCGCCGGTTCCAGCAGGATGTCGTCGAAGGTCAGGCCGTCCGGGATATTCATGCCATCTCCGTATCAGAGTTGGCGCCCGATCATACACAGATGGGAGCCAAATCCAAGCCGCCAGGACACACCCCGGCAACGCCAATCGCCTCAACGGGTTAGGGGAACGTCAGGTCTCCCGGAACCCCGTGGCGACGACGTAGATCTCCGCCGATTCGGCGCGGCTTGCCGGCGGCTTGGCGTGGCGGACCGAGTGGAAGCGCCGCTTCATGTCGGCCAGCAGTCGGGCCTCGGTGCCGCCCTGAAAGACCTTGGCGACGAATCCGCCGCCCGGCGCCAGGACGCCGAGTGCCAGATCGTAGGCCGCCTCGACCAGCGCCATGGTCCGCAAATGGTCGGTCCCGGCGTGGCCGGAGAGCGGCGGCGCCATGTCGCTCAGCACCAGGTCCGCCTTGCCGCCCAGGGCCCCGGTGATCCGGGCCGGCGCGTCCTCGTCATGGATGTCGCCCTGAAGAACGGCGGCCCCGGGAATGTCCTCCATTTCCAGAATATCGAGGGCGACGACCCCGCCCCCGGTCTCGGCCGCCGCCACCTGCGTCCAGCCCCCCGGCGCCGCGCCCAGATCGAGCACCCGCATTCCCTTGCGGAGCAGGCTGAACCGGTCGTCCAGTTCCAAGAGCTTGTAGGCCGCCCGCGAGCGGTAGCCGTCGCGCCGGGCCTGGGCCACGTAGGGGTCGTTGAGCTGGCGCCGGAGCCAGCGGGTGGACGACGATTTGCGCCCCTTGGCGGTTTTCACCCGGACCGTGAGGCTGCGGCTGGATTGGCGTTTCCGCCCGCGTCCTTTCGCCACGACCGGCGCTCAGGCGGCGGGCTGGGCGGCCGCGACCCGGTCCATCGCCATCAGTTCGAGGAGGATGCCCTCGCGCAGGCCCCGGTCGGCGATCCGCAGCGATCCGACCGGCCAGCACCGGCAGATGGCCTCCAGAATGGCGCAGCCCGGCACCACCAGTTCGGCGCGCTCGTGCCCGATGCACGGGATGGCGGCGCGGCCGTCATAGTCCATGCCGGTCAGCCGGTCCGAGGCGCGCTCGAGGGCGCCGAAATCGATGTGCAGGCCGTCGATGTGGGACCGGGAGTAGCGGGGGAGTTCCAGATGCACGGCGCCCAAGGTGGTCACGGTCCCGGAGGTCCCAAGCATTTGCACCCGGCCCCGGCCGACCCGGCCGGCGATGCGGTTGCGCCGGCAGAACTCGGGCAGGTGCCGGGCCACGGTGTCGACCATGTCTTCATAGGCTTCCCGGGATACGACGCCGGTGCCGCAAATCTCCGACAGGGTCACCACGCCCACGGGAAGGGACAAGGTGTCGGCGATCTTGAACCCGTCGTCGCCGTCCCGCGCCGCCCAGACCAGCTCGGTGGAGCCGCCGCCGATATCGAACACTAGGGCGTGGGGCGGATCGTCGGCAAGCAGGCTCTTGCAGCCGGCCAGCGCCAGCCGCGCCTCTTCCCGGGAAGAGATGGTTTCCAGTCTCAGCCCGGTCCGGCTCTCGATGCGTTCGATGAAGTCGCCGCAGTTGACCGCCCGCCGGCAGGCTTCGGTGGCGATGTTGCGGGTGCGGGCGACGTCGAACTGTTCGAGCTTCCTGGCGCATACGTCGAGCGCCTCGATCGCCCGGTCCATGGCGTCCTCGCACAACCGGTCGTCCCCGGCCATTCCTTCGCCGAGGCGCACGATCCGCGAAAACGAGGTCACCACCCGGAAGCCGTCGATGGTCGGCTTGGCGATCAGCAGCCGGCAGTTGTTGGTGCCGAGATCGAGCGCGCCATAAGTCTTCGCCGGCTTGCGCCGCCGCCGGTACAGTCCGGTTCCGCTCGGCCCTTTGGCCTTGTTTTTGGCCCGGGTCTTTTTGTTCGGGCGGCTTGTTCCGCCGTCCTCCCCGTAATCCATCGGTCTCAGCCCTGAATTCGTCCATATGAGAATAGCCCGGATCGGGGCCGGGGCCTATCCCCCAACGGCGGCTTGTTTTTGCAGGCCGGGTTGGAGTAAACATACGCCCCCTGCTGGGGCGTCGTATAATGGCTATTACGTCCGGCTCTGACCCGGAAAATTGGGGTTCAAATCCCTGCGCCCCAGCCATCTCCCGCCACAGAGCAAACAGCCCATTTGGACGGCCAACTGGCTTCTTTCAGATTCCACGATTGTTAATAGATACAGCCCGCCACTGCGGAAGGACCGAAAACTAGTTTGTTGATCCTCCTGGACGTATCCTTTCCCGTATTCGCGCTGATTTTGTGCGGCTACCTGGCCGGCAGATCGGGGCTTCTGGGGCCCCAATCCGCCCGGGCCCTGAACGGGTTTGTTTACTATTTCGCTCTCCCGGCATTGCTCTTCGGCTCTACCGCCAAGGCGCCGATCGCGGTCATTCTCAACTGGCCGTTCATCGGCGCGATCCTGGGGGCGTCACTGGTCACCTACGTCGCCGCGATTGCCGTGGGTCGGTGTCTGTTCGGCCAGCGTCTCCCCGTGGTCGGCCTCTCGGCGCTGGCGGGCGTCTTCGCCAATACCGGCTACCTCGGCATCCCGCTCTTCCTGACGGCATTCGGACCGGAGAACGTGGCGCCCGCGATCGTCGCCACCGTCGCCGTCATCACGGTGTTCGTCGGCGGCACCATCGCGCTTCTTGAAATGAACCAACAGGAGCGGCAGCCGCTTCTCCCGACGATTTGGAACATCCTCGCCGCGCTCGCAAAAAACCCCCTGGTCAGTGCGCCGATCATCGCGCTGCCGTTCAGCTTCTACGCCGTCGAACTGGCGTCGCCGGTCTCGCGGTTCCTGGATTTGCTGGGTTCCGCCGCGGGGCCGGCGGCGCTGTTCGCGATCGGCATGTCCTTCGTGAACCGGACGGTTCGCGCGAGACCCAGCGAGATCGGCGCCTTCGTGGCGATCAAAATCTGCCTCCATCCCCTGCTGACCTGGATCGCCGTGACGTTCGTGTTCGACATGGAACCCTTCTGGGCATCCTCCGCCGTCCTGCTGTCGGCTCTGCCGACAGCGGCCGTCGCTTTCGTCGTGGCCCAGGAACGGCAGATTTACGTGGAGCAGGTCTCCGGCATCATCGTCGTGAGCACCGTGGCCTCCGTTTTCACCGTATCGGCATTGCTGATCGCATTGCCCGCGTAGGGAGGACGCAGCGCCTGGATCGGCTCTAGGCGATGTGCCTCTTCTCCAGATTTTCGCCGGCGTTGGCCGCCGAGCCGACGGTCGTGGCGACCACGCCATTGGTATCCGGCTGATAGGTCAGGGTTTCCTCCTGGAACAGATCTGCGCCTGTGACACGGACAAACCGCGCGCCGGTTTCGAAATGAATCTGGTGGATTTCATGGGGACCGAACTTGCCGGCCATGCCCGGTTCGAGCCGGTATTTTCTGGCCGACTCGATCTCGGCGTAGCCGTCCCTGGATTTGTCGTCGAGGCGGTTCCACTCGGTCATGTCGGTGAACTTCTTGGCCTGTCCGTAAACCGCCCAGGACGCCCCGTGATCATGGGGCGGAGACGTCTTCCCCTCGGCGTAGCCGTGGGCATAGACCAGAAATCCCTTCTCCGGGTCCTGATAGAGTTCCACCACGCCGCCATCGGCATCCGGCCCGCAATGTTCTTCGACGAAGGGCTGGTTCTCGCGAATCAAGCGTTCGAGGTTCAGGCGGATTTGTTCGAGGTCGGCCTCGCCGGCCTCGTCATAGGCGGCCCGGATATCCGCGCAGAATTGCTCAAAGCTGTAGGTCATGGCTTGGTTCCTTCCCGCGGCTTTTCCGGCCGCGCCGTTTCCAAATTACAGGATAAAACCGTAAAATATAAAACTGCGCCTGACAACCGTACATCGCGTGCGGCTTGCGGCGCGCGAACCGGCCCTCCCGGCGGCCGGTTGAAGAAAACGCGATTGGACTAAAATAGGGTTACGGCCACTCTATATCCTTGTCGTATCCTGGTCGTATCCCTGTCCGGCGCAGTCCTATTCTTGCGCACGGGTCAATCAGCCACGGAAAAGGCCCCGTCATGGCATCGGCACGCAACCCGTCTCCCCGTATTGTCCTCGGCGCGTTTCTGGTCGCGCTTTCATTGACCTGGTCCGGGCCCTGGCCTGGGGACTGGTCTGGGGACTGGCCTGGGGACTGGCCTAGGGAATGGTCCGGCGCGGCGCGGGCCCAGGACAGGGAACCGCTGCCGGACCATGTCATCGAGAGGTTCGGCCATCCGCCGGCGGTCCCGGACGGCCCCCTGTCCGGCACCCTGCGGTCGGCGGTGAAGGCGGCCTTTATCGACAGCATGGCCAACCAGAGGTGGGAGAGCGATCAATCGGCGGCGCTGGAAAAAATCGTCGAAGGGAAGGATCCCCGCATCGTCTGGCTGATCGCCGATCTGATGCGCTTCATCTCTTCCAGCAGCCTGAACGACGAATTGAGCTACGCCGCCACGAGGCTGCTGGGGATCGGCTCGCCCATCGGCAATCATTGGGGGACGGTCACCGATCATCTCATTGCGTGGGACATTCCGGCGCCCCCCGATTACCTGCGGGTAAAGCGCGCCATATTCACGACCATGGTGCCCGGCTGGGACAAGATCTTCGTCGAGGGCGATATCGACTGGCGGCACGTTTCCTGGGGCGGCGTGCTGATCGACGACCGCCCGTACGATACGACGGACGAGCCGTGCAACTGCATTCCCGCCGCCGACAATCCCAAGGTGAGCAGCGCCAAAGACGCGGCGTGGCTCAAGGACGGGGACATCGTTTTCGGGATCGGGGTGAACGGCGAGTACCGGGCCTATCCGCGCCGCATCATGGAGGTCCGCGAGATGGTCAACGACACCCTGGGCGGCAGGCACCTGGGCATTCCCTACTGCACGCTCTGCGCATCCGCCCAGGCCTACTTCACCGACCGGCTGCCCGGCGGGGTCGAGCGGCCCATCCTGCGCACCTCGGGGCTGCTGATCCGGTCCAACAAGGTGATGTACGACGTCAGGACGTTCTCGGTGTTCGATACGTTTCTGGGCACGGCGGTGACCGGGCCGCTGGCGGAGAAGAAACTCAGGCTCGAGCAGGCCACGGTCGTCACCACCGATTGGGGCCGATGGAAGAAGCTCCACCCGGAGACGACCGTGCTGGTCGAGGAACTGGCGCTTGGCCGGGACTTCGATTTCCGCAACGGCCGGGACGCCAACGGCCCCATTTTCCCGGTCGGCGACGTGGACCCGCGCCTGCCGGTTCACGAGGACGTCATCGGCGTCGTCACCGCGTCCGGCAAGCCGGTGGCGTTCCAGCGGAGCAAGGCGTTCCTGGCGCTGAAAAACGGCGAGGAGATCGCCTTCGAGAACGTTCGCCTGCGGCTCGAGGCCGGCGGCATCAAGGCGGTCGGCGCCGACGGTTCCGATCTCGGCAGCCATCAGGCGTTCTGGTTCGCCTGGTCCCAGTTCCATCCCGGGACCGCCCTCTGGCCCATGTGACGGCGCATCCGGAGCTAGCCCGACTCAGGCCGTGGTTGCGGCGTCCGGCGGCGTCCTATACACCGGCTGCCGTCAAAGTCCTCGCTCAAGGTCCAGGGAATTCTCATGTTCTTCAAATGCACCCACGCGCACCACGCGCCGGCCGCCCGTTCGCCCGCCGACGAAGGCGCCGCCGGCGCCGCCGTTTCAAACGGTTCCAAGACCCTCGTGGTCGATGTCCACTGTCACCGGGAATGCCAGGCGGCCATGGAGATGATGAAGGCCGAAGCGGAGCGCGTCGGCTTCGTGCCGCTGCAATTCGGCAACGACATCACCCGCAAGGTGAACGCCCAGCAGATCGAATTCATCAAGCCGAAGATGCTCTCCCTCGAGGAGCGTATCGCCGACATGGACCGGATGGGGGTGGATATCCAGGCAGTCTCCATCTCGCCCTATCAATTCTACTACTGGGCCGAACCGGAGATCGGGCGGAAGGCATCGCGGATGGAAAACGACGACCTCGCCGAAGCCGTCGCCCAATATCCGGACCGTCTGGTGGGCCTCGGCACCGTGCCGCTGCAAAACACCGAAATGGCCATCGCCGAGATGGAGCGCTGC
>CAZUGT010000070.1:0-4203 GCA_964620095.1 uncultured Rhodospirillaceae bacterium | reverse complement strand
CAGCCGATGCGTTCGACGCGCCTACCTGTGCGGCGTCGATCCCAATACCGGCTTCGACTTCAGTCATCGCCGTGGCTGGATCGTCAATCGCATCAAACAACTGGCTGATGCTTTTGCCATCGATGTCTATGCCTACGCCGTGATGAGCAACCACTATCACATCGTCGTCAAGGTCGATGCTGACGCCAGCACCGGCTGGACCGACCACGAAGTGGCCGATCGTTGGCGTCGACTTTTCCAAGGCCCGGACATCGTCAGGCGGTGGGTGCAGGGTGAAACCATGGATCACAATGAGAGGGCGGCCGTCGCCGCATTCATCGAAGAGTGGCGCCGGCGATTGACCGACCTGTCCTGGTTCATGCGCTGTCTGAACGAAACGATCGCGCGCATGGCCAACCGGGAGGATGAGTGCAAGGGTCGCTTTTGGGAGGGCAGGTTCAAGTCGCAGGCACTTCTGGACGAGCGGGCCTTGCTGGCGTGCATGGCCTATGTCGATCTCAATCCCATCCGGGCTGGCTTGGCGAACACTCCGGAGACCTCGGAGTACACCTCCGTTCAGGAGCGCATTGAGAATCCGAACCCATCCTCACTGAGCTTGTTTCAGGATCAATCCGAAGCAGACGACAATATTCCATTCAGGCTTGAAGACTACCTCACGCTGGTCGACTGGAGCGGGCGGGCGATTCGTGCCGACAAACCCGGCTACATTCCACCCCATGCACCGCCTATCCTGGAGCGGCTGGGGATGGAGCGGGGTGCTACGCTGGACTATGTGAGACGCAGGCGCGATTGCTCGACCAATGCGCTGGGGCCGGTGAGTCGGGTCCGCGCCATGGCCCGGAGCGCGGGCTTGAAATTCATCAAGGGCATTCGACTCAGCCAACTCCTCTGCCCTGAGGTGGGTTAGCCGCCGACCACACCAAACCGATCGCTGGAATTGCTTTTGGTCCCGGCTTGCTAGGCCGTTTGGGCCACGGCATGCCGATCGTACCGAATTGTTCCAAGACCTACCCGACGACTGACACTTTGCCAATTGAGCGGCACGGTGAGCTTCGACTCAGCGCCGATGGTCGTGAGTATGGAACCTGCATTTCGTAGGTATCCTAGGCTCTTTTTCGTGGGTGTCCCAGTAGGACTGGGACACCCACGTTCATAGGACTGGAGTAGGACTGGGACACCCACGTTCAGGGCGCGACAGAGAGTAGGACTGGGACACCCACGTTCAGGGCGCGACAGTGGGACTGTCACAGGACTCGCATCGCTGGATTTGCTTTTGGTCCCAGCTTGCTTGGCCGTTCGCGCCACGGCATGCCGATTGTGCCGAACTACTCCAAGACCCACCCGACGACTGACACTTTGCCAAATTGAGCGGCATGGTGAGCTTCGACTCAGCGCTCTGCAGCGACAATGGTCGTGAGTATGGAAACTGCGTTTCGTAGGTATCCTAGACTCTTTTTCGTGGGTGTCCCGGACTCATTTTCGTGGGTGTCCCGGACTCAGCATCCCGGACTCATTTTCGTGGGTGTCCCGGACTCAGCATCCCGGACTCATTTTCGTGGGTGTCCCGGACTCACCCGGACTCATTGGACTCACTTCATTCGTGGGTGTCCCGGACTCACTCGTTTTCGTGGGTGTCCCGGACTCACTCGGACTCATTTTCGTGGGTGTCCCGGACTCATTCCGGACTCACTCTCCACCGTCCGCCACACGACGAACGCGGGCACGGAATGGACCAGATCCACCATCTCGTCACCTCAAGCCTTCCACGATTGTGGTACGACCTGCATAAGACATTGTTTCTATTAGGATATTGGCGGAGCGGACGGGACTCGAACCCGCGACCCCCGGCGTGACAGGCCGGTATTCTAACCAACTGAACTACCGCTCCGTGCGGAGGGCGGCGTCGTGAGACAGCCGCCTTCTGGTGGGTGTTGCAGGGGTCGAACCTGCGACCTACGGCTTGTAAGGCCGTCGCTCTCCCAACTGAGCTAAACACCCCCGTTCAAACGAGGGAGCGTATCTTAACGGGTGACCTGCGTCAGTCAAACGGAAAACACACGCATTGCACCACCCGGAATCCGCTCCGCGACCGCTCGTTTTCGCACGGTAAACGGCCCGAACGCCGGGCTGCCGTCGGAACACCGGTTGAGATTGTTGTCCCCTGCGTGGCGCCAGCGCCAACCGCTGTCGGCTCGCGGCGGAATGCCCGTCAACCGGACCAGATGCAAAAAATTCATGTTGAAGAATTCTTCTTGTTTTTCAAGACATAGCACATCAGGCAACAGGTTATTCAATAGAGTCCCCGCCTTATCCACAACTCTATCCACCGGTTGCCCAGACTTGCCCACAAGCGGGGGGCCGACTTATCCACCGGCCCTTGCAAACCTTTCATTGGGAAAACGGAAAACGCCTTGGTAGGCTCATCAATACGGTCGAACGAAGCGGGCTGGCCGGCAACGGCGGGCCGAGGCGGAGTTCGAACCGAGAGGCCTCAAGCCAAGGCCGGGGTCACTCCAGGCTTGAGTGGCTCAAGGGTGGCCGGTCCCGCGCGAGCGGGATGGGTCGGAACCTCTCCGGAGGGAACGGCCCAAAGCGGGTATCCGCCTCTCTCGGAAGCGTCGGCCGCGCGATCGGGAGACGACGTAGCAAGGCGTCGTAAAACAACGGCTCGCGGAGCCAACGGTTGTGGAGGCGGCGGAGACGTCCGTCAAGCGGAAGCAACCTCGCGGTCGGGGAGCGAAGTCGGCCCCAGGGTCGGCTGAAGAACCGACCGGCCGCGGACGCGGGGCGAAAGCCACGCGGGGCCGAGAAGGTTCGCCTTCAAGGCCAACCGGATCTGCAAGGGTCCAGGGAATCTTCGGATTCCGCCCGGCCTTCGGGCCAGGCGCCCGGGTCTTCGGCCCCGGGGCAAGTGGAACCAAGGGGGTTCGGGAGGACTAGCCCGGCGCCAATGGGGTCAAACCCGGCGGCACAGGACGAAATCCTGAATTATGGAAACCCCGCCTTCGGGCGGGGTTTCTTATTTCCGGGGCTGCATTCAGCGGCTGCAGTTCAGAGGCTCCGATTCAGAGGCTCCGATTCAGCGGCCGCAACTCAGCCGCCGCAATCAGCGATCGCCCGTCAGCGGCACGAAAGCCACCGGAAGCACTTCCCGTGCGGTGTAGCTCCCATCCTCCAGCTTGGTCACCACGGTAAGCTCCTGTGCCGTGTACTGCGTGCCTACCGGCAGCACCATGCGCCCGCCCGGTTTCAGTTGCTTCAACAGGTCTGCCGGAATGTCCGGCCCCACGGCGGTGACGATGATGCCGTCGAAGGGAGCCGCCTCCGGCCAGCCGTAGTAGCCGTCTCCCGCCTTCACGGATACGTTGTCGTAGCCCAGGGCCTCCAGGCGCTCGGCAGCGGACTCGGCCAGCGCCGGGATGATCTCGATGGTGTAGACCTCGTCGACCAGCACCGAGAGCACCGCGGCCTGATAACCGGAACCCGTGCCGATCTCCAGCACCCTGTGGTCCGGTTCCGGCTCCATCAGGTCTGTCATCAGCGCCACGATGAACGGTTGCGAGATGGTCTGCCCGTGGCCGATGGGCAACGGGCGGTTGGCGTAAGCCGCGCGCACGCCGAACCGGTCGACGAAATCGTGCCGGGGCACCTCCCGCATGGCCTCGATCACCGGGTCGCCGAGGCGTGCGCGCCCCGTGTAGCCCCGGGTCTCCCGGGTATCTGTCTCGATCTGCTCGATCAGCCGAGCCTGAAGTACGTCCACTGCCGGTTCCTCGCCCTGGGCGCACGCACACGCAACCGCCAGGCTCGCGGCCAGCGCGACCGCACGCCCGATCCGCCGGGGCGCGCCGCTGCCCTCACCCGCATTGCCCGCACCACCGGCGGTTCCAGACCCATGCCGGCTGCGCCGGGCCAGCGGACCGCTAACGGGATTGATCGAACGCCGCATACCCGGGAAGTCTACACCCCCGAAGGCTCCCACGGGGGCGGATCCGGCGCTTCGATCGATCGGTGTCCTCCCGATTTCGGAAACGGAGATCCATTCTTCCTAATTTCCCTCTTTCCTGCTTTCATAAACGGACAAGGAACCAGGAGAATCCCCCATGGCGGCTGTCAAGCCATTTCGTATCGACATCGCAGAGAGCGAGCTGGAAGACCTGAAATCGCGCCTCGCCAACACCCGCTGGCCCGAGAAGGAAACGC
>CAZUGT010000069.1:0-15649 GCA_964620095.1 uncultured Rhodospirillaceae bacterium | reverse complement strand
GCGGACAAGGGGCACGTCGCCCGGCGGCCCGACCCCGAGGACAGGCGCAACGCCTTCATCAATTTCACCACAAGGGGCCGCGAGACCTATCGGGAGATCGTCCCGGTGGCCCGCGCCTACGAGGAGCGATTGCTCGCCACCATCACGCCGGAACAGCGCCGAATGCTGAATGCGGTGCTGGACGAATTGACCGCCCGCGCCGAGGAGCTTTAGCCTCTAGCCCTCTATCCATCGCCGGTGTGCGATCCTGCGGTCGAGGAGAACGACCGCCGCCTCGGCATATCCGTCGATGAGCCGGACGACGCGGGCGAACTCCGAAACCCAGAGGATCGGGACCAGCGTCCACGAGGTAAAAAAGGCGGCCAGGAAGTAGGCCGCGCCGTCGAGGCCGAATACCGGCGGCCACCAGGCGGCGAACCACAGAACGACCCAGATGACGGCCAGACCCGCGGCGATGGGCGCGGCGAATTGTCCGGTCTTGAGCGCCCAGCGAATGCACAGCAGCAGGAACATGTCCCCTACCCCAATACCAGCCGATGGACGACGGCGAGGCCCTGCATGACCGCGTAGGCCAGCATGCCGAAGATAACGGCGTAGAGAAACACCCGCCCGTGGGCCTTCAACCGATGCATGGCCGAAGAGTTTAACCCAATTTCCGCCTCAGCAGGTCATTTACCATTTGGGGGTTGGCCTTGCCGCCCGTCGCCTTCATCACCTGGCCGACGAACCAGCCGACGACCTTCTGGTTGCCGTCCCTGTATTCCTGCGCCTGGCCCGGGTTGCCGGCGATCACCTTGTCCACCTCGGCTTCGATGGCGCCCGTGTCGGTGATTTGGACGAGCCCCTTCTCCTCGACGATGGCCGCCGGATCGCCACCCTCGGTGATCATGATTTCGAAGACGTCCTTGGCGATCCGGCCCGAAATGGTGCCGTCGGCGATCAGGCCGACCAGTTTTCCGAGACCGTCCGAGGAGACGGGCGAGTCGGCGATCCCCTTCCCCTCCTTGTTGAGGACGGCAAACAGCTCGTGGATCACCCAGTTGGCGGCCAACTTCGGATCGCGGCCGCGGGCGACTTCCTCGAAGAAAGCCGCGGTCTCCCGCTCGGCGACCAGGACGCCGGCGTCTTCGGCCGAAATTCCATACTCGTCGATGAAGCGCCGCTTCTTGGCGTCCGGGAGTTCCGGAAGACCGGCGCGGATCCGTTCGACCTCCTCCGCCGTCAGTTCGACCGGCAACAGGTCGGGATCCGGGAAGTACCGGTAATCGTGGGCTTCTTCCTTGGAGCGCATGGAACGGGTCTCGCCGTTGGACGGATCGAACAGCCGGGTCTCCTGATCGACCTCGCCGCCGCCGTCATAAATCGCCGCCTGCCGCGCGGCTTCGAATTCCACCGCCTGCATGGCGAAGCGCACCGAGTTCACGTTCTTGATCTCGGTCCGGGTCCGGAGCTCGTCCGAGCCGGCGGGCCGCACGCTCACGTTGACGTCGCACCGCAGGGAGCCCTGTTCCATGTTGCCGTCGCAGGTCCCGAGATAGCGGAGAATGGACCTGAGCTTCCGAAGATAGGCCCCGACCTCGTCGGGGCTCCGGAGATCGGGCTTGGAGACGATCTCCATCAGCGCCACGCCGGCCCGGTTGAGATCGACGTAGGTGCGCTTGGGATCCTGGTCGTGGAGCGACTTGCCCGCATCCTGCTCCATGTGAAGCCGCTCGATGCCGACCTCGCGGACGCCGCCCTCCGGCAGGTCCAGCGTGACCACGCCCTCGCCGACGATGGGATGCTGGTACTGGCTGATCTGATAGCCGAAGGGCAGATCGGGGTAGAAGTAATTCTTGCGCTCGAACACCGAGTGCAGGTTGATCTTCGCGTTGAGGCCGAGGCCGGTGCGCACCGCCTGTTCAATGCAGACCTTGTTGACCACCGGCAGCATGCCGGGCATGGCGGCATCGACCAGCGACACCTGCGTGTTGGGCTCGGCGCCGAACGCCGTCGGGGCGCCGGAGAACAGCTTGGCGTCCGAGACGATCTGCGCATGCACCTCCAACCCGATCACCACTTCCCAGTCATTGCCGTCGCCCTCGATGAGGTAGGTCATGATCAGCCCCCCACCCGGAGCGCCGGCGCGGCATCGAACCCGGCGGCCTCTTCCATGACGCCCGCCGCCCGCAACATGGTTTCCTCGTCGAATGCCCTGGCAATCAGTTGCAGCCCCAGGGGCAGCCCTTCGGCCGACAAGCCCGCGGGTACCGACATGGCCGGCAGGCCGGCGAGGCTCGCCGGCACGGCGAACACGTCGTTGAGGTACATCTGCACCGGATCGTCCATCTTCTCGCCGATGGCGAAGGCGGCAAACGGCGTGGCCGGGGCCAGGATCAAGTCGACATCCTCGAAGGCGCTCGAGAAATCCCGGCGGATCAGCGTGCGGATTTTCTGGGCCTTGATGTAATAGGCGTCGTAGTAGCCGGCGCTCAGCACATAGGTGCCGATCAGCACCCGCCGCCGCACCTCGGCGCCGAAGCCCCGCCCCCGGGTTTCCTCGTACATGTCTATGAGGTCGTCCGCATCGACCCGGAGCCCGTATCGGACCCCGTCATAGCGGGCGAGGTTCGAGGACGCCTCCGCTGGCGCAACGATATAATAGGCCGGAAGCGCGTACCGGGTATGAGGCAGGGAGATATCGACCACCTCGGCCCCGGCGGCCTTCAGCCACTCGGCGCCCCGGCGCCATAGTCCTTCGATCTCCGCGTCCATTCCATCGACGCGGTATTCCTTCGGGATGCCGACTTTCAGCCCCTTCACGCCGCCGGTGAGCGCCGCTTCGAAATCGGGAACGGGGAGATCGGCGCTGGTCGAATCCTTGGGATCGTGCCCGGCCATGGCGCCGAGCATGATCGCCGAATCGCGGACGGTCCGGGTCATCGGTCCCGCCTGATCGAGGCTGGAGGCGAACGCGACGATGCCCCAGCGGGAACACCGCCCATAGGTCGGCTTGACGCCCACGATGCCGCAGAACGCGCCGGGCTGACGAATGGAACCGCCCGTATCGGTCCCGATGGCGGCGGCCGCCATGTGCGCGGCGACGGCGGCGGCCGATCCGCCCGAAGACCCGCCCGGCACCCGGTCCTTGCCGTCGTCCAGCGTCCACGGGTTCTTGACCGGCCCGTAGTACGAGGTGACGTTGGCGGAACCCATCGCAAACTCATCCAGATTGGTCTTGCCGAGCATCACCGCCCCGGCGCTCCACAGCTTGGAGGTGACCGTCGATTCGTATGTCGGCACGAACCCGTCCAGTATATGCGAGGCCGCCGTGGTCGGGACGCCCTCGGTGCAGAACAGATCCTTGATGGCGATGGGGATGCCGTCCAACCGGCCCAGCGTTTCACCGCGCGCCCGGCGCTCATCCGAAGTCCGCGCCCGCTCCAGAGCCGCCTCGGGCGATTCGGTGATAAAGGCGTTCAAGTCCCGGCCGGCCTCCATCGCCTTCAAATAGGCCTCGGTCAATTCAAGCGAGGATGTCTCCCCGGCCTCCAGCAGATCGCGGGCCCCGGCGATGTCGAGCGATGTCAGCGCGCCGCTCATTCCACCACCTTGGGCACGGTAAAGAAGCTGCCTGCCGGGTCCGGCGCGTTGGTCATCAGGTCCCGGGCGAGACCGCCGTCGGTGACCGCGTCCTCACGCCCGGGCAATGCCTTTTCGGTCGGCGAGGCCATGGGCGGAACGTCATCGGTGGGCACCTCGCCGAGCTGCTCGATCCAGCCCAGGATATTGCTGAGTTCGGCCGCCAGGCCGGGAACGTCGTCATCGGCGATCTTGAGCCGCGCGAGCCGGGCAATGTTGCGGACGGTGGCCTCGTCGAGCGCCATGGAAATTCTCCCTTCGGAACGGCGCGGAAACTATCACCGGGCCCGAGGGACGACAAGGCACCGGGGCCTGGATCGGGTCATGTTTTGACGGAACCACGGCGCGGTTTCGTCAGAACATGTGAATCCGATCTATTTCAATAGTGTAGAGCCGATTCACATGGATTGTCGGCATCGCAAAGCGATTCCGACAAACCATGATCGGCTCTAACGGGCGGGCCGCCTCGCGACCGCGCATCCTATGGCAGGAAGGTCACACTTGGGCGCAACCGGCCCTTTTTTTGGCCAAAATGACGATTCCGAGACAACAAAGTATTGACGTAAATTCTGGTCCCCATACTATATCTAGTAGTTGATGGTTCCCCTTGGGGATTGAGAGGGAAGCCGGTGCGGGTCGTTTTTCCGGGCTGATTTCAGCCCAACCAAGTCCGGCGCTGCCCCCGCAACTGTAGACGGATGGTCAGTTCCACCGGGTCACAGGGGTCCCGGGAAGACTGGAACAGACGGCGTGTCCGTGAGCCAGGAAACCCGGCCATCGGCTGACGGCGTTCCAGGCCGGGCGGGGTGCACCGGACCGGATGAGGATGAATTACGGAGGCCGACGTGCTGGATAATACGGAATCAAGCGGCGAATTGCCGCTGGAACCGCCCAAGACCGGAGAGGAAATGGCCGCGGTCATGCTGGATTCCATCCAGACCGCGAGAGGACCCAAGGTTCGTATAGACAAGAGCCGGGACGCCAACCTGACCGACTTCGGCAAAGCCGTATTGACCGACCGGTACCTGCTTCCGGGAGAAGACTACCAGGATCTGTTTGCGCGGGTCGCCAGCACCTACGGCGATGATGACGGACACGCCCAGCGGATTTACGACTACCTCTCCAAGCTCTGGTTCATGGCGGCGACCCCGGTCCTCTCCAATGGCGGAGCGGACCGCGGACTGCCCATTTCGTGCTTCCTGAACGAAGCCTCCGATTCCCTCGACGGCATCGTCGGGTTGTGGACCGAGAACGTGTGGCTCGCGTCCAACGGCGGCGGGATCGGCAGTTATTGGGGAAACCTGCGTTCCATCGGGGAACGTGTCGGCAATGCCGGCAAGACCTCGGGCGTCATCCCGTTCATCCGGGTGATGGATTCGCTCACGCTCGCCATATCCCAGGGCTCGCTGCGGCGCGGCTCCGCGGCGGTGTACCTTCCCATCGATCACCCCGAAATCGAGGAATTCATGGAGATCCGCCGCCCCACCGGCGGCGATCCCAACCGCAAGGCGCCCAACCTGCATCACGGCGTCCTGGTCTCGGATGCCTTCATGCGCGCCGTCGAGGCCGACGAGGATTGGGCGCTGATCAGCCCCTTGGACGGAACGCCGATTCGCACGGTGCCGGCGCGTTCGCTCTGGATTCGCCTGTTGACCGCGCGAATCGAGGTCGGCGAGCCCTACATCATCTTTTCCGACCGGGTAAATTCCATGGTGCCCGAGCATCACAAGCTCGCCGGGCTGACGGTGAAGACATCCAATCTGTGCTCGGAGATCACCCTGCCCACCGGCACCGACCATCTGGGCGAAGAGCGTACCGCGGTCTGCTGCCTGTCCTCTCTCAACATCGAAACCTATGACGAGTGGAAGGATGATCCCCGCTTCATCGAGGACGTCATGCGTTTCCTCGACAACGTGCTCCAGGATTTCATCGACAAGGCGCCCGATTCCATGGAGCGGGCCGCCTATTCGGCGATGCGCGAGCGTTCCGTCGGGCTCGGCGCCATGGGGCTGCACTCGTTCTTCCAGGCCAAGATGATTCCCTTCGAGAGCGCCATGGCCAAGGCCTGGAACAACAGGATATTCGCTCTTGTCCAGGAGCGCGTCGACGCCGCCTCGAAGACCTTGGCCAAGGAAAGGGGGGCTTGCCCCGACGCCGAGGATTACGGCATCGAGGAGCGGTTCTCCAACAAGACGGCCATCGCGCCGACCGCGTCCATCTCGATCATCTGCGGCGGCGCCTCTCCCGGCATCGAACCCATCAGCGGCAACAGCTACATGCACAAGACCCTGTCGGGCTCGTTCAATGTCCGCAACCGGCACCTCAGGAAACTGCTGGCGGAGAAGGGCCGGGACAATGAGGAGACCTGGCGCTCCATCACCACCAACGAAGGCAGCGTGCAGCACCTGGCGTTCCTGACCCGGGACGAAAAGGACGTGTTCAAGACCGCCTTCGAGCTGGATCAGCGCTGGGTGGTGGAACTCGCGGCCGACCGAACGCCGCACATCGACCAATCGCAATCGGTGAATTTGTTCCTCCCCGCCGACGTCCACAAGCGGGACCTCCATCAGATTCACTTCCAGGCATGGAAGAAGGGGATGAAGAGCCTTTACTACTGCCGCTCCAAATCCATCCAGCGGGCGGAAGTGGTCACGGAACAGGGTGCGGCGGCCGAAACGCCGAACGAGACCCCGGCTGTCGAATTCGCTGAAAGCACCGATTACGAGGAATGCCTGGCCTGCCAGTAAGAGCAGGCGGACCTGCCCAGGGAGGAGCCCCATCATGTCCCTATTGGACGCCAAACCGGTCTACAAACCGTTCTCATATCCGTGGTGCTACGACGCCTGGCTGAAGCAGCAGCAGGTGCACTGGCTGCCCGAAGAGGTGCCGCTGGCGGATGACGTGAGGGACTGGCACCGCAATCTCAACGAGTCCGAACGTCACCTGATGACCCAGATTTTCCGCTTCTTCACCCAATCGGATATCGAAGTCAACAACTGCTACATGAAGCATTACTCGCAGGTGTTCAAACCCACCGAGGTGCAGATGATGCTGTCGGCGTTCTCCAACATGGAGACGGTGCATATCGCCGCCTACTCGCATCTGCTCGACACCATCGGCATGCCGGAGACCGAGTATTCCGCCTTCCTCCAATACAAGGAGATGAAGGACAAGTACGACTACATGCAGGAATTCGGTGTCGATACGCCGGAAGACATCGCCAAGACCCTGGCCGTGTTCGGCGGTTTCACCGAGGGTCTGCAGCTATTCGCCAGCTTCGCCATTCTGCTGAATTTCCCGCGGCTCAACAAAATGAAGGGGATGGGACAGATCGTCACGTGGTCCGTGCGCGACGAAAGCCTCCACTGCGCCTCGATCATCAAGCTGTTCCGGACCTTCATCTCGGAACATCCGGGCATCTGGACCGAGGAATTCCGGGGCGATCTCTACAAGGCGTGTGAAACCATCGTCACCCACGAAGACGCCTTCGTCGATCTCGCCTTCGAACTGGGTCCGGTGGAGGGACTCGCCGCCGGCGACATCAAGGCCTACATCCGCTACATCGCCAACCGGCGGCTCACCCAGTTGGGACTGGAGGAGATCTATCACGAGCGGCAGCATCCCCTGCCGTGGCTGGACGGCATGCTCAACGCCGTCGAGCACACCAACTTCTTCGAGAACCGGGCGACCGAGTATTCCAAGGCGGCCACCCGGGGCACCTGGGAAGAAGCGTTCGCCTAGATCACAAGTTCAAGTTACCGCGATCCGCACCCGTGTCGGGCTAGTCCTCGGGCAAGGGGACAATTTCGGTTTCGCCCGGAATGGGGTCGAAGCGGCCTTCTTTCCAGTCGGCCTTGGCTTGCTCGATCCGCGACTTGTCGCTGGCGGCGAAATTCCACCACATATTGCGCTTTCCGTCCGAAGGGCCGTCCAACGGCGCACCGCCGAGCAGCACGATGCGGGAGTCTTCGCCGGCCCCGATTTCCACGTCGGCGCCCGGCTTGAACACGACCATGGTTGCCTCGCCATACCGCTCACCGGCGACCGTTGCCGTCCCGGAGGCCACATAGAGGCACCGCTGCTCGTGCTCGTCCGTGAGGCCGACGGAAGCGCCGGCGTTCATCTCCGCATCGACATAGAACATCTCCGAGAACGTCTCGACAGGCGCCGTCGCCCCATAGGCCGACCCGACGATCAGCCTCATGGTCACACCGTCCCGGTCGATGACCGGAAGAGTGTCCTTCGGGTGATGAAAGAAACCGGGTTCCGTCTCCTCATGGGCCGTCGGCAATCCGGCCCAGAGCTGAATGCCGTGCATGGTCGTATCCTTGGCCCGTTCCTCGTCGCCGGTCCGTTCCGAGTGCACGATGCCGCGCCCGGCGGTCATCCAGTTGACATCGCCGGGCCGGATGGCCTGCTCGTGGCCCAGACTGTCCCGGTGGATGATCTCGCCTTCGAACAGATAGGTGACCGTAGCGAGGCAGATATGGGGATGCGGCCCGACATCGATGCCTTCGCCGGCGGGAAAACGGGCCGGTCCCATATGGTCGAAGAATATGAACGGGCCGACGGCGCGCTTTTTCATGTAGGGAAGGACCCGGCGAACGGAAAATCCGCCCAAATCCCTGAGCCGGGGTTCAATGACGATTTCGACGGTGCCGGACATGGCATGAGTCTCCGGACAATTTGCTCCCCTTTTCGAAGTGTAGGTACCGCAATCAGGTCCCACAATCACCTCGCCCATGCGGCAGCGTTTGATGGCGCCGTTTCAACCGGCTATTGATGAGAGAACATGTCCGATCAAGCCCCGGTTCCAGCCAACTTGTCCGCGACCGTCCTTCTTCTCCGGGACGGCGGGAACGGCCTCGAAGTGTTCATGGTCGAACGCCACCGCAAGATCGACTTCGCTTCGGGCGCCCTGGTATTTCCCGGCGGCAAGCTGGACCCGGCGGACGCGGCCCTCGCCCGGGCCCGCCCGGCAAACGGACTTTCCCCGGAGGAGACCGCCTTTCGCCTCTGCGGCATCCGGGAGACATTCGAGGAAGCGGGTATCCTGCTGGCCCGGGATGAAGCCGGCGGGCCGCTGGTCGGCGGCCGGCGCCTCGATCGCCTGCAGGACCGGTATCGGGCCAAACTCCACGCCAACGAGATTTCCCTGGGCGATATCCAGGCGGCGGAAGGCATCCACTACGCCTGCGACCACATGACCCCGTTCGCCCATTGGATCACGCCGAAAGTGGCGCCCAAACGGTTCGATACCATGTTCTACCTGGCCGCCGCGCCCGGCGAACAGCTTGGCGGCCATGACGGCGCGGAATCGGTGGATTCCATTTGGATCACGCCCGCCCAGGCCCTCGCCGACCAGGCCGCCGGCAAGCGCTCCATCGTCTTCGCCACCAGGCTGAACCTGGAAAAACTCGGCCGGGCCTCAACGGTCGACCGGGCCTTCGCCAATGCCGCCGGCGAGGCGTTGGTTACCGTGGAGCCCATTATCGAGGGCGCGGATGGCGGCCGGCTCTTTCGTATCCCGGCGGAAGCGGGCTACGGCGGCAGCGAGTTCTTCGAGCCTGCTTCCTGACCGTCACGTTGTTCTGCGGGTATCCCGGCGCATCGCCGCCGCCGGGCCCGCGACGGTCGAAGAGCCGAATAGGACGCTATCGCGTTTCAGGACCTTAGAAGTCCTTCAAGGCCTCGCGGCGCAGCGCGGTCGCCTCATCGGCTGTGATCAGGCCCTCCTCGAGCAGCCGCTTGATCCGGCGCAGGCGATCCTCGACCGACGCGGCCCCGGCGGGTTTGGATTTGCCTATGACCGTCTGTTCGGCCGTCCTTTCGACATTCCGCGGTTTGGGTGGCGCCGCCACAGGTTCCGGCAACGGATCGGGCGGCTGCTTGACCAGGCGCGGGCGATCCTCCGACGAAGCGGCCTTGGCGGGTTTGGATTCGCCTATGACGGCGGGTTTGGCGTTGCCTGTGACCGTCCGCTCGGCCGTCTTTTCGACAGTCTGCGGGGAAGGTGGAGCCGCCACGGGTCCCGTCAACGGATGAAGTTCCGCAAACTCGGCCATCCTCGCAGCGTCCAGTTCGCCCGCAAATCCCAAGTCAATTGCCTTCTTCCACGTCTTTGACCACTTCTTGACGTGCTCGATGAACGCCTTCTTCTTGGGATAATTGCCGATCCGGTCGGGGTGATAGTCGCTGCTGCTGAGGTCAGCGTGCTCCGGGGGACCGAGGCCGGCCATCTCCGGATTGACATAGTAGGCAACCCGAAAATACCGGCCGTAATTTGCCCGAACGTATTGGGTGGAGACGGTGTTGGCCGGAACTTTGATCCCCAGCGATTGCGCGTACCGGACCACCTGACTTGCCGAGCTTGTTTCTTTGGCTTTGGTCATCTCGGCATGAGCGACACCCCAACAGTCAATTTGGGTGCCGGCATGCATTGCCCTGCCCTCGAAGTGATGTTTCCGTCCGCGCGTACACCACGACGGCACACGCCATCCCTGGCTTCGGTTGACAACGGGATAGCCGATAATCGCCACCGAAACCATGCGTTTGTCGGCGGTCTGCAACAGATATACCGTTGCTAAGGTCGAAATGCCGGACGTACTCCCGGCTTCCTTGACCCCGATGACGTGCCACACGCCTGCCGGGAGCGGAATCTGCATGTGGTCGCTCCCGTCGAAAATCTGCGCGAATGCTTCGTAGATCTGACCGATCCGGAACGGTGAGACCTTTCCATCGGGAATGTCCGCCCCGGGCGGCTTCACGATCGCCACCGTATCCGATTTGATTTTGCCCACCAGCTCCAGGGTTGCGGCCGGTTCAACCGCGGCCACCTGGCTTGCCTTTTTCCGGGCCCGTTCCCGGACCTGTTCCCGGATCTGTTCCAGGACCTGTTCCCGGGCCGGTGCGCCGGTTTTGACGGTACCCGGACGGTTGGCGATATCCGATTTCGGGACCAGGGGGTTTGCGCCTGCATTGATCGTTTCCGCCTGATCGCTGCCTGCCCGGGCCATGGTGAATTTGACCAGACACTCAGAGTATCCGCGGTTGGAGAGGATGCCCAGCACCGAACCTTCCAAACCGAAGCCCGTGAACTTTCCCTTGATCCGAGCGCTCGCGTCCTGCGGCAATGGCCTCAAGGTGGCAATCATCTGCAGCCGCTTCCAGGCCGAGACCCCGCCACCCTTCACCGCCAGGTCCCAGGCAACCGGGTCGCCGTGATTTTCGGCCCGCAGTTGGAGCCGCCCGCCGACAATTTCGGCGCTCTTGATGGCAAAGAAGTCACCGCAACCGACGGCGTCTCCCGACGCCGACGAGGTCACCGTGAGCGGGCCGTCGGGCACCGTTTGCGCCGTTGCCGCCGGCGCGACCGCCAGCGTTACCGGAAACAGCAGCGTTGGAATCAGCCAGGACTTATTCAAGTGTTCCCCTCCGGCAAATTTCGGCGGACGGCTGAATAATCGCGCGTATTCCCGCAAACACAAATCACTTTTTCCGTTCAATCCTCACCCGTCAGGCCGGCGCTCGATGCCAGACCGGCCAGCCGCGCGGTCTCCGCCTCGACAAAGCCCCGGAAAGCCGCCGGACTGGCGCTGGCATCGATATCCAGGCCGCGTTCGGCCGCCTTCCCGATGATGCCGGCATCCGAAAGCGCCGCGGCCGCCGCATGGAAAATGGCCGACACGGCCTCGTCGGGAGAGCCGGCGGGCATCAGCAGGCCCATCCACGATCCGATTTCCAGCGCCGGGTACCCGAGTTCGGCGAAGGTGGGGATATCGGGCAAGGCGCCTGCCCGGCGGGGCGAGGCCACCGCCAGACCGTTGATCCGTCCGTCGGCGATGGGCGCGATGGTGCGGGGCGCGGTCATGAAGAGGACGTCCAGATCGCCCTTCTCGACCGCGGCGATGGCGCCGTTGGCGCCTCCCTCCACGTCAACCTCCTTGAGGCCGATCCCGGCGGCGTCCATCAGCGAAATGAACTCGAGACGGTGAATGCTGGCGGCGTTTATCGGGTTGTAGGTGATCTCCCCGGGACGATCCCTGGCGGCGGCGATGAGGTCGTCCAGCGTCGAAACCCCGAGCGACGAATGGGCCACCAGCGGATCGGGCGTATCGGCCACCTTGGTGACCGGAATCAAGTCTTCGAGGGGCGTGATTTCGTAGTCCGGCAATATGGAGGGCAGGAGCGCCATGTTGCCGACCGTCGCCATCAGCATGGTGTAGCCGTCGGGCTCGGCGGCGGCGGCGGCGATGGGCCCGTTGCTGCCGCCCCGTCCGCCGGTGATGATGTCGAACTCGATCGGCTGGCCCAGCACCTCTTCCATCACGGGCTTCATGAACCCGGCCACCTCGTTGGAAGAACCGCCCGGCGGGAAGGGCAAGATCCACCGGATCGGTTTGTCTGGAAACGCCATCGTCCTCCCTCTCGGTTTATCGGGCCGAGGGTACTCGGCCATCGGCCGCCTCGACAAGCGCCGGTACTTGGCGTATGAGGCGCCGATGATCGTCGACACCATGCGGGAACTGGCCGAGGCCGCCGGGCGGGGCCGCCGCCTGATGGGTCTGGACGTGGGGTCCAAGACCATCGGGCTCGCGCTCTCGGACCCTTCCCTTACCGTCGCCACGCCCATGGACACGATCCGCCGGCGGAAGTTCACCCGGGACGCCGAGGAGCTGATCGACATATTCGAGCGGCTGTCCGTCGGCGGATTGGTCGTCGGCCTGCCGGTCAGCATGGACGGGACCGAGGGCCCGGCCTGCCAATCGGTGCGGCAGTTCGGCGCGAATTTGTCGGCGAAGACCGATCTGCCCATGGCCTTCTGGGACGAGCGCCTGTCGACCTCGGCGGTGGAGCGCGTCCTCACCGGCGAAGCCGACCTGAGCCGCGGCCGCCGGGCCGAACTGGTCGACAAAATGGCCGCCGCCTACATCCTCCAGGGCGCCCTGGACAGCCTGACGGGCGCGCATTTGCCGTAAGGTGCCGGGGCCGGCAAACCGGCCCGAGCCCTGCGCCGGACGCATAGGGGGAGTTGGAATTTGGTTCCAACGAAAATTTCGAATCCGGCCCTTTCGCGTCGGCTGCAATAGGCATTCATGGACATTAATGGACATTTGATGGCCTGGTTAAATTCCAATTCGGTACTTTTTGGGCACTTTTCGGGCGTTGTCCGGCGCGGGGGAACCCGGCGGCGAGACCCGCGAGCGATGCTTCCTTATGGATATGTGCGATTTGCCGCGCTTTGCCACCCCCGCACGTCCTTCGGGGGGGAGAGGCTGCAAAATTGCCACAGAGCACACAGAGACCACGGAGCGGATTCGAGTATGGATACTCCGTGTCCTCGGTGGTCTCCGTGGTGAAATCTTGATGCCCCGCCACTTTGCCGGCTGGCCGGCAAAGCCGGTCCAGTGGGCCGAGGCATGACGAGTTTGTTTTGTTCGGCAGCACCCGGCATGCCCGTGCTTGACACGGGCATCCATGCCTTACGACGCAAACCACCACCCCACCCTCGACGCCCGGCCATTGCCGGCCGTCTCGACCGCCCCCTGAAGAAGGGGGAGAGGGATGCGGAGGCTTGCCGGGCGGCAGCCCGGCCATGACGCGTGGAGATACGGCACAAACCAAGCCGTCATCACTAGGCTTGCCCCGGGGCGCCGGCCGCCCTATAACCCCCCTTTATGGCCGATCCACCGGTTACCGCAGCATTTCCCCACCGCCACCTGCTCGGTATCGAAGGCCTTTCCCCCGATGAGATCACCATTCTGCTCGACGCGTCCGACGCCTATGTCGAGCTGAATCGCCGGGCCGAGAAGAAGCGCGATGCGCTGCGCGGCCGGACCGTCATCAACCTGTTCTTCGAATCCTCGACCCGGACCCGCACGTCGTTCGAGCTTGCCGGAAAGCGGCTCAGCGCCGATGTCATCAACATGCCGGTGGCGACCAGCGCGGTGAACAAGGGCGAGAGCCTGATCGACACGGCGATGACGCTGAACGCCATGCACCCGGACGTGCTGGTGGTCCGGCACGGCGAATCGGGCGCCGTCAAGCTGCTCTCGGAGAAGGTCAACTGCGCCGTCATCAACGCCGGCGACGGCAGCCACGAGCACCCGACCCAGGCCCTGCTGGACGCGCTGACCATCCGCCGGCGCCTCGGGCGCCTCGAGGGGCTGACCATCGCCATCTGCGGCGACGTGCTGCACTCCCGGGTCGCCCGGTCGAATCTGCTGCTGCTCACCACCATGGGGGCCCGGGTGCGGGTGATCGGGCCCCGGACCCTGCTGCCCGCCGACGTGGAGCGCTACGGCGTCGAGGTGTTCCACGACATGAAGGCCGGCCTCGAAGGCTGCGACATCGTGATGATGCTGCGCCTCCAGATGGAGCGCATGCAGGGCAACTTCATTCCGTCGATCCGCGAGTATTTTCAGTTCTTCGGCCTCGACTACGACAAGCTGGCCGCCGCCAAGGAAGACGCGCTGATCATGCATCCGGGCCCGTCGAACCGGGGCGTCGAGATCGACAGCGAGGTCGCCGACGATTTCTCCCGCAGCGTCATCCGCGAACAGGTGGAGATGGGCGTCGCCGTCCGGATGGCCTGCCTCGATCTTCTGGGCCGCAACACGGAAGAGCTCGGCGCGAGGAACCTCTGATGGCCCACGGCAACTGGACCCACGCCATGCCCGACGACCCGCTGGGGAGCGTCGCCTACGTCAATGCGCGGCTTCTCGACCCGGCAACCGGGCTGGACGCCATGGGCGGCGTGCTGACCGAAGGCGAGAAGATCGTCGCCGTCGGACCCAACATCACCCGCGAAGGCGCCTCCCTCGCGGACGCCATCGTCGACTGCCGGGGCCTGTGCCTGGCGCCCGGCCTGATCGATATCCGGGTGCAGATCCGCGAACCCGGCGAAGAGCACAAGGGAACCCTGGAATCCGAGGGCCGGGCGGCGACCGCCGGCGGGGTGACCACCTATGTGTGCCTGCCGAATACGACGCCCGTCATCGCCGAGGTGTCCGCGGTCGAATTCGTCGCCCGCCGCGCCCGCTTGCTGGGGCTGTCCAAGGTGTACACCTACGGCGCGGTTACCAAGGACCTGAAGGGCGTCGAAATCGCCGAAATCGGCACCCTGGCCGGGGCCGGCGCGGTGGCGTTCACCGATGGCGAGAAAGCCATCGCGGACTCCCAGGTGATGCGCCGCGCGCTGTCATATGCGTCGACCTTCGGCCTGTTGATCGTCCAGCACCCGGAAGAGCCCGGCCTGGCGGCGGGCGGGGTGATGAACGAGGGCGAAATCGCCACCCGTCTCGGACTGCCCGGCCTGCCGAGCGCCGCCGAGACCATATTGGTCGAGCGGGACCTCCGTCTGCTGGCGCTGACCGGCGGCCGGCTGCATTTCGCCCATGTCTCCTGCGCCGAGGCCATCGACGCCATCCGCAAGGCGAAGGCGGCGGGCCTTGAGGTAACCTGCGATACGGCGCCGCCCTATTTCGCGCTCAACGAAACGTCGGTCGGCGACTACCGCACGTTCGCGAAATTGTCGCCGCCGCTCCGGGGCGAGCGCGACCGCGAGGCGGTGGTCCGGGCGCTCGCCGACGGCACCATCGACGTCATCGCCAGCGATCATGCGCCCCAGGACGAGGATTCGAAGCGCCTGCCGTTCGCCCAGGCGGCCAACGGCGGCGTGGGGCTGGAAACCCTGCTCTCGGTGTCGCTGGAGCTCTACCACAACGGCCATCTGTCTCTCCTGGAGGTGGCCGGGAAATTGACCCGGGCCCCATCCGAGCTGATGAACCTGCCGGCGGGGAGACTGTCGCCCGGCGAGGCCGCCGACATCGTCATCTTCGACCCGGACCGGGCCTGGAAGGTCGATGCCGACCAGCTCGCCTCCAAGTCGAAAAACTCCCCCTTCGACGGCCGGCCGGTCCAGGGTATGGTTATCCGTACCGTGATCGACGGGCGTACCGTCTACGCGGTCGGGAACTAAAGCGAGATGAGGCTATTGGGAAGCGTGTCCGGCGTTTTGGAAATCGTT
>CAZUGT010000068.1:0-4174 GCA_964620095.1 uncultured Rhodospirillaceae bacterium | reverse complement strand
CCGCTACGCTTTTCGGGCCGCTCCTGGCGGCTCGAACGCCTGGACGCGACGCAGGCCGTGACCCTGGTGAGAAATGCGGGCTAATTTCTCGTCCGAGCGTCGGACACCGATTGGACCCGGGTTGCCCGGTTCCGGGCGATTGTCTAGGCATCCGCCGTCGGATACGCTCGCCGCCAAGCAATCGCCGGAAATTCCCAGGGAGGAGAACCGTCTCGATGACCTCAGCTTCAGCCATTCATCAGGCGTCCGAGAGGATTATCAACGCCTATAAGAGCGGGAAGGCGGACAAGCCGGTCCGGGACCTTCTCGACAAGGGCGACATCGACGGCGCCTATGCCGTTCAAGAGGGTGTGACCCTGTGGCGATTGCGCGAAGGCGCCCGCCTGGTGGGCCGCAAGATCGGCCTGACCGCCAAGGCCGTTCAGACCCAATTGGGGGTCGATCAGCCGGATTACGGCATGCTGTTCGACGACATGGCGGTGCCGGACGGCGAGGAAATCCCGGCGAGCCGGGTTTCCCAGCCGCGGGTCGAGGCGGAAGTGGCCTACATCCTGGACAAGGACCTGCATCTGGACAAGCCAAGCACCGCGGACGTGATCCGCGCCGTCGCCTACGCCGCCCCGGCGATCGAGGTCGTCGACAGCCGGATCGCGAATTTCGACATCACCATCGTCGACACGGTGGCCGACAATGCCTCGTCGGGGCTCTTCATCCTGGGCAATTACAAGGTCGCGCTGGACGATTTCGACGGCCGCATGTGCGGCATGGTGGTGGAAAACCGCGGCGAGCCCGTCTCGGTCGGTGCCGGGGCCGCCTGCCTCGGCCATCCCATCAACGCGGTGCGCTGGCTTGCGGAGGTCATGACCGCGCGGGGCCGGCCGTTGTCGGCCGGGGACATCGTCATGTCGGGCGCCTTGGGGCCGATGGTGCCGGCGGCCAAGGGCGAGGTCTACGAAGCGCGGATCAACGGGCTGGGTTCGGTCCGAGCCGTGTTCGGCGCGTAAGGGGAGAAGCAAGATGGCAGTCGATATTCAAAAACTCGCCAAGACGGTCGATGATGCGGCGGTGAGGGCGACGGCAATCCCGCAGCTTTCCAAGAAGAACAGGATGACGCTCAAGCAGGCCTACAGGGTCCAGGCGGCGAGCATCGAACGGCGCCTGGAGCGCGGCGAAGAGCGCTCGGGCATGAAGATGGGTTTCACCAGCCGGGCCAAGATGGTCCAGATGGGCCTGTCCGACATGATCTGGGGCCGCTTGACCGACGGCATGCTGGTCGAGGACGGCGCGGTCATCAACCTCAAGGACTACGTGCACCCGCGGGTCGAGCCGGAAATCGCCTACCTGCTGGGCGCGCCATTGGCCGGCCCGACCACGCCCATGGAGGCGATGGCGGTGGTGGAGGCGGTTGCCCCGGCGCTTGAGATCATCGATAGCCGCTACCGGGCGTTCAAGTTCAATCTGCAGGACGTAGTGGCCGACAACGCCTCGTCGTCCGGCTACGTGATCGGGCCGTGGTGCCCGCCGGACATGGATCTGGACAACCTCGGCGTGATCATGGAAGTGAACGGCCGCCCGGCGACCATCGGCTCGTCCGCCGCCATACTCGGACATCCCGGGCGGTCGCTCGCCGCGGCATCCCGGATGGCCGCCGAAGCGGGTGAAATTCTCGAAGCCGGCTGGGTGGTCATGGCGGGCGGCGTCACCGAGGCGGTCGCCCTGGAGAAGGGCGTTTCGGTCCGCAATACGGTGCAGGGCCTCGGGTCCGTCGGCTTCAGGGTGAAGGGCTGATCCCATGAACCGGATCGACCTCGACGGCCGCGCCGCCGTCGTCACCGGCGGTGCGGCGGGACTGGGCCTCGGCATCGCGAGGCGGCTGTTGGAATCCGGCGCCGATATCTGCATCTGGGACGTCAACGAAGACGGCCTCGCCCGGGCGGTGGAGGAACTGTCCGCAATGGCCGGCGACGCGAAGGTGACCGGCCGGGCCGCCGACATATCCGACAATTCGGCGGTGGAAGCCGCCTTTGCCGGCTCGGTCGGCGATCTCGGCAAGGTCGACATACTGGTCAACAACGCCGGAATTTCGGGTCCCAACGTCACCTCGTGGGAATACCCCATCGACGCCTGGGACAAGGTGGTCGATATCAATCTGTCGGGGACGTTCTACGTCAGCCGGGCGGCCATTCCCCACATGCTGGAGAACGGCTACGGCCGCATCGTCAATGTCGCATCCATCGCCGGCAAGGAGGGAAACCCCAAGGCGCCGGCCTATTCGGCGACCAAGGCCGGGGTCATCGGCTTGACGAAGGCGCTGGGCAAGGAATTGGCGCAGACCAACGTGATGGTCAACTGCGTGACGCCGGCAGCGGTGCGGACGGCGATCTTCGATCAGATGACCCAGGAGCATATCGACTTCATGCTCTCGAAGATCCCCATGAACCGCTTCGGCCTGGTGGAGGAAATCGCCGCCATGGTGGCGTGGCTGGCCTCCGAGGAATGCTCGTTCGCCACCGGCGGGGTATTCGACGTCTCGGGCGGCCGCGCGACTTATTAATTGTTGCCCCGCCCATCGGGTTGGGCAGCCGGAGCACGATTCCCGGGAAGATCGCCACTGGCGCCATGCCGCCGGTGACGGCGTGCCTTAGTCTAGGCGCGCTCCGGGTAGAACTCGGACATCCGGGAGCCGGGGTAGTAGGCGGCCTCGAAGGCCGGCCGTGACCGCATGGCGGCAAACCAGGCGGTGACCGCGGGATGCGCCGCTTCCCACATCTCCCGATGGCCGAGATCGTCCATCCGGTCGATCAGCGGCGCGACGCACATGTCCGCCAGCGTATATCGATCCCCCATGACCCAGGGACCATTGGCGGCGAGTTCGGTTTCCATCCTGTCGATGGTCAGGCGCATGTCGTCCATGGCCTTGGCGATCTCGGCTTCGGTGAAGCCGTCCTGGCCCATCCGCTTGTAGAAGTCGGTCTTGAGCGGCCGGCGTTCCGCCGCCTTTTCGAACTGTTCCGGCGACAGCCTGGTGTAGTTGTGGATGAGATATTTCTGGAATGTCGGGTAGCGGACGGCGGGCGTCGGCTTTTCCTCGAAGAAGCGAAGCCAGGCGCGCATTCCGGCCCTGCCGGCCGGCGAGGCCGGGCTGAAGGACGGTTCCGGAAACACCTCGTCCAAATATTCGAGGATCACCGAGGAGTCGATGACCACCGTTTCGTCATGGACCAGCGTCGGCACCACGCCGTTGGGGTTCATCCGCAGGTACTCGTCGGTGAGGTGCCCGTTCTCTCCCGGCGACAGCCGATGCTCCTTGTACTCAATGCTTTTTTCCGCGACGCAGATGCGCACCTTGAGACTGCAGGTGGAGGTGGGAAACGAGTAGAGTTCGATCATGGGGAATTGCGTATCCGGTCCGGCGGCTTGCGGGCTTGATCTAGGCCGCTTCACGAGGAAGATCGAAATAGAACGTGGCGCCGCCTTCGGCGTTGTTCCGAAACCCGATCCGGCCGCCGTGGACTTCGACGATCGCCTTCGAGATCGAGAGGCCGAGACCGGTGCCGCCCTTCTCGCGGCTATCCGACATGTCCGACTGGGTAAACTTGTCGAAAATGGTGTCCCGAAAATCCAGCGGAACCCCGGGCCCATTGTCCTTTACGGCGACCCGGACCGTCTGGCCGTTCGGTGTCAGATTTACGTCGACACGGCTGCCCGCGGGCGAAAATTTCGACGCATTGGATATCAGGTTCGCCATGACCTGCAGCAACCGGTGCCAATCCCCGGTGACCGATGCATCGGGCACGTCGCGCTCCTTGACCAGAATGACGCCGAATTGGTCCGCGTAGCCCTCGTTGTCGGCGATGGCTTGTTCCACCAATGCATCGAGGTCCACCGGCTGCATCTCGAATTCCATGCTGCCGGATTCGATTTTTTCGATGTCGAGTATGTCGTCGATCAGCCGGACCAGCCGTTCCGAGTTGCCGTGGGAAACCTCGATGAGTTGCCGGACCTGCCCGGGGATTTCGCCCAGGGCGTTTCCGCGCATCAGTCCGAGGGAGCCGATGATCGAGGTCAACGGCGTGCGGAGCTCATGACTGACCGTCGAAACGAACTCGTTCTTGAGACGCTCGATTTCCTTTCGTTCGGTGATATCGCGGACGATACTCTCCAGAACCTCCCG
>CAZUGT010000067.1:0-8107 GCA_964620095.1 uncultured Rhodospirillaceae bacterium | reverse complement strand
CACCCCCACCCTAACCCTCCCCCTTCAAGGGGGAGGGGATTTGGTTTGGGTGTTCCCTCCCCCCTTCGTGCTCCCTCTTCCCCTGAAGAAGGATGAGGGGGTTGCGCGCCTTGCAATCCCTTCGGGCGTTCACCACTATTGCTCCGGCTTACGGACATAACCGGCGGATGATATGGGGGAGGCAGCATGTTCAAGGACCGCATCGAACACCGGTGGATCGAGACCTTCGTCACGGCGCTGGAATACTGCAAGGTCGAGGCGGGCGAGGAGGTCGCCATCCTGTCCGAAACCCAATCCCGGGAGCTCAACGTCCACCTGACCGAACTGGCGCTGCTGCGGCTCGGCGCCAGGCCGTTCCACGTGGTCATGCCGACCCCGCCCCAATCGGCGCCGGTGCCGGTGCGCTCCACGGGCGCGTCCAACGTGGTTCAGGGGCTGGGCCCGGTGGTCAAGGCGCTCTCCGAATGCACCATGGTGGTCGATCTCACCGTCGAAGGCATGCTGCACGCGCCCGAATTGCCGGGGATCATCGGCAACGGGGCGCGGCTGTTCATGGTGTCCAACGAACACCCGGACGCCCTCGAGCGGCTGCTGCCCGACCCGGCGCTGACCGAAAAGGTCAAGGCGGCGGTGAAGAAGATCCGGGGCGCCAAGGTAATGACCGTGCACTCCGATGCCGGCACCGACCTCGAGATCGCCATCGAGGGATCGCCGAGCGCCGGGGTGTGGGGCTATTGCGACCGGCCCAAGACCGTCGCCCACTGGCCGGGCGGCATCGTCGTCGCCTTCCCGCCGGAGAATTCGGTGAACGGCACTTTGGTGCTCGACGTCGGCGACGTGAACCTGACCTTCAAGCGCTATTTGCAGGACCCGGTGGCGCTGACCATCGAGAACGACTTCGTCACCGGGATCGAGGGCGCGGGCACCGATGCCGAGCTGTTCCGGCGCTACATGGCGGCCTGGGACGACAGGAACGCCTACGGCGTCTCCCATGTGGGCTGGGGCCTGAATCCGGCGGCCCGCTACGAGGCCATGACCATGTACGACCAGCGGGATTTCCAGGGCACCGAGCTCCGCGCCTTCGCCGGCAACTTCCTCTATTCCACCGGCGCCAACGAGTTCGCCAACCGCCACACGCTGGGCCACTTCGATATCCCGGTGCGGAACTGCACGGTGGCGCTGGACGGCGAGAACGTGGTCGAGAAGGGCGAGCTCGCCGGCGAGTTCGCGGAGGCCGCCGAATAGACCCGACATGAGCGACGCGCCTTTCCCCATCACCTACAACGAAGCCGGCGCCGTTTCCGATGGCGGGCCCGGGCTGATCTTCCTGCACGGGATCGGCGGCGACGCCGACGCCTTCCAATTTCAGCTCGATCACTTCGCCGCCGCAACCCGCGCGGTGGCGTGGAACATGCCGGGCTACCGGGGCTCGGCGGCCATCGACCCGGTGACGTTCCCAGGGCTCGCCGCCGCCCTGGCGGCGCTGCTCGACCATCTCGGCATGGAGACCGCCCATCTCGTCGGTCATTCCATCGGCGGCATGGTCGCCCAGGAAATGGCCGCCATATATCCCGGCCGGATCGCAAGCCTGGTGCTTGCCCAGACCAGCCCGGCGTTCGGGCGCCCCGACGGGGATTTCCAGAAGAAGTTCGTCGCCGACCGGCTGGGCCCGCTGGACGAGGGTCGGGGCATGGAGGACATCGCCGGCGAGGTGATCGAAATCATGTTTCCGCCGGGCGCCGATGCGCAGGCCGTCCGCCTCGCCCGGGACGCCATGGCGGCGGTGCCCGAGGACACCTACCGGGCGGTGGTCCAATGCCTGGTCACCTTCGACCGGCGCGACAATCTGGGCAAAATTGCCGTGCCGACCCTGGTATTGGCGGGCGAGAAGGACTTGAACGCGCCCGCCGGCATGATGGAAAGAATGGCCGGCAAAATCCCCGGCGCCAGGTATCACTGCATGCCCGGCGCCAACCACCTGGCCAATCTCGAATGCCCCGGCCTGTTCAACGGGGCGATCCAGCAATTTCTCGACCAGATCTAGGGAGGGTCCCCAATGGCGACCGCGAACGACCGACTCGACGCCCCCATGTACGATCCCAAGGCGTGGCGGCTGACCAGGAAGCAGGCCGACCTGACGGCGAAGGCCCGGAAACTGGGCCGGGAGAAATTCGCCGCCCGGGCCGACAAGTGGGACCGGGACGCCATCTTCCCGATGGAGAACTACAAGGACCTCCACAAGTCGAAGCTGCTGGGCATCTGCGTGCCGTCCGGGAACGGCGGCATCGGCGCCGACTACATGACCTACATGCTGACCGCCGCCGAGATCGGACGCTATTGCGGCACCACGTCGCTGACCTGGAACATGCACGTCAGCTCCTGCCTGTGGACCGGCGATCTGGCCGACGACCTCAAGATGACGGCGTCCCAGCGCAAGACCCACAACCGCCGCCGGGCCATCCACTACAGGCGGATCGTCAAGGACGGCGCGATCTACGCCCAGCCGTTTTCCGAGGGCGGCGCGGCGGCGGCCGGGACCGCGCCCTTCGGCACCACGGCGACCAAAACCGACGGCGGCTGGCTGATCAACGGCAAGAAGATCTTCGCGTCCCTGGCGGGCTCCGCCGACTATTACGGCGTGCTGTGCACCGAGAAGAAACAGAACCTGTCCCGGCGGGACACCATGTACGTGGCGGTGCCGGCGGACGCCGAAGGGGTCTCCGTGGTCGGCGACTGGGATCCCCTGGGCATGCGCGGAACCGTCAGCCGCAATCTCCTGTTCGACAACGTGTTCGTCAGCAACGACGAACAGCTGATGCCCAAGGGGGTCTATTTCGCGGCGGCGACCAGCTGGCCGCACATGTTCCTGACCCTGACGCCCACCTACATGGGCATCGCCCAGGCGGCCTACGATTTCACCGTCAGCTATCTGCGCGGCGAAGCGCCGGGCACGCCGCCGGTAAAGCGGCGGATGTATCCGACCAAGCAGCTGGCGGTGGCCAACATGCACATGATGCTGGAGCAGACCAAGTCGGTGTGGTTCCAGGCGATCGCCGAGGCCGGCCCCAACCCGAGCAAGGAGCAGGTGCTCAGGGCCTATACGGCGCAATATTCGGTGATGGAGAATTCCAACGAACTGTGCCGGATGGCGATCCGCACCTGCGGCGGGCAATCCATGCTCAAGAGCCTGCCGCTGGAGCGGCTCTACCGGGACAGCCGCTGCGGCTCCCTGATGCTGCCGTGGACCGCGGAGATCTGCCAGGACCGCCTCGGCCGCGAGGCCCTCTACAACAGGGGCGAGGAGGACGAGTGAGCGACGACATCTCCGGCTGGATCGAGACCCACGCCGGATTCACGCCCGACAAGGTCGCCCTCAAGCATGCGCGGGGCGAGGAGACCTACGCCGAGTTCGCCGGCCGGGTCCGGGCCTATGCCCGGATGCTCAAGCATCGCCTCGGCGTCGGTCGCGGCGACCGGATCGCCTATCTCGGCCCCAACACCGCCGAATATCTGTTCCTGTTCTTCGCCGCGGCCCGGCTGGGCGCCATGTTCCTGCCGCTCAACTGGCGCCTCGCGGCGGCGGAGCATGCGTACATTCTCAGGGACTCGGGCGCCAAGGCGGTGTTCTGCGACGACGAGTATCTCGATCACGCCGAGGGGTTCAGGATCGATTTTCCGGATACCGCCTTCGTCGACTGCCGCGGCGCCGCGTCCCGCTTCGGCTGGCACCTTCTCGAGGAAGAGCTGTCCCTCGCCGAGGGCGACGACCACAACCCCCATGTGGGCGCCGGCGCGCCGTTTCTGCTGGTCTATACCTCGGGCACGACGGGCCGGCCCAAGGGCGCGGTGCTGACCCAGGAAGCCATCCACTACAACGCCCTCAACTGTGTTCATGCCGCCGACATGCGGAGCGAGGACAGGATCCTGGTGAGCATCCCCCTGTTTCATGTCGGCGGCCTCAACATCATGCTGACCCCGGGGCTCTATTGCGGGGCGTCCATCGTCCTGCACGAGCGGTTCGATCCCGGCGACGCCCTGCGGAGCATCAAGGACGACCGGATCACCCTGATCATCGCGGTGCCGGCGGTCATGCAGGCGATGAGGGGGCATCCCGACTGGGAGAGCGCCGATCTGTCGTCCCTCCGGCAGATGACCACGGGCTCGACCATCGTGCCGGTGGCGATGATCCAGCCGTTTCTCGACCGGGGCATGGCCGTCTGCCAGCTTTACGGCTCCACCGAAACGGCGCCCGGCGCCATCTACCAGCTGGCTGCCGACGGCTACCGCAAGCCGGGCTCCATCGGCAAGCCGGCCCTTCACTGCGAAGCGCGGATCGTCGGCGACGACGGCGCCGACGTGGCGCCCGGCCAGTCCGGCGAAATCCTCATCAAGGGCAAGAGCATCCTCTACGAATATTGGGGCAACGAGGAAGCCACCCGGGAGGCCATCCGGGACGGCTGGTTCCATACGGGCGACGTGGGCTACCGGGACGAGGACGGCGACTACTGGGTCAACGACCGCCTCAAGGACGTGATCATTTCGGGCGGCGAGAACATCTACCCGGCGGAAGTGGAGCAGGTGCTGTACGACATGGATGAGGTGGAGGACGCCTCGGTGGTCGGCCGCCCGGACGAGAAATGGGGCGAGGTGCCGGTGGCGGTGATCGCGCTCCGCGACGGCGCGGCCCTGGACAAGGAGACCCTGGCCGGGCGGCTCGACGGCGTGCTGGCGCGCTTCAAGCACCCGAAGGACGTGGTCTTCGTCGACGAATTCCCGCGCAACGCCATGGGCAAGATTCTCAAGTACGAGCTGCGTGGCCTCGTGGCGGACGGCTGAACCCCCGAAGCGTGGATGCCCGTGTCAAGCACGGGCATGACGCGTGGTGCTGAATAAAAGAAGCTCGTCATGGCCGGGCCCGGACCCGGCCATCCACGTGTACAGCTTCCCTCAAAGCGCCGATCATCACAGCTCCGGCGCCTCCAGGGGCCGCCAGTCGTTGGCCAAGCTCAGCGGGGCCTCGGTGCGGGCCTGCAGGTCTTCCACGGACAAATCCTCGATCTTCTCCCGCACCACGAGGCCGTCCGGGGTGACGTCGATGATGGCGAGATCGGTGTAGATGCGGTTCACCGACCGGGGCCCGGTGAGGGGGAGCGTGCACTCGCGGACGATCTTGGGCGCGCCGTCCCTGCCGTTGTGCTCGCATATGGCCCAGACGTTCCTGGCCCCGGCGGCGAGGTCCATGGCGCCGCCGACGGCGGGCGCGGTGGCGGAGCCGGGGAGCCGCCAGTTGGCCAGGTCGCCGTTCTCGGCCACCTGATAGGCGCCGAGAACCGCGATATCCAGATGCCCGCCGCGGATCATGATGAAGCTGTCGGCGTGATGAAACATGGCGGCGCCCGGCACCAGCGATACGGGCTGCTTGCCCGCATTGGTGAGGTCGTCGGGCCCTATGCCGTCGGTCTCGTCCTTGGGCTTCATGCCGAGCACGCCGTTCTCCGAATGGAAGACGATCTCGCGGCCGGCCGGCGCATGTTCGAGCACCAGCAGCGGGATGCCGACGCCCAGATTCACGTAACTCCCCTCGGCGATATCCCGGCCGAGGCGCCAGGCCATCTGGTTGCGGGTCAAGCCGTCAGCCATTGGACACACCGTCCGGAATTTCCACCACCCGGTCGACGAAGATGCTGGGCGTGACGATGGTTTCCGGGTCCATCCCGCCCAGGGGCACGCATTCCTCCACCTGCGCGATGGTCAGCTCCGCGCCCATGGCCATGACCGGATTGAAATTCCGCGCCGACAGCCTGTAGCTCAGATTTCCCCAGCGGTCGGCGCGGTGGGCCTTGATCACCGCGACGTCGCCCTTGATCGCGTGTTCCATGACGAACTCCCGGCCCTCGAACGCGCGATGTTCCTTGCCTTCGGCGAGCTCGGTGCCCGCGCCGGTCGGCACGTAGAAGGCGGGAATCCCGGCGCCGCCCGCCCGGACCCGTTCGGCGATGGTGCCCTGGGGGACGATCTCCAGCTCGATCGCCCGCTGCTCGTACAGTTCCTCGAATGCGACGGAGCCCGGCACCCGCGGAAACGAGCACACCAGCTTCCGCACGCAGCCGCCGGCCAGCAGCCCGCCGATGCCGTGCTCGCCGGAGCCGCCGCCGTTGGCGACGATGGTGAGGTCCTTCAGGCCCCTGGCGGCGATGGCGTCGAGGAGGTCCATGGGCTCGCCCGTTTGGCCGAAGCCGCCGACCAGGATGACGGCGCCGTCCCCGATCCCCTCGACGGCTTCCGCCGCACTCTTGCATTGCTTATCGATCATTTTTTTCGGACCCTGACGGGAGAACGTTGGCCATGGTTGACGGCCGAGTCAACTCCGGCCGCCAAGGGGGGGGGCGAACATGAGCGGCAACCGGACCTTCGACAGCCCGGGTCCCGACGCGGTCTACCGGGCGGCGCTGGAGAACGGCGCGTTTCAAATCCAGAAGTGCGGCGGCTGCGGGGCCCACATCTTCTATCCCAGGGCGATTTGCCCCGCGTGCGGCTCGACGGACCTCGGCTGGGTGACGGCGTCCGGCAGGGGCACGGTCTATTCGACCACAATCGTCCGGCAGAAGCCGGAGCGGGGCGGCGATTACAACATCTGCCTCGTCGATCTGGAGGAAGGGCCGCGGCTCATCAGCCGGGTCGTGGATACGCCGCCCGAGGAAGTCCGGATCGGCCGGCCGGTGGAGGCCTTCATCGGCGAACTGGACGAGGAGAAGGTCGTCCTGTTCCGGCTGGCGGAGGCCGGCTGATGGCGCACATGCTGCGGGGCGCCTCGGCCATTGCCGGGCTCGGCCTCACCGAGTTCGGCGCCCTGCCCGAACGCTCTCATCTGGAGGTGATGGCGGAGGCGGCCCACGGGGCGCTCTCCGATGCCGGCCTGACCGTCAAGGACGTCGACGGGCTGTTCGTCTCCAATTTCGCGAGCCCGTTCCTGGCGCTCCAGTCGGCGGAGTATCTGGGGATCGATCCGGCGGTTCTCGACAGCACCAATATCGGCGGCTCGACATTCGTCAGCCATGTCCAGGCGGCCGCCATGGCGCTGGCCACCGGGGTCTGCAACGTGGCGCTGATCGCCTACGGCTCGACGGCGCGGTCCGGCGGGCGCGCCGGACAGGGGCGGGGACCGCAGGTCCGGACGCCCTACGAAGACGTCTACGGCCCCCGCAATCCCATCGGATCCTATGCCATGGCGGCGGCGCGCCACATGCACGAATTCGGCACCACGCGGGAACAGCTTTCCTCGGTCGCCGTCTCGGCCCGCGCCTGGGCGGCGAAAAACCCCCGCGCCGAGATGCGGGAGCCCATCACCGTCGAGGACGTGGCCAATGCCCGGATGATCTGCGATCCGTTCACCGTGCTGGACTGCTGCCTGGTTTCGGACGGCGGGGCGGCAATCGTCATGGTCCGGTCCGAGCGGGCCGGGGACTTCCCGAAGCCGCCGGTCTATCTCCTGGGAATCGGCGTAGGCGTGACCCATGACCAGATCGCCCAGATGCCGGACCTCACGGTGACCGCGGTCGCCAAGGCCGCGCCCCGGGCGTTCGAGATGGCGGAGGTTTCCCGGGACGACGTCGATGTGATGGAGTTCTACGACGCCTTCACCATCAACACGATCCTGTTCCTCGAAGATTTGGGCTTTTGCGCCAAGGGCGAGGGGGGCGCATTGGTGAAATCCGGCGCCATCGCGCCCGGCGGCCGCCTGCCGGTCAACACGAACGGCGGGGGCTTAAGCTGCGTCCATCCGGGCATGTACGGCCTGTTCACCGTCGCCGAAGCGGTCGAGCAGCTGAGGGGCGAGGCCGAGGGCCGCCAGATCGAGGGCGCGGAGATCGCGCTCTGCAACGGCAACGGCGGCAAGCTGTCGTCTCAGGTGACCGCCATTTTCGGCACCGGGGCGGCGCTCTAGGGTCCGGACTCAATTGAGCCGCCCCACGTGTGTTGCGGCGATGAGGTCGGCGCTGGGTGAGGGGGGAATTTCCATATCCCCCCCACCCTCGACGCCCGACTGATTGCCGGCCGTCTCGACCTCCCCCTTCCAGCCTTCGTAGCCGAAGGCTACTTCGGCGGA
>CAZUGT010000066.1:0-4493 GCA_964620095.1 uncultured Rhodospirillaceae bacterium | reverse complement strand
GCTGCATATTCATCCCAACGTCTGTATTGCCGTCTCGGTGATGAAGGACGGACTGATACCGTTGAGCCAGCAGTCGGCCTTCCTTCAGGGTCAGGTCGGGTATCACGAGTACAATGGTATTACCGAGGACGCCGATGAGCGCGACCGCATCGTCGCCGCGCTGGGTGAAAAACGTGCGTTGCTGATGCGCAGCCACGGCGCGACCACCGTCGGAGAAACGCCCCGCCACGCCTACATCACCATGAACCACTTGATCGACGCCTGTGAAATTCAGCTGAGGGTGATGGCGTCCGGCGCCGAATTGGTGGTGCCGTCCGACCAGATCACCCGCAAGACCGCGAAGCAGGAAGAGGCCCACCAGAAGGGCCGCGGCCAGGACGATTGGCCGGCGATGCTCAGGCTGTTGGACGAAGCGGCGCCGGGCTACCGGGAGTAGGATTTCCGGGGACCCGGAAGGTTTGTGCGGCGGAATTCAGACGATTTGCCATGAAGCTTAGCGCGCACCTTTTGGCGATTTTCGCCGTTCTACTGTTGTTTCAGTCTCAATCCGTGAGGGCCGGTGGGTTGGCAGAGGAAGTTTTCATCAGGAATGACGACGCCAATCTTGTCCTGGCCGGCACCTTGACCAAGCCTGATGGCGAGGGGCCGTTTCCCGCGGTTCTTCTGGTCACGGGTTCGGGTCCCTAGGACCGGGACGAAACCATATTCGGGCACAAGCCGTTCAAGGTGATTGCGGAATTCCTATCGGAGCGAGGCTACCTCGTGCTCCGCTACGACGATCGGGGAGTTGGGAAATCCACGGGAGAACATCGCGGAACGACAGTGGATTTCGCCGGCGACGCCCGCGCGGGCGTTGACTTTTTGCTCGGCCGCCAGGACGCCGACCGAGACCGCGTCGGCATATTGGGTCATAGCGAAGGGGCGACGATCGGAGCGATCGTTGCCGCCGGACAAGACGATCTCGCGTTCCTCGTAATGCTCGCCGGCAGTGCACTCCCGGGCCATCAGGTTTTACGCCAACAGATCGGTGCACAATTGGCGGTAATGGGGAAGGACGCCGCTCACATTGAGCGCAATGACGGATACGTCGGTCGGCTGATTGCCTTGGCGACGGCGGATCCCTTCGATCAAACCGCTCTGACGGACGCCGTCGAGGATATCAGGGCGCGCGAGGGCGAGAGCCCGCAGTGGGCGGAAGCGCAGTCCGCATTTTTTTCTTCCGGGTGGTTGCGTCATATCCTGACTTTCGATCCCGGCCCGACGCTCTCCCGGCTCCGTCTGCCGGTGCTTGCCTTGTTTGGCGAGACCGACCTGCAGGTCTTGGCGGAACCGAATGCGGCTGCCGCGCGCGCTGCACTGCGGGCCAACCCCTTGGCGCGGGTGGAGGTCGTGTCCCGCGCCAACCATCTGTTCCAAACCTCGGAGACCGGCGACCCCCGGGAGTACGCGGCAATTTCGGAGACGATCTCCCCCGCGGTCCTCGAACTCATCGCCGGCTGGCTGAGGGACACGGTCAAGTAGCGCGCGCCCCGGCCTTTTCTTGATCCGGGCGAAATGCCTATTTGCCGCGCCCGCGAAGCCGCCGATGGACAAAAATCCCGGAAGAGCGGCGCTAGGCTTCCGCGACTAGAACCACGCGCGAGCGGCGAGGAACACGCCCAACAGGCCCAAGGCGACGAAAAACACCCGGCGGAAGGTTTCTTCGGGAATGCGCCGGCGGATCCGTTGACCGATCACCATGCCGACAAGCGCGGGGATGACCGCAGCGGCCGAAATCAACCCCAGGTCCGCAGGCACAAGGCCCTGAACGCCCAGTGCGGCGGCCAGCGATACGGTTGCCAGGGTGAAGGCCAGACCCATGGCCTGGATCAGTGTGTCCCGCGGCAGGCGCAGCGCCTGAAGATAGAGCACACCCGGAATGACGAACGTGCCGGTCAAGCCGGTGAACAGCCCGGCGAAGGCGCCTATCACCGGCGACAACCACCCTTCGTGGCGGCCCGGCTCGGGGATTTGAGGCGCCGCCAGGCTGTAGACGGCATAGATCGCCAGAAGCACGCCCAGCATGGTGCGCAGTACCCCGGCGTCGGCATCGGCCAGGATGTCGGCGCCGACGAAGGTTGCCGCCGCCGCCGCGGCCATCAGGGTCCACGTGCGCTTGAGGATATAGACGAGTTCGCCGCCGACCAGCGCCTGCCAGACATTGGCGACAAACGATGGCACCAGCATCAGAACGATGGCTTCCTTGACGCCGACGAAGGCGGCGAGGATGGCCAGGGACACGGTGGGAAGGCCGAGCCCGACCACTCCTTTTACGCTGCCGGCGATGAGGAACACCACCAAGACCAGGGCGATGAAGTTGAAATCGTCCACGTGTTTTCCGCCCCCCGAAAAAATTGCGGTTTAGGGCTATAGGGCGGCATCCGTCGTGGCAAGCCCGGCCTTTTCTTGGACCGGGCGAAATGCTTATATGCCGCGCCCGCGAAGCCGCTGATTTTCAAAAGATCGGATAAGAGCGGCACCGGGACCCGGATGAAATTTCCAGACCTTCGAGGCCGAAAATGAGCGACAGAATAGAGAAGGGCGGGCTCGGCATCGCCCAAGTCTTGCATGACCTGGTGGAAACGCGGATCGCGCCTGGAACCGGCATTGATGCGGCCGATTTCTGGGGGAGCCTCGAAGCCATTCTCGCCGACCTCGCGCCGAAGAACCGGGCGCTGTTGGACAAACGGGACGAAATCCAGTCGAAGATCGACGATTGGCATTCGGCGCGCAAGGGCCGGGACATCGACCCGGACGAATACACCGCCTTCCTGAAGGAAATCGGCTATCTGCTGCCGGAAGGCGGCGACTTCGAGATCGCGACGTCCAACGTCGACCCGGAAATCGCCGAAGTGGCCGGCCCGCAGCTCGTGGTCCCGGTGACCATTGCCCGTTATGCCTTGAACGCCGCGAACGCGCGCTGGGGCAGCCTCTATGACGCCCTTTACGGCACCGATGTCATACCCGAGGACGGCGGCGCGGAGAGGGGTTCCGGCTACAATCCCGTGCGCGGCGAGAAGGTCATCGCCTATGCCGGCGCCTTCCTCGACGCGGCCGTGCCGCTGGAGAGCGGCAGCCACCTGACGGCGTCCGGCTACGAAGTCGCCGATGGCGCGCTGAGCGTCGGCGGATCCCCACTCGAGGATCCGTCGCAGTTCGCCGGCTACAAGGGCGATGCGGCAAATCCCGGCGCCGTGCTGCTCAGGAACAACGGACTGCACATCGAGGTCCGGATCGACCGGGACCACGCCGTCGGCAAGGATCACCCGGCGGGCACCAGGGACGTGATACTCGAAGCCGCCATCACCACGATCCAGGATCTGGAAGACTCCATTTCGGCCGTGGATGCCGAGGACAAGGCGTTGGCCTATGGCAACCTGCTGGGCCTGATCCGGGGGGATCTGGAAGACACTTTCGACAAGGGCGGCAAGGCCATGACCCGGCGGCTGGAGGCGGACCGCACCTACACCGGGGCCGACGGCGGCGAGCTTACGCTGCCGGGCCGCTCGCTGCTGCTGTTCCGGAACGTGGGTCACCACATGTATACGGACGCCGTGACCATCGGCGGCGAAGAGGTGCCGGAGGGCATCGTCGACGCCATGGTCACCGGCCTGATCGGCATTTACGATCTCAAGCGGACCGGCAGTGTGCGGAACAGCCGTACCGGCTCGCTCTATATCGTGAAGCCGAAGATGCATGGGCCCGAAGAGGTCGCCTTCACCTGCGAGCTGTTCGGACGGGTCGAGCAGGCCCTGGGACTCGCTGCCAACACCATGAAGGTGGGCATCATGGACGAGGAGCGGCGCACCACCATCAACCTCAAGGAGTGCATTCGCGAGGCCAAGGACCGGGTGGTGTTCATCAACACCGGCTTTCTCGACCGCACGGGCGACGAAATCCACACCTCCATGGAGGCCGGGCCGTTCCTCAAGAAGAACGACATCCGGGGCGAGCCGTGGATCGCGGCCTACGAGGACTGGAACGTGGACATCGGTCTGGAGACCGGTTTCAAGGGCTCGGCCCAGATCGGCAAGGGCATGTGGGCCATGCCGGACGAGATGGCGGCGATGATGGACGCCAAGATCGGCCATCCGGCGGCCGGCGCCAACACGGCCTGGGTCCCGTCCCCGACGGCCGCCACCCTGCACGCCATTCACTACCACAAGGTCGGCGTCGCCGCCCGGCAGGACGAATTGGCGGGCCGGGGCCGGGCGAGCCTCGACGACATCCTGACCGTGCCGCTGCTCGGCGGGCGGAACCTGTCCGATGAAGAGGTGCAGGAGGAACTCGACAACAACTGCCAGAGCATCCTCGGCTATGTCATTCGCTGGGTCGAGCAGGGCGTCGGCTGTTCAAAGGTGCCGGACATCAAGGATGTCGGCCTGATGGAAGACCGGGCGACCCTCAGAATTTCGTCACAGCATCTCGCCAACTGGCTGCATCACGGCGTGTGC
>CAZUGT010000065.1:0-14612 GCA_964620095.1 uncultured Rhodospirillaceae bacterium | reverse complement strand
AAAACTTATGGGATTCTAGTATGGCAGGGATTTATCGGTATCCGAATGAACTGCGTGACGCTTGCCGCCGTGGAGAGTTTGTCCAATCCACGGCAGCTCAGGCCCCCGGCTATGAACAAGCGAACATCATTATCCTGCCTCGGAAATTCGCGGACGACTTTGCAAGATTTTGCGAACTTAATCCGCAAGCTTGCCCTCTATTGTTCCGAGGTAAACCAGGTGATCCCTCGCTGCCCGAACTTGGCACGGGAATTGATATCCGTTTTGATCTACCCCGTTATCGGGTTTTTGAAGAAGGTCGGCACCATGGTGATTTTGGCGACGTCTCGTCATTTTGGCGCGACGATCTAGTGACGTTCGCTATTGGCTGTTCGCTATCCTTTGAAAAAGCGCTCGAAGATGCCGGCGTGAATTTACGGTATTTTAAAACGGGAGAGGGGTGCGCAGCCTACCGGTCGACTTTGGCGACCGCACCGGTCGGACCGTTTCGTGGAGATATGGTCGTAACTTTTCGGCCCGTGCCGAAAGACCAGGTGGAACTCGCGGAAAAGACGACACTTCGATACCCGCTATCGCACGGCGGACCCGTTCATATGGGCAGCCCCGCGGAAATAGGGATTGGAAGTTTGCAACACAATATCGAAGGCATCGGCTGTTCCGATCTGAGAGAGAACGAATTGGCCGTATTTTGGGCCTGCGGGGTTACGGCAATAGACGCTGTCCAAAATGCGGCGCCTGATTTGGCGATAACCCATGCGCCGGCCCATATGCTGGTGACGGACCGAGAAGCATACCGGGCAGCGCCATAGGGAAATCGTACGGTGAAAAAGGCTGATCGATCCCTGAATGTGATTGCCGAAGAACTCAAGGTCGGTGAGCGACTTTCAGAAATCCGGAAAGATGGAGAGTTGACGCCGGCGCGCTGACTTCCTCGAACGGACCGATACCGGCGCGCCAGGTCAGGCGACTAGACGACCTCGACGGCCTGCATCATGCCCAAATCCTCGTGGCGCAGTATGTGGCAATGAATGACGAACTTCCCTTTGAATTTCCTGAAGTTGGTCTTGAAGGTGACCGAGCCGGGCTCGCGGCGCCGCCGAACCGGCAAGGCGATCGTGTCCTGCCAACGGCGTAACGGGGAATCGATTGCCAGCTCCACACCGTCGATATGGGTCACGAAGAACGGATTTACGTGGATATGGTAGGGATGCACGCCGTTCGAGTTGTTTCGGACCGTCCATTCCTCCGACTCGCCTAGTTTCATCGTTTGCCGGACCTGGCCCGAATAAGCCTCTCCGTCGATCCGGAAACCCGGCCCAAAAGTAATGGTTCTCCTTTTCAGTTCGTGACTGTCAAAACTCGGCAGTCCCGGTCCGGGTCCCGGCAGGGTGTCGTCGTCGGACCATTCATGGTCGACCGGGCGGCCCGCGATACGGACCGCGAGCTGGACCGGTTCGGTATTCGCCAATACGCCGTCCAGGTGGAGAAAATGGGCTAGGGAGCGCAGCGCCGAAACCATCGTCAGTCCGGTTGCCGCATCGGGGGGAACGCGCGCCATGAGGTCCATGCGATTACCCGGTGATAGGGCCGCCGGGTTCAACCAAGGCTGTTCGCGTCCGGTGGCCAGGACTCTATGGCGCTTCGACAGGGTAATTCCGTCAAAGGCAATCTGGTGGAGTTCGAGGTCGGGGTTGCTGGAGGAAACGTGAACGAACGAATCCGCCGTCGTTGCCGCGTTTATGATGCGCCATCTCTGAACTTCCCCCGGCCGCATGGTAATTGTCGGATCGAGCTCCCCGCCGCCCGCGGGATCCACCCTGACCAATCCGCGATTGGTGATCATGAAAATCTGCTCGACCGCATTTTCGATATAGCCCGGCATCGCACCGGTGCGGTCCTTGACGACCAAGGGACCAAACAACCCGCGGCCGACCTGCCGATTTGTCGAGCCGTGTTTATGTGCGTGGTACCAAAACGTTCCGGTGGGATGGTCCGCCGGAATTTCGAAGCGATACCTCGTTTCGTATCGGCGAAAATCCGGAGAGTCACAGGTCAGACTCTGTTCTCTCGGGACCACCTGAAGGAACATATTGTCGGCATCGTATCGGCCGCTGGAATCGGTGGTTGGAGAGACATGTAAACCATGGGTATGGAGGTTCGTCGTATTCAGGCCGTGAAACCTGTTGTGATCGGAAACGCAGTCATCGTCTAGAGCGGGAAGACTGTTCGTGAGGCGCACATCCAGCAACTCTCCCGGACTGGTATAGATAGTCGGTCCTGGAGATTTTCCGTTGTAGGTATAGCCGCCCCCAGCGCGGCCCACGTCCAGATGAACACCGGTAAAGCCGGTTTTCTTGCTTTTTTCATTTGCCGACGCAATCAAACCATTCGCGCCAAGGGAGCCGGTCGCCACGGCAGCACCGAGCGTCGCGCCCGACCATCCCAATAATTTCCGGCGGCTTATCTTCCGGCCGCTTCTTCCGCGCGCCACGTTTTCGATCCCTAACCTGTCCGCGTGACATACCTGAACCCGCTTCCGCCCAAACGACGGCAATTCCAAATTCCGTCGCCTGCCCGAGGACCCGGATGACACCAATGATCCGATTGAGTTGCGATCAATAAAAGAATCATTAGGGCAAGTCATGCCCAGCCGGCCCGGCCTAAAGTCTTCCCCTGATGTGGGGTCCGAATCGTCTCTGCGGCCGGCCGGCGGCGGACAGGCCGCCGCTATAGGTCGGAACTGGGATCAGCCGACCAGCCGAACGCCTCATGGGGGAACAGCTCCTCAAGCGCCATGAGTTTGCCGGTCATTCCCTGCTGGTGAACATAACCGGCCATGGTTTCCAAATTTTTCCTGTTGATATCGGTCAGACCGTATGACCAGGGGTCCGGTCCAAGGAGTTCTTGCTGTTCCTCCCAGGCGCTTTGGTACCAGGCCAGCGGCACGATGCGCGGATTGATCATCCGCCTGTAGTTGATCTGCTTGGCCTCTTCGAAGGCGTCCATCAGGCTTTTGACCACCCAGGGATTTTCCCGGACGATCTCTTCCTTGATGGTCGTCACGTGCATAATCGGAAAGATGCCGGTTCTCCCGTAGTAGGCGATCTCGATTTCCTTGTAGTCGGGAAACAGACGCCTGACACGCGGGTCCCGCTCGCGGATACCCCGGGCGACGTCGGGGGAAATCATGGCATCGATCTCGCCGGTGAGCAGCATATCGTCCAGGTCCTGACCGTCGGCAATCCGTTCCACAGTCAGGCCCTCGTGATAGTCGAAGTTGCCGTCTTCGTCGCGCTCGGTGACCCAGGTGATCGATGCATGGGGAACTCCGTAGTCATTCTCCAGGATACCCCGCACCCAGATGTTGCCGGCGGGTCCGAAGTTGGTGCCGCCGACGCGCTTGCCGATTAAATCCTTCGGTTCGTTGATCCCTTTCGACGTGTTGACGAAGACGAAGCCGTGGCGAAACCGGCGATGGAGATAGACCGGCAGCGCCGTCACCGGGCGGCCGCGGCTGCGGTCGGCCATATAGGCGCCGGCATTGAATTCGCCAACGTCGTATTCGCCCTCGGCGACCCGCTGGTGGATTTCTCGGGTGCCCGGAAATTCGGGAAATTCCAGATCGATACCTTCGGGAGTTACCGTGCCGTCCTTGAGTGCGCGGACGCTCTCGTAGTCGCCGGTCTGAATGGTCAGTTTCAAGTTGGCCATGGCACGTCCCCCGGCCGGCTGGCAGGCTCTGCTATGTCCAGCGGCTGAAGTGATGCTCGGCGTGTGGAAATCGGGATCGTTATAGGTGTGCGCCCCATGGTCTCCCAGTATGAATGAACGACCGAAATCTCCACGTCGGAGCCTATCGGGATTGCAAAAGCCCTAGTAATAGAAAATCCTCTACGGGTCATAAGAATTGGTTTCGTGACATATCATGCCAATTCCCAATTGTGGTACGAATTCCATCAAGAATCGGGGCGTAGTCCATAAAGAAGTCGACACTCGTACCGAACGGCATCGGGTCAGAACGATGAATCACCAAGACAGGCTCCGGCTCCTTCAGGGTGTAATGGATGCAAACGGACTTGAGGCCATAATTGCGCTCTCCAATGCAGACCATCACGTCGACTGGGGGGATAGTGTTGCGCTGATCAGCGGTGTGAAGCCCCTTGGTCCTAGCCTGTCGGTACTGGAGAAGGACGGACGGACCCGCCTCGTTGTTTCTCCGGGCTGGGACGTCGAGCGGGCCCGGACCCACGCTCACGCCGCCAAGGTGGAAGGCGTTTCCGATTTGGGGGCCGCGCTGCCGAATGTGCTCAAGGGTCTTGGGTCGGCCAAGCGGGTCGGGGTCGCCAATCTGTCCGGAATGCCGCATGGGTTCGCCGATAGCCTGCTGAGCAGCCTGCCGGGGTCCGTGGTCGACGTGACGGCGCTAGTCTTCAACACCGCGGCGCGGAAAACGGATGAAGAGTTGGCCAATGCGCGCAAGGCGACGGAAATCGCCGAGCGCGGGTATCGTCATCTGCTCGAGGTTGCCAGACCGGGACTCCCGGAGTGCCGGATGGCGGCCGAGATCAAGGCGATTACCCGGGAGCTCGGGGCGGACGACAATTTCATGATGTTTCACGCGGAAGGCCATCCGCGGGCCGTTCAGCCGTCCGGAGAGCGGCAATTCGAGGCGGGCGATTTGATATTGGCTGAAATCACCCCGAGCTATGGCGGCCAGTTCACGCAGATCTGCCGAACCGCTTGCCTGGGCGAAGCGACCGATACCCAACACGAGAAGTATGAACTGGTCGTGGCGGCGATGAATAACGGGATCGGCAAGGCCGTCGCCGGGGCGGCAATGAAGGAAATCTGCATGGGCATCGATGATGTCCTTCGTGAGGCCGGGTACGGCGAGTATTGCGAACCGCCCTACATGAACCGCCGCGGACACGGGCTCGGCAGCACGTCGGTCGCGCCCGGGAACGTCGCGCTGAATAACGAAACCATATTGGAGGCCGGGATGTTCTTTGTGGTTCACCCAAACCAGTACATTCCCGATGTCGGATACCTCTTATGCGGCGAGCCGATAGCGATCACCGATGGCGCGCCGGAAGTCCTGACCGAAGAGCGAGCGAAATTGGGAATTATATCGATTTGACCGGTTTGGGACCGGCCCATCGGGGAAAGACCGAATGCAAACGATGAATCCGGTGCTGCAAGTCGGGGCATATGATTGGGATCCCGATGTTCTGCCGGCGGCTGAATTTCAGTCTCGATTGTCGAGCCTTCGCGAACACATGCTCGCCGGGGGTTGGTCGGGGGCGGCCGTGTTCGGGGATCGCCCGGAGCACGGAAGCCTGTCCTATGTGACCAATTTTACCCCTCGGCTGAGCGGCGCATTGGCCCTGATCCCCGCCGAGGGTGACGTGCGCATTCTGTCGTTCGACGGCGGGCGCATGATTCCGGCGGCAAAGGAGACCACCTGGGTAGACGATGTCAGACCGGCCACGGACCTCGCCGCGGCCGGGCAGGAGTGGATCCAAGAACTCGGTGACGGCGCCCGGATCGCCGCCATAGACTTTGGCGCCATGGCAAAAGGGACATTCGACGTTCTCGCGACCGTCCCGGGCTTTGCCGATGCGGACGATGTCACCGAATTCCTGCTGAACCTGCGGCGCGGCAAGTCGCCCGCCGAGGTGGCGGCCGTACGCGAGGCGGTGACATTGCTGAAACAGGCGGAAGCGAAAATTCACGCCGGCCGGGAGGAGGGCGCTTCGTTCACGGCAAGCGTCTTGTCGGCGGAAACCGCGGTCCGCAGGGCCGGTGCCCAGGATATACGATCGCTCTACTCGCCGGACGGCGGACGGACGTTTGTCCCGATCGAACATCTGACGGATGCGGCGAAAGGGCCGCTGGTCGCATACCTGGCGGTCAGAAATCGAGGCTATTGGGTCGACGGCTTCATAACCGCCGGCGCCATTGGCGCACCTGTGAGCGAAGCTGCCGAACGGGCCCTTCAGGCGATGATAGACAATGCGAGGGACGGAGCCCCGATCTCCGATCTTCGGGCGGCACGGAACAGTCACTTGGGGAATATGCGGGGCCATGACCTCGTCGGCGATGGTTGCGGGTCCGGGCTCGGCCTGTCACTGGTGGAACATCCCGAACTAACCGATGGCGCGGACCTGCTCCTCAAGTCCGGCGATATCTGCTCACTCAAGGTCGGCGTCGCCGACGACGAGGCAGGCGCAGCCGTAACCTCGGCCGTCGTCCGGGTAACGAGCGATGGCCGGGAGGTCCTGTGGCAACCCGTGAACCGGGAAAGCCGGACGGCTGAAGGCGGGTGATAGGTTGCCGATACTGATCGATCTTGCCGGGCAATTGGCGAATACCGCCGGGACGCCGTTGTCGGACGCGGATCGCGGCGTGTTGAGCCTGCACCTGCTGGATACCGTCGGCGCCACACTCACCGGGGCGGCAACGGCCGATGCGCAATCGGCGTTCCGATTTCTGTCCGGCGGCGGATCCGTCGACCATGCAGCCGCCAATTGCACGGCGACCCGCATGTCCGAGATCGACGACATCCATTTGCCGTCCGGGTGTACGCCGGGCTCGATCGTCATCCCGGCTGCCCTTACCATGTCCGCTTACCTGAAGGTCCATGACCCGGACCGCGTCAGCGCGGCCCTGGTTGCCGGTTATGAAGCCATGACGCGGCTGGCGGCCTCCGTCGATGGCCAGAACATCGTCTACAAGGGGATTTGGACGACATACCTGACGGCGCCGTTTGGCGCGGCTGCGGTGACCGCGGCGCTGCTTGATCTCGACGATGAGCCGACGGCGCATGCGCTGTCGATCGCGCTTACCTCTCTCGCGGGCCGAATTGGCCGGCCGGGCAATGTCCGGACCTCCCGCTGGCTGATGGTGGGACAGGCCGTCCGCGCCGGGTGTTTCGCCGCGCTGGCGGCGGCCGACGGGTTCCGCGGCGATCTCGCGCTCTTGGACGGTGAATGGATGGCGACGGCTCACGGGCTTCAGTGCGACTCGCGATATTTTCCGAAAGCTCCCGGAAGCCCGATGGTGGTTCACGACGTCAGCATGAAGCCTTATTGCTCCGCCAAGCAGATGGTCGCGGCCATCGCCGGTTTCGAGGAAATTCTCGGACGCGGCGTCCGGCCGGACGGCATTGACGAGGTGGTTGTGTCGGTTCCGGAGCGCTACGCGAAAATGATCGATCACGGGGTCGTCGAGGGCAACCGCCTGTCGAGCGCGACCAGCGCGCCCTACCAGCTCTCATTGGCCGCCTATCACAAACCGGGGCTGTTCGATGTGGCGCGATCCAGCTACGTGCTGACCGAAGACATTACGGCCCTTATGGAAAAGGTTCATGTCCAGGTCGACGAGGAACTCGGGGCCCATCTCCCTGATCGATGGCCGGCCCGGGTGCGCGTGGAGGCGGGTGGCCGGTCGGAAGCGGCGACGGTCATCGAAGCGCCGGGGGATCCCGGGCGGCGATTCACCGCCGAGGAGACATCGGCCAAATTCACCAATTTCACATCGCTCGTCTTGGATGCGGCCGACGTGGATGACTGGAAATCCCTGTCGGCAGGTGCGCTCGAGAACGCCGGCGCCCTCAAGCGATTGCAGGAGAAATATCTCTCGATTTGGGAGGCTTAACCCTGGTGAGACGTGCGGGCCAAGCCCCTTATTCCGCAGCCGTTTGGGCCGCCGCGCGGAGCTTCGATCTCAGTTCTTCGGTCGCCGGCCGATCGACCTCGCAGGTTGCATCATCGACGACCACGCCGTAATCGTCCCGGGCCGCCTCGGCCGATACATACCCTTCCTCGACATCGCCGGCGACAAGCTCGGCCTCCCGCTCCAAGGGGTTTCCCCACCCGCCGCCGCCGCCGGTGCGGACGATGAGCTGCGAGTTCTTGGGCAACAGGTTGCGCGGCGTGTCGGCCAAGGAGAAATTTTCCTCTCCCGGCGTTCTGTACAGAAATTCACCGACCTTGCCGGGCTTGCCCCCCCACAGTCCCCACGCCGGGCAAATTTCTCCCCGCTTCGGGGGCTCGCAAATCCACGTCCCGTCGACCAGCACCTCGACGAGGATCTGCATGCCGAGGCCGCCCCGGTACCGCCCCGCCCCGCCGGAGTCGGTCCGCAGCGTCCTCTCCTCGATGACCACCGGGCATTTCAGCTCAATGCCCTCGATCGTCGCGTTGCGGACGTCCCCCTGACAGACGCTGACGGTTGCCGACTCGCCGTTCTCGTGCGGCCGCCCGCCCCAGCCGCCGCCCTCGATGCTTTGGACAATGAACCTCTTACCGGTCTTCGGGTGGATGCCGGTGAAAACCACCGGCCCGCCAAGCAGGCCGAAGTGGGCCGCCGGGATCGTGTCCTTCATACCGGGGGCAAGCGCGCGAATGATGGTATCGACGACGGTCGGGACGATGACGCTCCACATGCACATGGGCGCGGGATAGACCGCCATCATGATGTTGCCCTCGGGGATGACGACATCGACGGCGCGGAAGGAGCCTTCGTTGACCGGTTCGGTCGGCGCCGTCAGAGATTTGTAAGCCACCCGCGCGCCGGCCAGGGTTCTGGAATTGATCGCGGCGCGACGGGCATCGGCGCACCCGGACAGATCGATGGTCATGTCGCTGCCCGCGACCGTGACTTTGGCGTGAATGCGGATCGGCTCGCCGATCTCGATCCCGTCGTCGGTCAGAAACGCCTCGGCTTCGTACACCCCGTCGGCGATGCCGGTCACCACGTTCCGGCATTTCTGCTCGGTCTCGTCGAAAATCCGATCCAGCGCCGCGTGAATGACGCCCGGCCCGAATTTCTCGAACAGTTCGTCCAGACGGCGGGTGGCCAAACGGCAGGCCGCGATCTGCGAGCGCATGTCGCCAAGGGAGGATTCCGGAAACCGGATATTGTCGTGAATGAGCTTATAGAGCGTTTCGTTCCGCTCTCCCGCCTCGTAGATCTTCAGTTGGTCGAACTGAAGCCCCTCCATCCAGGGATCGGCCACATCCGGACCGCCGCCAAAGCCGGTGCTCATGCCGCCGACGTCAATCCAGTGGGCCCGCACCATGGAGAAGAAGATCAATTCACCCCCAAAAAAGAACGGGGTGTAGATGACGATATTGTTGAGGTGCTGCCCGGCGACACGCTGGTGGTTGGTGATGACCACGTCGCCCGGCTGAAATCCGTCGGCGCCGATCTTTTCCATGCCGTCTTCGATTACCACCCCGAGGTCGGCGACGAAATGCGACACCCCGCCGACATTCTGCGACACCAGTTCGCCGTTGGGTTTGACCACGGCGGTGCAAAAATCACGAACCTCGTAAATCATCATGTTGTAGGAAGTCCGCTGGAGATCCGCCGCCATTTCGTTGGCGATGGCCGGAAAAGCGTTGCGGATCACTTCGAGAGTCACGGGATCGAGTTTTGTGCTCATGCGTTCAGCCCCACGGAAATAATCAGCTCGCCCGTCTCGGCGACGCGGCAGCTGTCGCCGGCGAACATCACCGTCGTCGATGCGTACTCCTGGACCAGCGCGGGGCCCTCGAATTCAAACCCGGGACCGAGCGCGGTCCGTTCATGGACCGGGCACTCCACCGGCGCCGTCGGATCGTCAAGGTACACTTGGCGCCGCTTAGGTTCCACACCGCTTCCATCGGCGCCGATCTGCGGCAGGGCCAGTGTCGGACGGCGACTCATGGCGACAAGGCGGAGATTGACCACCTCGACGGGCTCGTCCGCGGCGTGATGGGCATAGCGGAGCTCATGGAGGTCGTCGTAGGCCTTGCGGATCGCCTCGACGTCGCCCGCCCTGATCAGGTCCAGTGAGACCGGAACCGATAACGTAAACTCCTGGCCGACATAGCGCAGATCCAGCTTGACCTGGAACTCCATATTGTCTCCCAGCTTCAGTTCGGCCTTCGCCTGTTCGACCATTTCGTCGTGGATTCTCACCAGCACCGAAAAATCCACCTGTTCGAGGCCGGCGAGGCAGGTCTGGATGAAATCCTGGCGCTCGTCCGCCATGAGCATCCCCAGCGCCGAAAAATGAGCGGGGAAACGCGGAATGATCACCGTCGGAATATGAAGCTCGCGGGCGATGGCAACCGCATGAAGCGGACCGGCGCCGCCGGAGGCGAACATGGCGAAATCCCGGGGGTCATACCCCTTCTCGACCGAAACTTCCCGAACCGCGAGGGACATTTTGGTGATGGCGATCCGAATAATCGCCTGGGCGACTTCGTGCACATCCATGTCGAGGGGACCGGCGACCTTCTCCTTGGTGCCGGCAATTGCGCCCTCGAGGTCGAGGGGTATCTCGCCACCCAGAAAATCCGATGCGCCGACGCGGCCGAGGATCACATTGGCGTCGGTGATGGTTGGCTCCCGGCCGCCGCCCGAGTAGCAGATGGGCCCCGGATCGGCGCCCGAGCTCTGTGGGCCCACTTTGAGCGCGCCGACATCGTCAATCCAGGCAATGCTGCCGCCGCCGGCACCCACCTCGACCACATCGACAACCGGCGCCATGACCGGATCGCCGCTTGCATAGCCACCGACGTAATAGCCCTCGGCGGTCGTCGCTTGCCGGTCTCGGATCAGGCTGGCCTTTGCCGTGGTGCCGCCCATGTCGAATGAGATGACGTCGTCATAGTTGAGCGCGCCGCCCACTTGGGCGGACGCGATGATGCCGCCGACCGGACCGGATTCCATCATGTTGACCGGTTTTTTGACCGCCACATCCGGCGCCATGACGCCGCCATTGGACTGCATGATGGACAGATCGCCCTTGAATCCGATGTCGTGCAGCCGTTGCTCGAGCCCGTGAACGTAGCCACTCATCCGGGGGCCGATATAGGCGTTCACCACCGTCGTCGACGTCCGTTCGAACTCCCTGTACTCACGCAAGATCTCGTGGGAGAGCGAGACGTAGACATCCGGCAGCTTTTTCGCCAGGACCTCCCCCGCCAGCTGCTCGTGGACGGGGTTCGCATAGGCATGAAGAAAGCAAACGGCAACAGCCTCGATATTCAGGGATTTCAGCCGATCACAGATGGGGTCCAACTGGGCGGGGTCCATTTCGTCCCGGATCTCGCCGCCCGCCAGAATGCGTTCCTCGACTTCGAAGGTCAGGCTGCGGGGAACCAGCGGCCGATGCCGATGAAAGAGCAGATTGTAGGATTCCGGGCGGTTGCCGCGGCCGATGGTGTAGACGTCGCGCGTGCCCTTGGTGACGAGGAGAGCCGTCTTGGCGCCCTTGCGCTCGATCAGCGTGTTGATCGCTTGGGTGGTCCCGTGGATGACGTCGTCGGCCCCGCCGATTTCGAGACCGCTTTTGCTGATGCAGTCGAGGATACCCTGGGCCAGGTCGTGGGGGGTCGTCAGGCTCTTTGCCTGATAGAAGCCCTGCGACACCTCGTCAAAGGCCATCAAGTCGGTGAAGGTGCCGCCGATGTCGACCGCCAACAATGTCACGCCTGCTTCCTCCCCCGGGATGGTACCGGAATTTGCCGGTTGGTACATCCGCGGACCAGCCGGATATGTGCCGGCCCGTTGGTGGCTTTGTGGATCGTCCGGCCGGCCGGGTCCAATTCGTTTGCGTTCGCAGGATATAATAACCGCCAATGTTCAGGGGGGGCGGGCCGTTCAAATTGAAATTCGGTTTGATGACCCGGAATGATGCGCATCTCTCCCCGGGGATCGAAGCATTCGTCGACCAGGTGAGGCTTTCGGGCCGCCAAATCGACCAAGCCGCGAAGTCCGGCGTCTGGCCGAACACCGGTCGATTGCCGCCTCCACCTCGATATATTTCCGAGGTTGAATCCGAATTATAGGTCCGGATCGTCGGTGAGCGGGTTGGGCTTCGCCAGCACGCGAAGATCCGGCACCTTCGTCAAGCTGATTTTGGCGCCATCCACGATCACGCCGTAGGGTGCCAGCGTATTGAACGCCCTCGATAGATTGTGCGGGGTCATACGAAGCAGGGAGGCAAGCGTCTTCTTGTCGATCGCGAGATTGACGATGCCGGTGGTTCCCTGCTTATCCGGCGGGTACCATTTGGAAACGTAGGCGATGCCGACGGCAAATGAACCGCCGGCCAGTCCTACGCCCAAGGCGGCCAAGAGCATGAGCTCGTAGGTTGTGGCGAAAGACAGCAGGAAGGTGGCCGCGGCCGCGGACACCATCGTGAGGAAATAAACGATCCGGCCGCCATATTGATCGGTCCAGATGCCCAGGAAAATCCGGCTGAGGGAGCCGGTCAGGATCGGCGTACCGACAAGCAGACCGAATTCCGTATCGGACAACCCAAGGTCCTGTTTGATCTTCACGCCGATGATGGAAAAGATGGTCCACACCGCGAAGCACACGGTGAAAGCCAGTGTGCTCATCCCGAGAATACGGTTTTGTGTTGGGTGGCTCACCCCATCCAGTTCATTCATCGCCTTGCCCCTCTTTGACGCCCTCAGCGGACTGAACGGATAGATGTTGAACGAGGCGGGATGAAATGGACTTGATGGCGGTCAAGGGTCAGGGCCGCCGGCGATCAAATAAGTGTCGCCGAATCAATTGTTCAGCTGCCGAATGATCGAGCTGTTGTGACCGGTTCGGTTTTCTGGGAAGCTGCTTGATAATTATCAAGATGCCGCTTGCCGCATATGGGGGAGGCACAGGTTGCGACCAGATGATTTGCCGGTGATTCGGGAGCTTGAGTTGTTCGCCGGGATGGCCGAGGACAACTTCGAGGAAGTCATGCAGGCGGCGTACCTGCAGCGGTTCCCGTCACAGGTTGAACTCATCGCCGAGGGGGACGCCGCCGACTTTCTCCATGTGGTGGTCGAAGGCAGCGTTGAATTGTTTGCCCATGACAACGGCCGCGAAACGACATTGGCCATCATTCATCCGGTGGCCACGTTTATTCTCGCCGCCGTACTCCGTGATGCGCCCCATCTCATGTCGGCGCGGACACTGGCACCGTCACGAATTCTCATGATCCCCTCGGAAAATGCCCGCGCGGTCTTCGAACGCGACGCCGAGTTCGCGCGGTCAGTCGTTCAGGAACTGTCGATCCGTTATCGCGACATGGTGAAATCGCTGAAGAACCAAAAGCTGCGCACCTCGGTGGAACGGCTCGCCAACTATCTACTCCACGAATATGAGGAGCAGGGAACGACCGGCATCGTCAATCTCGCGATCGACAAGAAGACGCTTGCCGCCCTGCTTGGCATGACCCCGGAAAATCTATCGAGGGCGTTCAATACGCTGGCACCCTACGGCGTGATCGTAGATGGCGCCAAAATCAGCCTGACGAAAGTGCCGGATCTTCGTGTGCTGGCGAAGCCCAACCCGCTCACCGACGATCCGGGTATCTGAACTCGGAGTCAACTTCTGAGATATATCGATGTGGAGGCGGCAGTCGGCCGGTGTTCGGCCAGACGCCGGACTTCGAGGCTTGGCCGATTTGGCGGCCCGAAATCCTCACCTGGTCGATGAATGCTTCGATCCCCGGGGAGAGATGCGCATCATTCCGGGTCATCAGACCGAATTTCAAAGCGTGCGACGGCAAACGAATTGGACCTCACCGGCCGGACGGTTCAGAAAGCCACGAACGCGCTGGCGCTTATCCGGCGGGTCCGCGGATGTATCAACCGGCAAATTCCGGTACCATCCCGGGGGGAGGAAGCAGGCGTGACATTGTTGGCGGTCGATATCGGCGGCACCTTCACCGACCTGATGGCCTTTGACGAGGTGTCGCAGGGCTTCTATCAGGCAAAGAGCCTGACGACCCCCCACGACCTGGCCCAAGGTATCCTAGACTGCATCGACAAAAGCGGTCTCGAAATCGGAGGGGCCGACGACGTCATCCACGGGACGACCCAGGCGATCAACACGTTGATCGAGCGCAAGGGCGCCAAGACTGCTCTTCTGGTCACCAAGGGTACGCGCGATGTCTACACCATTGGCCGTGGCAACCGTCCGGAATCATACAATCTGCTCTTTCATCGGCATCGGCCGCTGGTCCCGCGCAGCCTGACCTTCGAAGTCGAGGAGCGCATTCTGGCGGGCGGCGAAGTTCGGGACGAAATGGACCCCGCCCAGTTGGACCCCATTTGTGATCGGCTGAAATCCCTGGATATAGAGGCTGTCGCCGTTTGCTTTCTTCATGCCTATGCGAACCCCGTCCACGAGCAGCTGGCGGGGGAGGTCCTGGCGAAAAAGCTGCCGGATGTCTACGTCTCGCTGTCCCACGAGATCTTGCGTGAGTACAGGGAGTTCGAACGGACATCGACGACGGTGGTGAACGCCTATATCGGCCCCCGGATGAGCGGCTACGTTCACGGGCTCGAGCAACGGCTGCACGACATCGGATTCAAGGGCGATCTGTCCATCATGCAGTCCAATGGCGGCGTCATGGCGCCGGATGTGGCGGTTAAAAAACCGGTCAACATGATGGAATCCGGTCCGGTCGGCGGCATCATCGCGTCCGCCGAAGTGGGCGGCGCGCTCAACTATGACGACGTCATCTCATTCGACATGGGCGGCACCACGGCAAAGGCCAGCCTGATCCGGGACCGGCAGGCGACAACCGCCGAGGGCTATTACGT
>CAZUGT010000064.1:0-7855 GCA_964620095.1 uncultured Rhodospirillaceae bacterium | reverse complement strand
TGGTCGTGATACTCGACCTCGGCTTCGGCCAGCGCCGTCATCTCCACCACCGACCACATCACCGGTTTGGAGCCGCGATAGAGCAGGCCGTTGCGCACGAACTTCATCAATTCCCGGGTGATCTGCGCTTCCGCCGCGAAGGTCATGGTGGTGTAGGGGTTGTCCCAGTCGCCGGCGACCCCCAGCCTTTGGAATTCCTCGCTCTGCACGTCGATCCAGTGGCTGGCGAATTCCCGGCACTCGGCGCGGAAGTCGATGATCGGCACCGCGTCCTTGTCCTCGCCCTTTTCCCGGTACTGCTCCTCGATCTTCCATTCGATGGGCAGACCATGGCAGTCCCAGCCCGGCACATAGTTGGAATCCTTGCCCAGCATCTGCTGGGAGCGGGTGATGACGTCCTTCAGGATCTTGTTGAGCGCGTGGCCGATATGGAGATGGCCGTTGGCGTACGGCGGTCCGTCGTGGAGGATGAACTTCTCCCGGCCCTTGGAGCCGGCGCGCAATTTGGCGTAGATGTCGAGCTTCTTCCAGCGCTCGAGAATCTCCGGCTCGCGCTTCGCCAATCCCGCCTTCATCGGGAAGTCGGTCTTCGGCAGGAAGACCGTATCTTTGTAATCGACGCTCATCTCATGTGATCCGAATGGCCGTATCGCCAAGAGGGGCGGTTTTATCCCCCCTCGGCCCGGAAATCAAAGGCTGTTGCCCGGAATTCGACTAGTTTTTTCGGTCCCGCTCCTTGGCGAGGACGGCGCGGGCGTCGGTGCAATCCTGCCGGATCGCCCGGGTCAGCTCGTCGATGCCGTTGAACTTCCGCTCGGGGCGCAAATATTCCACCAATCCGACCCGCAAATGCTGGCCGTAAATGTCCTGATCGAAATCGAAGAGATGAGTTTCCAGGGTAATCCGGTCTGCGTCGCCGAAGGTCGGGCGGCGGCCCAGATTGGCGACGCCGTCCCGCCAGTCGATGACGCCGCCCCGGTCGATCCCGGTGTGGACCGCGTAGACGCCGGTGGCCGGCCGGTTGTTGATATCGAACTCCAGGTTGGCGGTGGGGAACCCGATGGTTCGTCCGCGCTCGTCGCCGCGCACCACCCGGCCCGAAATTTCATGGTGGCGGCCGAGCAGCCGCGCCGCGCCGCGGGGATCGGCATCGGAGAGATAATCGCGAATGCGGGTCGAAGAGATGGCTTCGCCGGTATCGTCGAGCACGGCGCCGACGCTCGACGTGCCGAAGCCCAACGCCTGACCCCGGCTCCTCAGATAGTTCCCGTCTCCTTGCCGGTTCTTGCCGAAAACGAAATCGAAGCCGCAAACGATATGGCGGGCATCGAGACTGGCCTTCAATACGTCGCCGACGAAGGCCTCCGCCGTAAGATCGGAGAGCTTCTTGTCGAAATGCAGCACCATCAGGAAGTCGGCGCCCAGTTCCTCGATGATTCGCGCCTTGAGATGAAACGGCGTCAGGCGGAACGGCTCGATGCTTTTCTGGAAGAACATTCGGGGGTGAGGCTCGAAGGTCATCACGCCCCATGGAATATCCCGCTCCTTGGCCACCCCTCCCGCGGTGTTGATCACTTCCTGATGACCGAGATGGACGCCGTCGAAATTGCCGATGGCGATGGAGCCGCCCCGGAAGTCGTCAGGCAAGTCATTGTAATGGCGGAAGATTCTCATCGGCGGGAAGGTGTCAGCGGGTCACCCCGTGGTCAAGTCGTTTAACCCGTCAGCGGGGATCGATAGGTACCTGGCCGGCCAGACCAAAAAGCTGCTCGACCGCGGCGGCCATGGAGAGCAAATCGGCATCGCGCCTCGGCGGCGCAATCAGCTGCAGGCCCACCGGCAGGTCGTCCCCGGTAAAGCCGCAGGGCAGCGACAAGGCGGGGCAGGCGGTGAGGGTGACGATGGAGGGCAGGGCGATCCAATCGACGTAGGTCTCCAACTCGGTGCCTTCGATTTCCGTGACGTAGCGGATGTCCACGTCAAACGGCGATACCTGCGTCATCGGCGCAACCAGGAGATCGAAATCGTCGAAGAAGGAAACCGTGCGCTGGTAGAGTTCCCCTCGCGCGACGGTGGCCCGGGCAATCTCTTCCGGCGAGAGCGCCAGCCCTTTTTCCGCATTCCAGATTATTTCGGGCTTGATCAGGTCCCGGTGCCGTTCGATCAATTCCGCCATGCCGGCGGCGTACGCGGCGGCCCGGAGGGTTTGAAAGATCTCGGGGCCGTCTTTCAGGTCGGGATGGGTCTCCACCACCCGGGCGCCGAGCTCTTCGAGACGTGAGGCGGCGCCCGACACGATTTCCTTGATCTCGGCGGCGATGGGCAGGAAACCGAAATCCCGGGTGAAGGCGATGCGCTTCGGCGGCCGCGGGCTTTCGGCCGACGTCTGGTAAGGGACATCCGGCACCGGTAGGCTGATGGGGTCGGCGGTATCCTCGCCGGCCATATTGTCGAGCAGCAGGCCCACATCGCCGACGTTGCGGGCCATGGGCCCGTTGACCCCCATGGTGTCGAAAGGGTTGACGCCGGCCCGGCGCACCCGCCCCGGGCTCGGCCGATAGCCGACCACCGAACAGAAAGCCGCCGGCGTGCGCAGGCTACCGCCCAGATCGGAGCCGCCCGCCAGCCATACCTCGCCGGTGGCCAGCGCCGCCGCCGATCCGCCCGAAGAGCCGCCGCAGGTGAGCGCCGTGTTCCAGGGATTGCGGGTCTTGCCGAACACCTCGTTGAAGGTGTTGGCGCCGGCGGCGAATTCGGGCGTATTGGACTTGGCGAGCACCGTGGCGCCGCGGGCCTCCATGGCGGCCACCGTGATGTCGGATTTTTCCGGCACATGATCGGCGTAGATGGGCGAGCCGTACGTGGTGAGAACCCCGCCGACCTCGTTCATGTCCTTGATGGCGACGGGCAGGCCGGCGAGCCAGCCGGGCTGGTCCGGATTCCCCGGCAGGCTGGCGGCGAAATCCCGCGCCCGGTCTTCGCACAGGGTGGGGAGCGCGTTGACCGACGGTTCCACCTCGGCAATGCGGGACAACGCCGCGTCGATGAGTTCGTGGGGCGAAACGTCCTTGTTCTTGAGACGCCGGACTGCCTCGCGGGCGGTCATCTTTATCAGATCATTCATTCGGATTTCTTAGCATCCCCGATCCCGGAAGTCCCGGCCCGGATGGTCCGGTCTGCGGAATTTCACAAATAGCCGGCACATTCGGCCGTCGCGGCGGGGCTCCGTCTTGAAAGCCAGCAGGCCGTCCATTAGTTTGAAACCGGCGGAGCGGATCACGCTCCGTTTCCACAGAGACCCGTCAATTCCGACGCGAGCGGCCGACACGGGCCGCTCCACCGAGCGGCACGGAACCGGACGGGCGCGAGATGGGATTGGGAAACCGGTGAACGAGAGTTCCGCAAAACCCTTTGGTCCGATGGGACCCGGCGGCGGCGATGGCTCGCGGCCGAAGTCGGGGATGGACTACAAGGTCCCCTCCCTGGAGGGACAGTATGACCGGGGCGCCAAGGCGCTGCTGCGGATCACCAAAATGGCGCTCGGCTATCCCTGGCATTGCATCGTCGCGGTCATATCGGTGCTCGCGGCCGGAATCTTCCAGCTGCTCATCCCCCTGTTCCTCGGTGACGCGGTCGATAATGCGACCGGTTTGCTGGAATCCGGGCAAGGAGGCGCCGAAGAGGTCAAATCGGCCCTCGTGCTGGCGGCGGGCCTGATCATCGGAGCGGCCGTTCTCCGGGGCAGCTTCACGATGATACACAACTATCTCGGTGAGGCGATCGGCCAGCACCTGGCGTACCAGCTGCGGCTCGCCTACTTCGAACAGCTTCAGCGTCTGAGCTTTTCCTATCACGACCGTATCCATTCGGGCGATCTGCTGACCCGCGGCATGCTGGACATCGAAGGCATCCGCCGGTTCATCGATTTCGGTATCCTGCGCATGATTTTGCTGGCGATGCTGGTCGGCGGCGGCGCCTATCTCTATATGGGCAGCGACCTGATGCTCGGTCTGTTGAGCCTGAGCTTCGTGCCTTTTGCCCTCTGGCGGGGGCTGGTTTTCCGGATTCGCATCCGTGCTTTGTGGCGTCAGCTTCAGGAAGCGCTCTCGGTGCTGACCCGGATCATGGAGGAAAATTTGGGCGGCATTCGCGTCGTGCGCGCTTTCGGCGCCCAGGACTTCGAGATGGAGAAGTTCGATGCCGGCTCCAAAGTGGCGCTCGACATCTCCATGGAGCGGGTGAAGGTCCGCTACGGAAATACCTCCGTGATGACCTTTGCCTATTTCATCGCCATGGGGCTCGTTCTCTGGGCCGGCGGCGTGAAAATCCTCGCCGGCGAGTTGACGGTCGGCGAACTGACCCAGTTCCTCGCCTTCATGACCATCCTTCAGATGCCGGTCCGGCAAGTCGGCATGGTGATCAACGGCGTCGCCCGCGCCTCCGTGGCCGGGGTCCGGCTGTTCGATGTCCTCGATATGGAAGCGGCGGTCGGCGACAAGCCGGACGCCCGGCCGTTGGCGCCCACCGAAGGGGTGTTGAAATTCGACCGGGTCGGGTTTTCCTACGAGGGATTTCCGGGGGAGCGGACCATTTCCGATATCTCCTTCGAGGTGCGGCCCGGACAGACCCTTGGAATTGTCGGTCCGCCCGGCAGCGGCAAGTCGACCATCGTCCACCTGATCCCGCGGTTCTACGATGTCACCGACGGCGCGATCACCGTCGACGGCCAGGACATCCGCGACGTGACCCTGGATTCGCTTCGGAGTTCGGTCGGTGTCGTGCAGCAGGATACGTTTCTATTCACGTCCCCGGTGTCGGCGAACGTCGCCTACGGCGATCCCTTCGCCGAGCAGAGCCGCATCGAGGGGGCGACGGAAGCCTCGCAACTGCACAATTACATCGCCGCGCTGCCGCAGGCGTATGAAACCCTGGTCGGCGAGCGGGGCGTTTCCCTGTCCGGCGGCCAGCGCCAGCGCCTGTCCATCGCCCGCAGCGTCCTGCTGACGCCCACGGTGATGGTATTCGACGATTCGACGGCGGCCATCGACGCCGCGACGGAACAGCGCATCCGCGCGGCGCTGATGGATCTGACCAAGGACCGGGCGACCATCATCGTCTCCCATCGGCTGAGTTCGCTCATGCATGCCGACGAGATCATCTTCCTGGAGGATGGCCGGATCGTCGAGCGGGGCGCCCACGACGATTTGCTGGCGGCCGGCGGCCGCTACCGGGCGCTCTACGACCTCCAGATCGTCGGCAAGGAGACGGACGGCGGGCCGGCCGGACCGGCGCCGGCGGAGTAAGCCCATGTCCCTGACCGCATCAAGGAAAACCACGCCGCCCGGTCGGGAATCCATCGACCGGCTGAAGGCGCTGACGACGGATCGGGACGAGGAGATATTCGCCGCGGCGTTCGACGGGCGGATCATCCGCCGCTTCCTTGGCTTCGTCCGCCCTTACCGGACGACCGTTGCGATCGGGATTGCCGCGGTCCTGGCCTTTACGCTGACCCAGCTGTCCATTCCCCTGGTCATTCGCGAGACCATCGACAGCGCGCTGGTCGAGGGTGCCGCGTCCGGGAACCTGCTGGAGATCGCGGTGGCGGTGTTTTTCGGCATCATCATCTCCAATTTCATCGCCAACTATTTTCAGCTGACGCTGGTGGCGCGGACGGCCGAACGGATGTTGGTGGATATGCGTCGGGCCATGTACAAGCACCTGCAGCGGGTCTCGCTGAGCTTCATGGACAAGACCGAAGTCGGCCGGCTTATGTCCCGGCTTCAGGGCGACGTCAGTTCGATCCAGGAATTTCTCGAAACGTCGATCATGGCCATCGGGGATTTCGTCCTCATCGTCGGCATTGTCATCGTGCTCTTGAGCCTCAATGTGGAGCTCGGCCTGCTGACCCTGACGGTGGTGCCGGCGCTGGTCGTGTTCCGACTGATTTGGCTGCCCGCCGCGCGCCGGGCCTTCATGCTGGCGCGGCAGACCTCTTCCATCGTCAACGGCGCGTTGGCCGAGAACATCAACGGCGTGCGGACGGTTCAGGAGATGACCCGCCAAGGGGTCAACTTCGAGATTTTCGAGGGCAAGGCCCGCGACAACCTCAACTCCCACCTTCGGGCGACCCGGCTCGCCCAGGTGATGGTGCCGACAGTGGATACCCTGACCGGTATAGCCATGGCCATCGTCGTCATCGTCGGCGGCAACATGGTCCTCGCCGATACCCTCGATCTGGGCGTCATGGTGGCCTTTCTGTTCTACGTCCAGCGGTTCTTCGACCCGATCCGCTCGTTGATGATGCAATACAACATGATGCAGCGCGCCATGGCGTCGTCTCAGCGCATCCTCGAAGTGCTCGACGTCAAGGTCGAGGTCGAGGACAAGCCGGATGCCATCGACCCCGGCTCGATCGACGGCGCGGTTCGGTTCAGGGACGTGACCTTCGGGTATCTGCCCGGCCAGCCCGTACTCAGGAACATCAACATCGACATCGGGCCGGGCGAGACGGTGGCCCTCGTCGGTCCCACGGGTTCGGGCAAGACAAGCACGGCCGCGCTTCTGCACCGGTTCTACGACGTCTGGGAAGGCGAGGTGCGGGTCGGCGGCCACGACGTCCGCGACGTCACCCAGGAGAGTCTTGGGCGCAACGTCGCCATGGTGCTTCAGGAACCGTTCCTGTTTACCGGGACCGTCCTCGACAATATCCGCTACCACAAACGGGACGCGACGCTGGAAGAGGTCATCGAGGCGGCCCAGGCGGTTGGCGCCCATGAATTCATCGGCCGGCTGCCCGAAGGCTACGGCACCATGCTCGGGCAGCGCGGCGTCAACCTGTCCATCGGGCAGCGCCAGTTGCTGAGTTTCGCCCGGGCGGTCATCGCCGACGCCGGCATCCTGGTGCTCGACGAGGCGACCGCCAATGTCGACAGCTTTACCGAACGGCAAATCCAGCGGGCGCTGGCGAAGCTGCTCGAGGGCCGGACCGGGATCGTCATCGCCCACCGCCTGGCAACCGTGCGGAACGCCGACCGGATCATCGTCCTGCAGGAAGGCGAAATCATCGAGCAGGGCACCCATGACGAACTGATCGCCATGGGCGGCCTCTACAACCGCCTCTACACCATGAACTATGCCTCCTTCGACGATGTGCCCGACGAGGAAATCATGGCCGCGGTCTCCATGGCGACGACTTAACGGGCTAGAGCGTTTGGTTGTTGGCGCACCAAACCGGTGCGCGCTATCCTCGCCACCACAGCAGTATTCAGGGAGCAGGCCATGTCTTTCACCGGATTCGGCCGGGATTTTTTCGAGTTTTTCGAAGAGCTGGCAGCCAACAACGAGCGGCCTTGGTTCGAAGCCAACAAGGACCGGTATCGGGAGGTGGTGGTGGCGGCCTGCATCTCGTTCATCGGGGAAATGGCACCGCGCCTCGCCGGGATTTCAAGGCATTACGTTGCCGATCCCAAGCCCAACGGCGGATCCATGTTCCGGATTTACCGGGATGTGCGGTTTTCCAGGGACAAGCGGCCCTACAAGGAGCACGCCGCCGTGCAGTTCCGTCATTCGGCCGGCAAGGATGCGCACGCCCCCGGGTTCTATCTTCACCTCGAGCCCGGAAAGGTGATCTACGGCGGTGGAATTTGGAAGCCGCCCGCACCGGAGCTCGCCAGGATCCGGACCGCGATCCGCAAGGACCCCGCCGCCTGGACCCGGGTCATCAACAACAAGGTGCTCAACGCGAAAACCGGCGGCATTATGGGGGATGCCTTGAAGCGGCCGCCCAAGGGTTTCTCGCCCGACGAAAAGCATATCGAAGACATCAAGCGGCAAACCTTCTTCGCCATGTGTTACG
>CAZUGT010000063.1:0-12020 GCA_964620095.1 uncultured Rhodospirillaceae bacterium | reverse complement strand
GGGTCCAATCCATCGGGCTCGCCGCCGCCTTCTTCGGGGTCCTGATCAGCGTCTCGAAAGCGGACCTGACGGTACTCGCGGCGTTCCGGTTCAATATCGGCGATATCATGGTGATCGCCGGGACGGTGGCTTACGCCGCCTCTGTGGTGGTGCTGCACCGGCTGCTGCAAGGGTTCAGCCTGCTGACCCTGCTGTTCATCATTTCGGCGTCCGGATCGGCGATGCTCCTGCCGTTCTATATCTGGGAGACGATTTATGTCCGGCCGGTCGTCTTTACCCCGGCGAACGGGCTGATCATTCTGTTCATGGCGCTGATTCTTTCGATCGTCTCCGTCTTTCTCTGGAACGCCGGCAACCGGGCCGTGGGACCCAATCGCGCCGCCATCTTCGTCAATCTATTGCCGATTTACGGCGCCGCGCTGGCGATCCCGTTTCTCGGCGAGACCCTCGAGATCTTTCATGTCGTTGCGGCGGCGCTGGTGATCTCCGGAATATTGATGGTGATCCGGGGACACAGGAAGGCCAGTGAATAGGCTGGCGACTAGCCCGGCGGGCCGCGGCGCTGGCGCATGGCGAGTTGCTTCGCTAAAACTCTTTCAACAATAAGACCTTACGCCCGCCCGGGGAGAAGCCGTGTCCGACATGGGTCAGGCATTCGTCTTGGCGCTGCAACTGATTGCAGCCCTGGATGCCGAACTGCTTGAGATTATCGCGCGATCCTTCGCCGTAAGCCTGGCCGCGGTGGCCATCGCCGCCGCCGTCGGCCTGCCGGCGGGCGCGGCGCTTGCGGTTTACCGCTTTCCCGGCCGCCGGGCCGTGATCGTCCTGGTCAACGCGCTGATGGGCCTGCCGCCGGTCTTCGTCGGGCTGTTGATCTATCTGTTCCTGTCGCGCGCCGGACCCCTCGGGTTTCTGGGGCTTCTGTTTACCCCGACGGCGATGATTATTGCCCAGGCGGTATTGGTGACACCGATCATCGTCGCCATTTGCCACCGGCTGACCCGCGACCTCTACGAGGAGTACCGGGACCAGTTGTGTTCCTTCGGCGCCCGGCCCCATCAGGCGGTGCGGACCATTTTGTGGGATGCGCGGGTGAGCCTGGTGACGGCGGTGATGGCGGGCTTCGGACGCGCCACCGCCGAGGTGGGCGCGGTATTGATCGTCGGCGGCAACATCGCGGGACTGACCCGGGTGATGACCACCACCATCGCGCTCGAAACGTCGAAGGGCAATCTGGCGCTGGCCCTGGCGCTCGGGCTGATCCTGGTCCTGACCGCCATCGGCGTGAACGCGGTCGCCATGTCCCTGGGCGGCGTCTCCGCCTATCGGCGGGGGTAGGCGCGGCACATGTCCATCCTCCCCCTGAGCCTCGACGAGGTTTCCTTCCGCGCTGGTGACCGGGCGCTGTTGGACGGCATCTCGCTGACCATCGAAAGCGGGCCCAAGACCGTCATTCTCGGCGCCAACGGCGCCGGCAAGAGCCTGCTGCTCCGGATCTGCCACGGACTGCTCGGACCCAGCGGCGGCAAGGTCCGCTGGGCGGAGGGAACGACCCGCCAGTACGAACGTCAGGCCATGGTGTTTCAGAAACCGGTGATGCTGCGCCGCAGTGTCGCGGCCAACGTCGCCTACGGGCTCAAGCTGAGGGGGATCGAGGCCGGGGAACGGGCCCGGCGGGTGGCGGATGCGCTGCGGCGCACCGGACTGACCGACTTCGCCGACCAGCCCGCCCGCTTGCTTTCCGGCGGCGAGCAGCAGCGCCTGGCCCTCGCCCGGACCTGGGCGCTGGAGCCCGAGATTTTGTTCCTGGACGAGCCGACCGCCAATTTGGACCCCGGCGCGACCCGGGCGGTCGAGGAGATCGTCTCCGGCTTTCACGACAGCGGCGCGAAGATCGTCATGACCACCCATGACATCGGTCAGGCGCGCCGCCTCGCCGACGAGGTGATCTTCCTCCACCGCGGGCGGGTGGCCGAACGGGCCGGCGCCGGCAAGTTCTTCGCCCAGCCGTCCACCGAAGAGGCGGCGGCCTACCTGAGAGGAGACCTGTTGTGGTGAGGTGGCTGTCCGTTCTGGCCTTGGCGCCGGTGTGGGCGCCTGTTTGGGCGCTCGCCTGGGCCGGGGCGCCGGCCCAGGCGCCGGCTCACGCGCAAGACCGGTTCATCACCTTGGCGTCCACCACGTCGACCGACAATTCGGGCCTGTTCGCGGATATCCTGCCCAAATTTCAGGCCCGAAGCGGGATCGCCGTCCGGGTGGTCGCCGTCGGGACCGGCCAAGCCATCCGGCTAGCTGAAAGGGGCGACGCCGATGTCCTGCTGGTTCACCACAAGCCGTCGGAGGAGAAGTTCGTCGCCGACGGTTTCGGCCTCGAGCGTCATGACGTGATGTACAACGACTTCGTGGTTGTGGGCCCCGCGGCCGATCCGGCCGGGATCAAGGGTATGGTCCGGGCGAGGGAGGCGTTTGAGAAAATCGCCCGGGGCCGGCACCTGTTCGTCTCGCGGGGCGACAATTCGGGCACCCACCGGGCCGAGCAGTCCATCTGGCGGGCCAGCGGCGCGGACCCCGCGGCCGGACGGGGGACATGGTTCCGCGAGGCCGGGGCGGGCATGGGCGCGGCGCTCAATACGGCGTCCGGCATGAACGCCTATGTCCTGACCGACCGCGGGACGTGGACCAGCTTCTCCAACAAGGGATCGCTCGCGGTGCTGGTCGAGGGGGACCCGGCGCTGTTCAACCAGTACGGCGTCATCGTCGTAAGCCCGGCGCGCCATCCGCACGTCAAGGCGGATGAGGCGAATCTTTTTGCCGCCTGGCTGACCGGGGCCGCCGGGCAGGCGGCGATCGCCGCGTTCCGCAGACGGGGCCGGCAACTCTTCACGCCCAACGCCAATCCCTCAACCGTGAAATAGCGCCCGGGTCACCTCGGCAAGGGCGGCGCCCTGAATGCGCGCCGCGGCGAGTTCGGGGGCGGAAGGCCGCTCGCCCGTCCCGTTGCCGATGCTCGCCGCGCCGAAGGATCCGGCGCCGGTGACGTCGCCCGCGCCGGCCGCGGATAGGGCGCGGATGCCGAGCGGCACGATGGTCAGCCCGTGGGCGGCGAAGGTGCTCCACAGGGAGAGGATCGCCGTCTCGCTGCCGGCCCCCGATCCGCCGGCGACGAAGGCGGTCGCCGTCTTGCCGGTGATGTCTCCCCACTGCTTGCCCGTGTGATCCCAGAAGTAGGCCATGGCCGAGCTCAGCCGGCCGAAATAGATCGGACAGCCGACGGCGAACCCGTCGAAGTCTTGGAGGTCGCCGGGGGACGCCGTCGGCAGATCGAGCAGCCCGGGGGGCCGCTCCTGAACCTGTCCGCCAAAGATGCTGTCGCCGTCATCGATGTCGGGCACCCGCCTGAGTTTGGCCCGGCAGCCGTCAACCTCCTCGATGCCTTCGGCAACCGCCCGCGCCAGCCGGAAGGCGCCGCCGGAAACGCTGTGAAACAGGACCAGAATGTCGGCCATCGGGGCTCCTTTCTTGCATTCCGGCGCGAACGCCATAGTTTTGTCATCTATTCAAACCCTGAGGCGGGAGACAAGCGTCATGCTCACCGAAATGCGGATTTATACGTGCCACGCGGGGCGGGCGGCCGAGTTCGCCGAACTCTACCGCCGGGTGGGCCTGGCCGCGCAGCTGCCCATCGGCGGCCGTCTCAAGGGGTTTTACCGCACCGACGTGGGGGATCCGAACCGGGTGATCCTGATCTGGGAGTACGAAAGCTACGAGGACCGCGCCGGGCGGCGCGCGAAATTGGCCGAGAATAGGGACTGGCTGGCCTTCCTCAAGCAGGCTGCGCCGATGGTTGCCTCGGAAGAGAACATGATCTTGTCCGCCGTGCCGACACCGGAGGTGAAACCGGCCTAGTATTGTCCGAATACCGGACGAAATAGCGCTAATTCCATATATTCGCACCACATTCCCCCCTATTTTGTCCACGTTAAGGACAGCCTGGGGAGGCACCCATGAACCAGCTCGCACCGGAGGAATCCCGCAACGGCGTCAAATCCATCCGCCGTCTGCTGGTGATCCTCAAGACCCTCAATCAGCACAATGGATCCAAGGTGTTGGAGCTCAGCCGGCAGACCGGCATTTCGCGGCAATCCATCTACCGGATGCTGGCGACCCTGGAGGAATTCGGCTACGTGCGCCGCCAGGAAACCGACGACCGGTACTATCTGACCCATCTCGTTCGGGAGCTGGCGGACGGATATTTCGAGGAAGGGTGGGTGACGGAAATCGCCGCGCCGGTTCTGGGGGATCTCCTCGCCGAAGTGGTCTGGCCGACGGATCTCGCCACTTTTCTCAACGACGCCATGTATCTAAGAGAGACCACGCGCCGCAACAGCCCGTTCACCATCGACCGGGTCACCGTCGGGCAGCGCCTGCCGATGCTGATCTCCGCCATGGGCCGGGCCTATTTGAGCTACTGTCCGGCGCTGGAGCGGGAACACATCCTGGACGCGCTTCGGAAATCGGACGACGAGTACGACCGGCTTGTTCACCGCAAGGGCTATGTGGATGCGGTCATCGAAACCACCCGCGAGCGCGGCTACGCGGTGCGCTATTCGAAATATGTGGAGGAAATCAAAACCTCCACCATCGCGGTGCCGGTGATGAGCGGTGAGCGGGTGATGGCGGCCGTCGGCATCACCTACATCGCGTCCGCGGCGACCGCCGAGGAGATCGCGGCACGGCATTTGGACGCCTTGTTGCGGGCCGCCCGTGAGATCGAGGTCCGCAGCCAGGAGCTTCAGCAACAGGCGCAGCCCGCCAAATAGGCTTTTCAAACCGTTCTCCCTTGTATATTGTCCGTTCAACGGACATTTTCGATACAAAGACGTCCAAGGGAATTATGGCTGAAAAATCGAGTGAGAAGCGCGCAAGCGGTATGCGCAGCGCCGAGAGGCTGTTGATCGTCTTGCGCGCGCTGAACCTGCGGAACGGCGCGACGGTGCTGGAACTCAACCGGGACACGGGCATTTCCCGCCAGGCCATCTACCGCATCCTCGATACCCTGCGGAATTTCGGCTACGTGCGCCGGCAGGAAGCGACCGACCGTTTTCACCTGACCCACATGGTCCGGCGGCTGAGTTCGGGATTCAAGGACGAGGAATGGATCGCCGATATCGCCGTCCCCATTCTCGGGCGTTTGGTGCAGGAAGTGGTCTGGCCGACCGAGTTGTCCACCTTCTCCGACAACGCCATGTATATCCGGGAATCCACCCGCGGCCGCTCTCCCTTCACCATAGATCGGGTCGCGGTCGGCCAGCGGCTGCCCATGCTGCAGTCGGCGTCGGGCCGGGCATATTTGAGTTACTGCCCGGACCCGGAGCGGGAAGCGATCATCGAGAACCTCAAGAGTTCCGACGACGAATTCGACCGGGTGGCCCACAAGCCGGACTACATCGAGCGCATCCTCGCCGCGACCCGGAGCCGCGGCTGGGCGGTCGGCGACGATTCCTTCCGGCTGCATCCCAAGACCGAAACCCTGGCGGTGCCGGTTCTGGTGAACGGCTATGCCCGGGCGAGCCTGCCGCTCACCTACATCGCCTCCGCCGCGAGCGCCGAGCAGATCGCCGAGCGGCACATGGCCCAGCTGCAGGCGGCGGCCAAGGAGATCGCCGACCGGATGGAGGAGATGCAGGCCCGTACCGACGACGATGACGACGACCTCGTCCCCATCCGCGAGGCCAGCTGAGGTCCGGACCACGGACACGGTGCGGCGAACCCTTTACCCATCGGTCCGGCCGGTGATGACTTCCCCGTAAGTAGAGGTTTTGGAGGCGGACATGCTGGAGCTTTATCACCATGGATCATCGGCCTGCGCCACCAAGGTGCGTCTGACCCTGGATGAGAAGGGCGTGCCCTGGGAGAGCCGGTATATCGACATTCTGAAAAGCGAGCAGTTCACCGCCGAATACGCCAAACTCAATCCCAAGTGCGTGGTGCCGACCCTGGTCCATGACGGCCATGTGGTCCGCGAAAGCACGGTGATCTGCGAATACGTCGACGAGGTGTTCGACGGCCCGTCACTCGTGCCGGATGATCCGCTGATGCGGGCCGAGATGCGCTTGTGGACCAAGATGGTCGATGAGGATCTTCACCCGGCGACCCAGGTGGTGACGTTCGCCGCGTCCCACCGGGTGGGGGCGCTGAAGAAAACCAAGGAAGAGTTCGATTTCTACATCAACTCCATTCCCGATCCGGTCCGCCGTGCGCGCAAGCGGAGCGCCATCGTCGATGGCTGGAAATCCCCGGAAGCCACCAACGCGCTCCTGACCTTCAACAAGGCGATCAAATGGATGGAGGACAGCCTCGGCAAGTGGACGTGGCTCGCCGGCGACAACTATTCCCTCGCCGATATCGCCATGACCATCTATCTCAACCGGCTGCACATCCTCTCCATGTCGCCCATGTGGGAGGGCAAATTTCCGAAGGTGTCGGCATTCTGGGAGACCGTATCGGCACGGCCCGCCTTCCGGCCCGCCATCTACGACTGGCTGCCCGGCGAGCTCGAAAACGAGATGCGCACCAACGGCGCCCAGTCCTGGCCCGAAGCCGAGGCGCTGCTGGCCGAGCTCGGGAGGGAGAAGGCCGCCTGAACCGGCAGGACGCATTTTATTTTAACGTCATACCCCGGCACACCGGACCGGCTTCGTCGACCGGAGGACAAGCTGCGTCCGGGGTATCCAGTTTTCCGATTCTTGAACCACAGAGACGGTGAGACAGTGAGGAGCACCGCCAAATCGTCATGGCCGGGCCCAGACCCGGCCATCCACGTGTAGCGCCTGCCCCCAAGGCGTGGATGCCCGTGTCAAGCACGGGCATGACGATTTGCGGTCTACCCGCCCTTCAGCCTCTCAACCTCTGTGTCTCTGTGGTGAATATCCTGAATGCTCGGCACGCGTGGACCGACGGGCGTCAGGCCGGATCCCTGGCCGGTGCGACGCCGATCATGCTGTCCCGGGTCACCAGCTTCCGGAGCCGTTCTTCCGGCCAGTCTTCCGTGCCGGCGGGCCGCTTCGGCAGCACCAGATAGCGCATATCGGCGTTTGAATCGTGGACCCGGAGGGCCACGTCGCCGGGCAGTTCGGTGCCGAATTCCTTCAGGACCGTCCGGGGTTCGTTGACGGTGCGCGAGCGGTAGGACTTGGATTTGTACCAGTCCGGCGGCAGCCCGAGGATGGTTCTGGGATAGCAGGAACACAGGGTGCAGACGATAACGTTGTGAACGTCGTCGGTGTTTTCGACCACCACCAGCTCGGCCCCCGCCATCGGGATATCCAGCTCCGCCGCGGCGGCCGTCCCGTTGCTGAGCAGGCGTTCCTTGTAGGCTGGATCGGTCCACGCCTTGGCGATGATCTCGGCGCCTTTCTCGGTGCCCCGGGAATCGAAAAACTCCACGTATTCCCGAACCTCGGTAGCGGTCACCAGGCCTTTCTCGATGCTCAGCTCCTTGAGCGCGTCGCTGAGCAGTTCGAAATGTCCGGTCTCGTTCCGGTCGTGGACCGAGTCGTCGGCATAGGTAAGGACCGGCCCGTCGCCGTGGTCGTGTCCATGATCATGGGTGCCGCCTGCCATCACGCGTCTCCTTCCGCCGGGCTCAGCCAGTGCTCTTGAATTTCAAGATCGATGGTGTCTTCCGGGTGGCCGTCATAGCCGTCCCAGACATGGGCCTGTTTGAACCGCACCCGGTAGAGGTGCCGCTCGGGCAGCCCGTCGAATCCGTAGGCCAGTTCCTCCGGATTCCTGAACGCGCCGCAATAGCGCTCGATGACACCGGCCTTGCCCCGGATATATTGGGGAATGCGCCGGTGCCCGGGCGGCCAGGTCAGTGCCACGCGCACCGCGTCGCCGGCGGCGTAGCCGGGCGGGCCCAGGGCCGCCCCGGTCATTCCGCCGCCTCCCGGGCCGCGCGCAGCTCCGCCATCCTGGCGTCCACCTCGTCACGGGTGACGAGCCGCTTCTCGACCATCAGGTTGGTGAGCGCGACGGTCCAGCGTTCGTAGTAGCCGCCGTCGTAGATGTCCGGGGGCAGGTCCTCGATGCAGCGGCGGAGCTCGTCGATGGTGAATTCGCCCTTCAGGCGCATGACCATGAAGACGGCGCTGACCGTCTTGTGCCAGGGGAGGAGTTCGTGCTCCTCGAGATCGATCGGGCCGCCCGGCAGGCCGCCCAGATCGTGCTGTCCCCGTTCCAATGGCATGAGTTCCTCCAAGGCGCTTCCGATTGTCGGACAAAGTGTCGCGCCGCGTTTGAGGGCCGTCAACCCGGCTGCCATACTTCACCTCGTCACGATTCATCCAGGGAGGACGACATGGCCAAGGGCTATTGGATTTCGCGCTACACCCACCCGGGCGGGGATGCTCAGGCGAGCTACCAGGAAATCGCCCAATCGGTGGTGCCGGCCTTCGGCGGCAGGCCCGTCATCCGCAACGGCCGGCACGAGACGCCGGAGGGCGACGAAACCGGCGCGACGGTGGTGATCGAGTTCGAGAGCTATGAAAAGGCCGTCGAGTGCTACCGCTCCGAGGAATACCAGAAGGCGGTGCCGTTCATGGACGGCGCGGGGCGGAACCTCATCATCATCGAGGGCATCGACGAGTAGTCATGGCCGGCCTCGACGCTCAATGGGCCCGGCCGGACCTGGTCGAGGCCATCGACGCGGCGACCCGCGCGGCCGGTCTCGACCCGGACAACCTGGACGCGGACGACCTGGCGGCGGTCGAACATCTGCATTCGGGCGGCATCGCCACGACCCGGGATCAGGCGGCCCAGGTCAACGGCGTCGCGGAGATCACGCCCCAAACCCATGTCCTGGACGCCGGCTGCGGGGTCGGCGGCCCGGCCCGCTGGCTGGCGCGGAAATTCGGCTGCCGGGTGACGGGCATCGACATCACGCCCGATTTCGTCGACGCCGCCCAAGAGCTGACCCACCGCCGGGGAATGGAAAATCTGGTGGAAATCTTCGTCGGTGACGCCACCGACCTGCAATTCGAGGACCGGACGTTCGATCTCCTGTGGTGCCAGAACGTCACCATGAATATCGAGGACAAGGGCGCGCTGCTCGGCGGTTTCCACCGGGTGCTCAAGCCGGGCGGCCGGTTCACATTCGCCGAGTTCAGCTACGGCCCCGGGGCCGGCGGGGCCGGCGACATTCATTTCCCGGTCAACTGGGCCAAAACGCCGGACGTCAACTTCCTGAACTCGGAAAAGGGCCTGCGCCGCAACCTCGCGGGCAACGGCTTCGACATCGAGGTGATGGAGAACTATTCGGGGACCATTCTCCGCCGGGTGCGCAAGGCGGAGGAGAAAGCAGGCGGCAAGCCGCCGAGCCCCTTGGGTATTCAGGTGGTTCTGGGCGACGATGTGCCCGAGCGCAGCGCCAACACCCAGCGAAATCTCGCCGAAGAGCGGCTGATCTACTGGATGACAACCGCGCGGAAGGTTTAGTTTTCAGCCTACCCCAAAAGATACATCTTCTTGCGTTAGCTATTCTTATGGACGCCACTTACGACGAAATCGGGATCAACTATTCGGACCTCCGAAAGCCCGATCCGCGGATCGCGGACCGGATTTGGGCAGCCCTGGGCACCTCTAAGAAGGTCCTGAATGTGGGTGCCGGCGCCGGTTCCTATGAGCCCGAGGATCGGGAGGTGACGGCCGTTGAACCGTCGGCCGGGATGATCAGCCAGAGGCGCCATCCGGCCGCGGTATCCGTGCAGGGGTATGCGGAAAACCTGCCGTTCGAGGACAATTCATTCGATGCAACGATGGCGATCCTAACGGTGCATCATTGGGCGGATAAGGCGGTAGGCATGCAGGAAGTGCGCCGGGTCACGCGAGGCCCTGTCGTCATTCTCACCTTCGATCCCTCGATTCGAGGCTTTTGGCTCGGGGACTATTTTCCCGAGCTGGTGGCGCTGGATGATAAGCAGATGCCCCAAATGGCCGACTATCAGGCATGGCTCGGCTCCGTCGAAATATCAACGGTTCCTGTCCCCCACGACTGCCAGGACGGTTTCCTTTGCGCCTATTGGCGGCGTCCCTACGCCTATCTCGATGAGAGGTGCCGTGCTGCGATCTCCTCGTTTTGGAAGATCGGTGAACTTTCTGAGGGGCTTCAGCGGCTAGAGGATGATCTGACGTCGGGCGCGTGGGAGGAGCGCTACGGCACGCTCCTCGAATACGATGAGTGGGATTTTGGCTACCGCCTTGTAGTCTCCGGCTGATCTACTGGATGGCCACGGCCAGGAAGGTTTAGCGCCGTGGAAGAACCGATGCGGAAGCGGGACTTGATCAACCCCTTCGGGCTATACTTGAATACATCCGATGGGTTTCGGCAGTGAGATAGGGCGTGCCGTTCGAGGCCGCCGCAGGAGAGGTTGGAAATGTCTGAACTAGCGATGGAGCCCCTGGTCCGGAACGCCTGGTGTGTCGCCGCCTGGGCCCACGAGCTCGATGACGGTCCCATCGCCCGCAAAATCATGGGCGAGGACCTGGTGATGTTCCGCGGCGCCGACGGCAATGCGGCGGCGCTCGAGGACCGGTGCTGCCACAGGGGTGTGAAGCTGTCCCTCGGGAAGACCGTCGGGAAGGGCCTCCAATGCGGCTATCACGGCATGGTCTTCGACGGCAGCGGGGCCTGCGTCGACAACCCGGGCGAACGGCTGAACACGGCCCATTGCGTCCGCGCATTTCCGGCGGTCGAGCACCAGACGATGATCTGGGTCTGGACCGGTGATCCCGAGCAGGCGGATGAAAGCCTGATCGTCGATTTCCCCTATCCCGACATGACCGGCGAATGGAATTTCCTCTATGGCCGCTACGAGATAGCCGCCAATTACATGTTCATGATCGACAACCTGATGGATCTGACCCACCTCGGCTATGTGCATCTCTCGACCATCGGCGGACACCCCGACGAGCAGAACATTGCCGAGCTGGACACGGTCCGCACCGAGCGGGGCGCCAAGTATGTCCGCTGGATGATGAACTCCACGCCGCCGCCCGCCTTCGTGAAAGCCGGCGGTTTCGATGGGCCCGTGGACCGCTGGGGCGAGTTCGAATACATCGCGCCGGGAACCGTGTTGCAATGGGCCGGTGCGCACGACGCGGGAACCGGCGGCCGGGAAGACCGCAACAAGCCGGGCGGACTGGTGTTCCGGCTGCTTCATCAGGCAACCCCGGCGGATGACGACAACTATCACTACTTCTTCGCCTCCGCGGTACGGGGCGAACCGGTGGACGGACCGGCGAACGTCGCGTTTCACGACGCCAACCGGGAAGCCTTCCTGGAGGACAAGCTGTTCATCGAGGCGCAGCAGGAGGCGGTCGCCCAGGCGCCCGAGCGCAAGCTGATCCTGCGCGAGCATGACAAGGCGGTGGCCTACAGCCGCCAGGCCATTCATCAATTGCAAGGCGCCGACGTTGCCGAGGTGGCGGAGTAATCGTCAACCTGCCGGTCCCCACGATCGGGAAGGTCCAATAGCCGGCTTTCGCGGCCGGGCCTAGACCGGCTCTAGAGAAACTTCTCCAGCTTGAACAGCTTGGCCGCGTTGGTCCGTCCCACCTTCCGCCGTTCCTCGTCGGACAATACGGGCGTGCCGTCGAACCACTCGGCGCCGACATTCATCACCTCCATCGGGTAGTCGATGGCGAACATCAGCCGGTCGACGCCCATTTCCGCGATGGTGCATTGCAGCGCCGGATCGCTGAAGTTTCCGCTCGTGGTCACATGGACGTTGTTTCTGAGATAGTGGCTCATGGGGTGTTTGGCCGGGAAGCCGTGCGGCACCCGCTGGATCCGGTTGTCGAGCCGCCACATGTCGAAGGGAATCCGCTCCCCCAGATGCCCCAGAACCACCTGCAGGTTGGGAAACTCGTCGAACAGGCAGGAGCCGATGAGGCGCAGCATGTGGAGCGAGGTTTCGACCGCGAACCCCCAGCCCGAACTGAAGAGCCAGGGATGGCCGTCA
>CAZUGT010000062.1:0-2250 GCA_964620095.1 uncultured Rhodospirillaceae bacterium | reverse complement strand
ATCTCCTTCACCACCTCAAAGGCTTGTGGTAGGCTCTCAATCGTCACAGTTCGCTGTGGCATCGGGGTGCTCCTTCTTGCGGTTGTCGTGAACCACAGGGAGTACCCCACTCCCAACTGACACATAAATTTTTACGTCACCTCCTGGGCCTAAGTATTTCCCTTTCTCGTCAAGATTGGTTAGTATCCGAGTGACATCGCCGAAATCGTTCCTGCCGGAGAGGCCAAAATGCTCGGAAGAATTCCATTCAGGGTTACTCTGATCGGCGTATCGGCCGCCATGTTTCTGGGCGCCTCGCCTGCCGGCGCCGACGAGATCGAGGAACTCAAGGCGCAGATCAAGGCCCTGCAGGAACGGCTGGCCAAGATCGAGGCCAAGCAGAAGGAAGCCGAGAAGAAGACGGTGACCGCCGGCGAGAAGGGCGGCTTCAAGCTGCCGGGGAGCGACACCTCGGTCTCGATCAGCGGCTACGTCAAGGGCGATTTCATCATCGACGGCCGGCCCGCGAGCGGCGACACCTTCGACGCTCCCGCCATCCCGTTCAAGGACGAGAAGAGCGCGGACGACGACGGAAATGTCGGCGTGCACGCCCGCCAGTCGCGGCTCCGCTTCGACACCCATACGCCGACCGACATGGGCGCGCTGAACACCCGGATCGAGACCGATTTCTACGGCACCGGCAACGCGCTCAGGCTGCGCCAGGCCTATGGCTCGCTCGGCCCGGTGCTGGCGGGACAGGCCTGGTCGATTCTGGGCGACGATCACGCGTCCGCCGATACGGTCGATTTCGACGGGCCTGTCGGGAGTATCGCCACCACACGCAAACCTCAGCTCCGCCTGAGTTTCCCCGTGGGCGAAAGCTTCACTGGGCAGGCGGCGGTCGAGCCGGCGGTGAGCGGCAACGATCTGCCGACCTTCCTCGGGGCTCTCCGCCACAGCGCGGACTGGGGCACGGTCAACCTGACCGGCGCCGCGGGGCGGGCCGATGTCGAGGACCAGGACGTAACCGCCCATGCCCTCCATGCAGGCGCCACTTTCAACGTGACCGACGCCACCACACTGATGGCGACATATAACATCACCAACGGTTTCTCGGGGCGGATCTGGGGCGGCGGCGACGGCACTGCCATGGACGCCGCCGGCAATCTGAAGGCGCAAGAGACGATGGGCGGCTTTGCCGGGATCGCCCATCGCTGGTCCGACACCCTCCGCACCGGGGCGTATTTCGGATGGGTGGAGAACGACACCGCCGACGGCGTGACCGCTCTCAAAGCGGCCGAGACGAACAAGGCACTGCAAACGCTGCACGTCAACTTCGTCTGGAGCCCGGTGCCCCAAGCCAGTATCGGCTTCGAAGTCATGCACGGCTGGCGCGAGGCCAACCCCCGGGCTAACGACGCCGGAGACGCCATCGATTCCAAGAAAGCGACCAAGGGCGAGGCGACGCGCTTCCAGCTGGGCTTGCAGTACGGCTTCTAGCGAACCGTCACCGGGAGACACCGGCCGCCGCCGCGTTTCACGCGGCGGCGGTTGTCGTTCGCCCCTGCTTCGTTGGCAAACCGTCTATAGGTCCTGAGCCTAGAGCGTATTTGAGATTGATTGAATCATTTTAGGGATTCCCAAGTATGGGCGAACCATGATTCAAGTTGGATGCTGGGCGAGGAGGCCAGCATTCATGGCGAGACCTTATTCGATTGATTTGCGAGAGCGTGTTGTTTCGGCGGTTTTGGCGGGGGAGAGTTGCCGCGCTGTAGCGGCTCGGTTTGGGGTTGCGGTTTCGAGCGTGGTTAAGTGGTCGCAGCGCTACCGGCGGACGGGGAGTGTTGCGCCCGGCAAGATGGGCGGTCACCGCCGCCGGGTTCTTGAGCCCCATCGGGAGTTCATTGTCGGCCGGATCGACCAGGAGCCGCATCTGACGCTGCATCGGTTGAGAGAGGAGTTGGCCGCTCGGGGTATCAGGGTATCCCACAGCACGGTATGGCTGTTTCTGCGCCGTGAAGGGCTGCGCTTTAAAAAAAACCCTGTTCGCCGTTGAACGGGCGCGCGCGGACATCGCCCGCCATCGCAAGCGGTGAAAGGCGTGGCAGGCAAAACTTAATCCCGAACAACTGGTATTCATTGATGAAACCTGGATCCGGACCAATATGGCCCCGCTGCGCGGCTGGGGGCCGAAAGGGGAGCGGGTCCGCGGCTTTGCGCCCCAGGGGCGGTGGCACACCCTGACCTTCGTCGGCGCGCTACGCTGCGACC
>CAZUGT010000061.1:0-5615 GCA_964620095.1 uncultured Rhodospirillaceae bacterium | reverse complement strand
GGATTCTCGCCGGCGCGGGCCATCTCGACCGCGTCCCAGAGAGCGGCCTGTTCATCGCCGTTCAGGTTCCAGCCGACGATGAACGCCGGGAGATCGACGCCCAGCGCCTGCCGGTCGAGTAACTTCCGGAGCGCATCGGCGGCGGTGCGTTCCTCCATGGCGGCGATCGCGGCGAGACGTTCCGGCCTGGCGCGGCCCCGGGCGGGGCCGTGGGGGTCGAGCACCCGGCCGCCGGCGATGGTCCGGGTCGCCGACTGATCGCGAAGAATGAACCCGTCGCCGCGTAGTGCGCCGATCCGCCGGTCGAGAACGATCTGTACCAGCGCGCTCCCGCCGGGCGGGATGGTCCTGCCTTCGAGGACCGCGACCCGGCCCGGAATTTCCGCGGCGCCCAGATGGACGTGGACCGGCGTCCAGTGCTTGAGGGACCTGGCCTCGCCCGGCAGCACCCGGAGCCGGGCATCGAACCGGGGGACCGGATCGTGGATCGCATCGGCCACCAGCCAGTCGCCCCGGTGCACATCGTCCTTCGCGAGGTTCTGGCCGGTGATGTTGAGGGCGCAGCGCTGACCGGCCGCCCCCGCCTCCGCTTCCTCGTTCTGGGCGTGGATGCCGCGCACCCGGACGCTCTGGCCGCCGGGGGTGAGGGTCAGTTGATCGCCCACGTTCACCGCGCCGGCGAACACCGAGCCGGTGACGACGAGGCCGGCGCCCTGGAGGGTGAATGCCCGGTCGATGGCGAGGCGGAAATTGCCGTGAACCTCCCGGTCGCCGATCAGTTCGGTCGCGATGGCCAGATGCTCCTTGAGGCCGTCGATCCCGTCGCCGGTCACCGCGGACACGGGCAGGATTTCCGATCCCTCGAGACCGGTCTCCATCAGGAGGAACTCGATCTGTTCGGTGACGTCCCTGAGCCTCGCTTCGTCGACCCGGTCTATCTTGGTCAGCGCGACCACCCCCTGATCGATGCCGAGGAGGTCGAGGATCGCCAGGTGCTCCTCGGTCTGGGGCATGGGTCCGTCGTCGGCGGCGATGACCAGCAGCGCGTAATCGATGCCGGAAACGCCGGCCAGCATGTTGCGGACGAATCGCTCGTGACCCGGCACGTCGACGAATCCCATGACCTTGCCGCTGGCCATCGGCTTGTAGGCGAAGCCCAGATCGATGGACATGCCGCGTTTTTTCTCTTCCGGCAGCCGGTCGGTGTCGACCCCGGTCAATGCCCGCACCAGCAGGGTCTTGCCGTGGTCGATGTGGCCGGCGGTCGCGACGATCACCTGGACGCGCCCCCGGGCGTCAACTGATCGAGCTGGCCGACGAAGGCTTCCACGTCTTCGAGGCAGCGGAGATCGAGAAGGAAGGCGCCTTCGTGGACCCGGCCGATGACCGGGATGGGGAGCGAGCGGAACGCCTTGGCGATACGATCGAGCGCGGCGCCGCCGCCCCGCCTGCCGGTTGACGGGGTAATGCGGAGGGCGGCGCTGTCCAGCCGCTCCACCGGCAGGGCGCCGCTGCCGATCTGGCTCTGGCAGCCGGCCAGCTCGACGGCGGCGATCCCGTCAAGCGCCCTGGCCACCGGATCGACGATGCGCCTGCCGGTGGCGGCGATTTCATCGGCCCGGCGCGCCAGCAGCCTGAGCGCCGGCATGCGCTCCACGAGGCGGTCGGGATCGAGATAGAGGCGGAGCACGGCGCTCAGCGCCGCCATGGTCACCTTGTCGATCCGCAAGGCCCGCTTCATCGGGTTCTTCTTGATTTTGCCGATGAGGTCCCTCTCGCCGACGATCATGCCGGCCTGCGGCCCGCCCAGCAGCTTGTCGCCGGAGAACGTCACCACGGACATGCCCTGGGCCAAGGCTTCCGCCGCCGTCGGTTCGTGGGGCAGGCCGAACTGGGCGAGGTCCACCAGCGTGCCGCTGCCGAGATCGTCGACGCAGGGAATGCCGTGTTTCCGCGCCAACTGGGCGAGTTCGGCGTCGCTCACCTCCTTGGTGAAGCCCTGGACCTCGTAGTTGGAGGTATGGACCTTCAGCAGCAGCGCCGTCCTGGCCCCGATGGCTTCCTCGTAATCCTTCAGATGCGTCCGGTTGGTGGTCCCGACCTCATGCATTTTGCAGCCGGCCCGGCGGATGATGTCGGGCATGCGGAACGAGCCGCCGATCTCCACCAGCTGGCCGCGGGAGACGGGAACCTCCTTGCCCTTGGCCAGCGTATTGAGGACCAGCAGGACCGCCGCCGCGTTGTTGTTCACCACCGTCGCCGCCTCGGCGCCGGTCAGCTCGGCCAGCAGGTCGTCCACGTGAACGTCCCGGTCGCCTCGCCTGCCGCTTTCCAAATCGTATTCCAGGTTGGAGGCGCCGCCGGCAACGACGGTCATGGCCTCGATCGCCTCCCGCGGCAGGGGCGCGCGGCCCAGGTTGGTGTGCAGGACCGTGCCCGTCAGGTTGAAGACCTTTTTGAGCGACGGCGCCGATTTCGCCGCCAGCAGATCCGCGACGGAAGCCAGCACGGCCTCTTCCGCCGTATCGGCGTCCTCGCCTGCGCCGAAGACCCGCTGCCGCAATTCGTCGATGACGGCGCGGACGGCATCCGTGACCGCCGCGCGGCCGTAGGCCTCGGCCAGCGCCCGGCCATCGTCATGGCGCAGCAGTTTGTCTACCGACGGCAACACGGCCTGCAGCGGTTTGGAGGTATCCGTCATGGTCCAACAGACGCCCGATTTCCCTGAGTCCCCGGAGGCTATTTCGCCGCTTTGGGCCCGTCAAGGTTCCCAAATAGTGGCCAGCGCACCAAAGGGAGAGCGGGGTTTGACAGGGATTTCGGATTCCGTTCTAGTCCCGGCAGCGAATTCGTTAACTCATTGGATGGGGCAAGAAATGGTTAGGATGGACGCGCTGGCGCCCGCGATGGCGCAGCGGATGACCGACCTCGTACTGCCGGAGGTCGAGAGCAATGCCTGGAGCGAGGCGAAGCCGCTCAGCGAAATGCGGGTGGCGATCGTCTCCTCCGCCGGACTTCATCTCAAGACAGACCGCCCGTTCTTCAGGGGCGATGTGGATTATCGCGTCATTCCCTCCGATACGGACGGCGCGGATCTGTTCATGAGCCACGTTTCGTCCAACTATGACCGGTCGGGGTTTCAGGAAGACATCAACGTGTCCTTCCCGATCGATCGAATCAGGGAACTGGCCGAAGAAGGCTTCATCGGCTCGGTCGCGAAGAATCATATCTCGTTCATGGGCGCGACCGACCCCACCGGCATGGAGCGGAATGCCAAGGAGGTCGCGGCAATTCTCAAGGAGGACAACGTCGACGGGGTCGTTCTGTCGGGCGTCTGACCCATGTGCACGCGCGCCGTGAGCGTGCTGGCCAACTACCTGGAGCGGGAAGGCTTCGTGACGGCGATCATCAGCCTGATCAAGCTCCATACCGAGAAGATCGGCGTGCCGAGGGGTCTCGCGGTGCCGTTCGAGCTGGGCCGCCCCTATGGCGCGCCGACCGACGCCGAGTTCCAGAAACGGGTGCTGAAGCAACAGCTCGAACTCATGGAGAGCCCCTCGGGGCCCGTGCTGGCGGACTTCGACGACGACCCGCCGGACGGCAAGCCGGCCGCCGGCTGGGACTGCGCCGTCGAGCTGCCGCCGGTGTTCGGGGACACCGAAGATCTGGCCGGCCTCAGGGCCGCGATGAACGCCGAGATCGACGCCCTCCGCCCGGCCTACGAGAAGGCCAAGGCGCGCCGGGGCAGAACCACCGTCGGCGTCAGCACGATGAATATCGAGATGGCGGGCGCGTTGCTCCTCGCCTTCGTCGAGGACGAGGGTATTCGCAGTCCCAATCCGGAGTTCCCGCTGGCCATGGCGCTGAAGCTCGCCAGCGAGGACTTCAAGGCCTACTACTCGGAGGCCGTGGCGGCCGAAGGCTGCATCGCGTCGAGCATGCAGATCGCCGACTGGTTCTGGAACGAAACCACCGGCGCCAAGGTGATGGCCGCGTTCAAGAAGGCCTGCGACGAGGCCTCGGACGAGAAGATCGTCGATATGGCCTGGGGCGTCGCGCCCGGCGGACGCCTGCCGTAGGGTGTGATGATTTTGTTCGGGAGCGCATCCGGCAATTTGGAAGCCGTTTGCGCAACCCCCTCACCCAATTCTCTCTCTACCCCCTCACCCTGACCCTCTCCCCCTGAAGAAGGGGGAGAGGGGATTCCGCTCTGCTCCCTCTCCCTCCCGGGAGGGAGAGGGTCGGGGTGAGGGTGGGCAGGCGTGCGCCCCAAAATGAAGAACGTCATGGCCAGGCCCGGCCATCCATGTGGATGCCCCGAACAAGTCCACTGGTGTCCGGTTTAAATATGTGGACAGGTTGCACGGTGTTGATTCTACTTGTTTCCAAGCGTTTTGCGACGATTTGGACACAAGAAAGGACCAGCACCGTGCCGCACCAGAATAGCGTTTTCCACGATCTGTTGAAGCATATTCCTTGGGATGAGTTCGACCGGCTTGTGGAGGAGCACGGCGCGGACAAGCACGTTCGCCGGTTGCCGACGAAGAGCCAGTTCATCGCCCTGCTGTATGGACAGTTCTCCGGCGCATCGAGCCTTCGGGAGATCGCCGGCGGCCTGGAGAGTCATTCGGCGCGGTTGTACCACGCCGGCGGGCGCACGGTGTCGCGTTCGACGCTGGCCGACGCCAATGGGCGGCGCCCGAGTGCGGTGTTCTCGGGCCTGTTCGCCGAGATGGCCGGCCGCGCCCAGCGGGGCCTGCGGCGCAAGTTCGGCGAGGCCACCTATCTGATCGATGCGACGGGTGTCCGTCTGAGCGGCATGGGCTCGGACTGGGCCCACTTCTCGGCCAAGGCCTGCGGCGCCAAGGTCCACGTGATCTACGACGCCGACGCCGAGCGGCCGGTTTATTCGGCGGTGACGGCGGCCAGGGTCAACGACATCACGGCGGCTCAGACCATGCCCATCGAGGCCGGCGCCACCTACGTCTTCGATCTCGGCTACTACGACTACGCCTGGTGGGCCAAGCTGGACGCCGCCGGATGCCGCATCGTCACCCGCTTCAAGTCCAGCACGCCCCTCGAACTCATCACCGAACTCAATGTGGCCGAGGACGGCGACATCCTGTCCGACCGCATCGGCTTGTTGCCGCGCCGCCAAGCGGCGAGCCGCAAGAACCCGTTCTCCGAGCCGGTCCGCGAGGTGCGGATCAAAACCGACACCGGCAAGGTGCTGCGCCTCCTCTCCAACGACCTCGACGCCCCGGCCCGGGAGATCGCCGATCTCTACAAGCGGCGATGGGCCATCGAGCTGTTCTTCCGCTGGATCAAGCAAAACCTCAAGATCAAACACTTCCTGGGCCATAGCGAGAACGCCGTGCGCATCCAGATCGCCGTCGCCCTGATCGCCTATCTGCTGCTCAGGCTCGCTCAGGCCACCCAGAAGGCCATCAACAGCCCGCGCACCTTCGCTCGCTTGGTCCGAGCCAACCTCATGCATCGAAAGCGCATCGACCGACTCCTCGAACCCAAAACACCGCCTCCCCCAAATCCGAACCAAATGGCAATCCAATGGACGTGAAAATTAAACCGGACAGTAGTGGAACAAGTCGGGGCAT
>CAZUGT010000060.1:0-3932 GCA_964620095.1 uncultured Rhodospirillaceae bacterium | reverse complement strand
TCGCCGTACCCGCCCCCCTCGACTTCCCGCGAGCCTGCGCTTTCCCGCAGCCACCTGCCCTCGGCCTGTCCTTCACCCCGGAAGAGCCCTAAGTTGACTGCGCCGGAAATGCGCGCGACCCACTCGAACGGTTTGCCTGGCAGTATCGAACCGATTTTTGCGAAAGCCCTCTTGCTGATTCCCGGTTTCCGCCCCCAGGGTTTCAGTTTTTTGATCCCTGATATGTCGGCAAGCTCTTGTTGCCCGGAACTGTAGAGCACTTCCATCTTCACATCTTTTTCTCGGGCCATCTCCAATGCTTTTTCCGCCGCCCACAGCAACAGCACGGATTTGCCCATGCCGCGCGGTCCGTACAGGATGGTGGGGGCGTACTTCGCATCCTTGCGGGAAAAGATGGGCCCGATGACTTTTTCTATGTGGTTCTGTACGCCATCTCTTCCAACCAGACGCCCTGGTTCCGTGGCCGTCCCAGCTCGGAACGGGTTTTTCTTGCCTTCGCTCTCGCTCATGATGTCATCCAGGCGCTGGGCCGACACCTGCGTACCGGCCTGAGATCCGCGCCGTTTAAGCGGGTTTCGGCCCGCACGGCCGACAACCGATCCGCGATTGAGATGTTCCGCATGCAGGAGACGATTGTCAAGTGCCAGTCTTAGCCTGTGCCCCAGTGGACAGTGCCCCAGTGGACACCCGCATGGATGAGGCAAAGCTCGGAGGACCCGGCCGCGCCTGGACGGCGTCGGCACTGGTTCGCTGATGGCTTGGTTGGCATGGTGGTTTGGGACGGCGCCGCATCCCTGGAACGCCGGGGCGGGAGCGCCTCATGTCGGGCTTAGCCGGTTGCCGGACCGGTTTCATTGGTTTCGCTCTCGATCCTAGCCTGCCGCAGGCGGCCGTCGTCCCTTTGGTCGCCGTCGCCGGTGTCGCCGCTCTGGTGTCATCCAGCCCGGATCAGCGGCTCAGGTTCTGCTCCGCCGGTTCCGTCTCGCCTGCGTCCGGTCCGGGTTCCGCCGCCTGCCGGTAAGCCGCAGTCTGGCAAGCCGCACTGTTGCGTCAGTCAGTCTGTCAGTCAGTCTTGACTATAGCGGACGGCAAGCCCATCCTGCACGGTCGCCCATCGTGTGCGCAACTTGCGAGGGACGCGGCCCGGGGTGCCCGGGGCCTGCAGATCCCCCGAACGAACGAATGCGGTCCGATCGCGGACCGAAACGCCCCGGACGGGGCCAGCCGAAAGGGACGACCGCCATGCGAGACGAAACGCCAACCGGCGCCGCCGATTCGACGAAGGACAAGGCCGCCCGGGGCGCGGGCGGGAACGGCTTCACCCTCAGCGGCAGTCCCCGCACCTTCGGCGAGGCTCTGGACCGGATCCGGCGGGAAAGCCGCAGCGAAGCCGAAAAAGGCCGGTGGTTCGAGAACCTAGTCATCCGGCTGCTCCGCCAGGAACCGCAATTCGAAGTCGCCGGGATCTGGCGCTGGGACGACTGGCCGGAGCGCTGGGGCCGCGACTTGGGCATCGACGCCGTCGCCGAGCTCGTCGACGGCCGGCTGATGGCCATCCAGTGCAAATGCCATGACCCGCGCAAACGGCTCCAAAGAGCGGAGCTGGACAAATTCCTCAACGAATCCGGCAAAACCGACCAGGAAACCGGCGAACCGGTCTTCGCCCAGCGCCGGGTCGTCTCCACCTGCTTGTGGAGTCCCAACGCCCGCGCCGCCATCGAAGGCGTCCCGGTGCCGCCCAAAGCGACCCACTTCCAGCAATTCGCTCATTTGGAGATGCTGGGCGAGGACGAGGAGCGGCCGGTACGGCGGCCGTTGCCGCAACAGGAGCAGGCGATCGCCGCGGTCCGCAAGACGCTGATCGGCCCGCCCGCCGATGGCGGGATCGTCCACGACCGTTGCCGGCTGATCATGGCCTGCGGCTCAGGCAAAACCTTCACCAGCCTGCGCATCGCCGAGGAGCTGGTCCCGGACGGCGGAGCCATCCTGTTCGCGGTGCCGTCCATCGCGCTGGCCGCCGGCGCCAGGGCCGAGTGGCTTGCCCACACCCGCCGGCGGCTGAAAGCAGCCGTCGTCTGCTCCGATGCCACCGCCGGCGGCAAGAACGAGAAGGGGAAGGAGGATATCGGCCCCAGCGAGCTGACCTGCGATGTGCTGACGAGGCCGGCGGCCATCGCCCGCATGTTGTCCGGCGCCGAAGACAAACCCGGCGAGCCGCCCCCGACCAAGGTTCTGTTCTGCACCTACCACTCGCTGGGGAATGTGGCGGCGGCCCAAGACAAGCGATACGGGGCCCCCGACTTCGATCTGGCCATCGCCGACGAGGCCCACCGCACCACCGGCGTGAGCCGCACCAAGGGCGAGGGCGCCGCGCGGAAGGCGGCGGCCAAAGAAGCCGCGGCCCGGGAAGCCGCCGCGAGATACGGCGGCGCGGACGCAGGCGATGGCCCGGCATCCGCGGGATCCTCCGGCGCGGCCCGGTCCGCCGGGAGGCCGGACGGGAATCCAGGCGGAAAAAGCGCCGGCGCCGCCGAGATCGATTTCCAGTTGATCCACGACCCGGAACGGCTCCGGGCCCGCAAGCGGCTGTACATGACCGCCACCCCCAGGGTGTACACGCCCGCGTCCATGACTTCCCTGCGCTCGCGGGGCTACGTGGTCACGGACATGGACAATCACGACGACTACGGCCCGGAAGCCTTTCGGCTCAGTTTCCGGCAAGCGCTGGAAGCTGGGATGCTGTCCGAATACCGGGTCATCGTCATGTGCCTCGAAAAAGGGGCGCTCCGCCCCGACATGCGCGAGCGCCTGGAGGAGATGGCCGAGGGCGTGAAAGTCAGCGAGGAGGAGTACGGACGGATCATGGGAACGGCCCTGGCCATCAACGGCAGGGCCCGCCAGGCCGACGGCGGGGTCGGCCCGCTTCTGCATCGGGTGCTGGCGTTCGCCAACAACCGGGCGCGATCGAGGTTCTACCAAAAGGCGTTCAACGACGAGCGGGTGCTCGGCGCCGTCACCCGCCGCATCAAGGCCGAGGGCGACGACGGCAAGGCCATGAAAACGCGGGCCGCGCACCTGGACGCCACCCACAAGGCCGACGAGCGCATCGAAGAGTTGCGGACGCTCCAGGAGGCCCATCTGGGCGATGAATGCCGGATGATCACCAACGTCCGCCTCTTTTCGGAGGGCGTGGACGTCCCGGCCCTGGATGCGGTCGCGTTCCTGGACCCCCGCAAAAGCCAGATCGACATCGTGCAGGCGGTGGGCCGGGTCATGCGCAACGACAAAGGCAAGCTCCGCGGCTACATCATCGTGCCGGTGGTGCTGGAGCCGGACGACGACGCCGATGCCGACATCGCCGAACGACTCGCCCGCGACGGCGAGCGTTTCAAGGCCATAGGCGATGTGTTGAAAGCCCTGCAGGCCCACGACGGGGAACTGGCCAAGAACCCCGCCCGTTTCGTCGACATCGTCTACGGCGAGAAGATCCCCCCGGAAGGAACCGACGACCGGGACGACGGCGAGGACCGCGGCTTCGATCCGGAACAGGGCCTGCTCAACCTAAGCCGCGTGAACGACGAACGGGTGCTGGCCAGAATACCCAAATTCCCAAGTAGAACCCCAAAAATGATGATTTTGCCAGTGTTGGTTGACCTGCCGCGTCCGCTCGATGATTTTTTTGTGCCAGACAAGAGCCGAAATGCGGTTTTTTCTGACTCGAACGGGGCCGATCGGTCGAGAAAACGGCGTTTCAACCGGTCGAAAGCATGTGTCGGGCAGGGGGCACCCCCGGCCGGTTCGAAACCGGCCGGTATCAATTACGGATTTTCAGGCCGCCGGCGTTATGCCGGCAGGGGAGGGGGCTCGAAAGCCTCCATCAGCTCCAGCGCGCGCGACACCAGGGCATAGTCCTTCTCGGACACCTTCACAAA
>CAZUGT010000059.1:0-7250 GCA_964620095.1 uncultured Rhodospirillaceae bacterium | reverse complement strand
GTTGCCGAGTTCCAGAACCGCTGCCACGCCCACCGCACAGGCCAACAGGGTGCAGGCAACAACATAGATCCTCAGCCCCCGCCGGATGGTCTGCTCGCCGCAGTCCGCCGGGCCGCCGTCGAGCCAGGGCTCGTCGAGGCCGTCGTCGCCGTACGTCCTGGGGCCGCCGAGCGCAACCTGCAGCGCGCCCGCCATGGCGGCTTCGGGATAGCCGGCATTCACCGATCTGTGTTTCCGTCCATCCCGGAACATCGTGGCGAGCGCCGGCTTCGGCGCGCCGGTTCCAAGACCGGCGGCGGCCGCAATCAAAAGACCGGTAAATCGCGCGGGGATGTAATTGAGGACATCGTCCAGCCGTGCCGACGCCCAGCCGAAATCCCGGTACTCGTCATTCAGGTGGCCGATCATGCTGTCGGCGGTATTGACGGCCTTGTAGAGCATCATCCCCGGCAGACCGAAGAAGACCGCGAACATAACCGGCGCAACCACGCCGTCGCTGAAGTTTTCGGCCGTCGATTCGATGGCCGCGCGGCTCACCCCCGCTTCGTCCAGGCTTTCGGGATCCCGGCCGACGATCCCGGCCACCGCCGATCGTCCCCTGTCCAGCCCCCCGCCGCGGAGGGCGTCGGCCACGTCGGCGACATGCCGGTAGAGGCTGTTCTGGGCGATGAACAGGGACATCAGAAGCGCGATCAATACCCACCCATAAGGCAGGGGAGCCGCCCAGGCGACGACCAGGGCGCCTATCAGCCATGCCAGGGCGCCCACCACGCATACGGTCAGTATGCCCGATAGACGTCTGGCAACGGCCGGGATCGAAGGCCGGTTGAGCAGACCGTCGAGACCCGAAATCGCCTTGCCCGCAACGGCCACCGGGTGCGGGACGTATCGGTAGAACCAGCGTGGATCGCCTATCGCGGCGTCCACCAGCATTGCAAGCAGAACGGCGAGGAGCGGCGTGTCGGCCCACACGGACATTCAGGTCTCGACGCCGAGGCCGTTCAGAGCTTCGGCCAGCCGGGCCCGGTTCCCGTCGCTGCCGGGCAGGCCGAACCGCAGCCATCGGGGATGGGAGGGGAAGTACCGGGTCAAAATCCCGTTTCGCGCGAGGTGTTCATATATCCGCCGGGCGTTATCGGCCTCGACCAGCCTGAACAGATCGGTGCCGCCGATGACGGTCAGGTTCTTGCCGGCGAGGAGGCGGTCCAGCTGCCGGCGCGCCTCGCCGAGGGTCTGCCGCATATCCTCCTGCCACCGGCGGTCCGAGAGGGCGCGGACGCCGATGGCTATGGCCGGCCCGCTCACCGCCCAGGGGCCCAACCTCTGGCGAATCGCGGAAATGATATCCGGTTCGCCGGCCGCGAATCCGAGACGCAGGCCGGCCAGCCCGAAAAACTTTCCGAGGGACCGCAGCACCACGAGGCCCGGAACGGGCAGGAGCGGAGCGGTGGAGAAATCCGGAGCAACATCGGCGAAGGCTTCGTCGGCGACCAGTAGCCCGCCGCCCCGAAACAGCTCCTCCGCCGCTTCGGCCAGCGCCGATGCCGGGAGAAGCCTCCCGTCCGGGTTGTTGGGATTGACGGCGACAACGACATCTGCGGCGAGCGCGTCCGGCAGAGAGTCCGCCTCCGATACCGAATGTCCGGCATGGCGCCAGCAAGCCGCATGCTCTTCGTATGCCGGGCCCAGCACCACAACCGTGGACGGCTTTCGAAGATGAGGGAGAATTTGGATGATCGCCTGTGTGCCGGGCGCGGCGGCCACCGCCGTGGCGGGGTCCAGACCGTAGGTGGATCCCGCGGCCAGCAGAAGCCCGCCCAGGTCGCCGTCATGGGGCAATCGGCGGATCAGGTCGGGTTGGATGGTCAGGTCGTCGTACGCGAAGGGATTGATCCCGGTGGACAGGTCCAGCCATCCCTCGGGAGGCTCGCCGAACGCGGCCGATGCCTGATCCAGCCGGCCGCCATGATGAAGGGGAGCATCGGCCACGGGGATACCGGCCGCCTAGGCCGACCTCTTGCCGGCCGGCGCCTCGGAAGGCCGTGCCGGAGGCTGGGCCGGCCCGATGGGGACGACGATCCGGCTGCCGCCGTCACCCAGAATTTGCGCTTCGATTCCGTAGACCCGGGCCAGCCGTTCTTCGGTCAGAACGCCCCCGGCCTTGTCGTCGGCGACGACCCGACCGCCGGCCATCAGCACGATCCGGTCGCAGTACCGGAGCGCCAGCGTCAGGTCATGTAGGACGACAACCACGCTCCGGCCCCGGCGGGCGAGATCCTTCAACAGCTGCATGATTTGCAGCTGATGTCCCGGGTCGAGGCCCGAAATCGGCTCGTCGGCCAACAGGATCGGCGCCTCGACGGCCAACGCGGAAGCCAGCAGCATCCGAATTCTCTCGCCGCCCGACAAGGTGAGAGCCTGGCGGTCCCGGAGATGGACGATATCCGTCTCTTCGAGCACCCGCTCGATGACCGTCCAATCGCGCCGTCCGAGACCACGGAACGTGCTCGAATGGGGCAGCCGTCCGAGGCCGACGATCCGCTCGACGCTCATCGGCCAGTGCACGCCCGCATTCTGCGCCAGATACGCGACCTCGCGGGCGATCTCCGGGCGCGACAGGGCCGCCACGGGGCGCCCGTTGACGCGAACGCCTCCGCAGTCGGGATTTATCAGATTGACCATGCAGCGAAGCAAGGTGGTCTTTCCGGCGCCGTTGGGTCCGATCAGGCCGACGATCTCTCCATCCGCCACAGACAAACCGGCCTCCCGCAGAATGGTTGCTCCGCTCCGGATGACGGTCAGTCCACTTGCATCGAGCACACTCATGCCATCGATCTCCGGACCTTGAAGATCAGGAACAGGAAAAACGGCGCGCCGACGAGGGCGGTCAGCACGCCGAGCTTCATCTCGACATTGGTGGGGATCAGCCGGACGCCGATGTCGGCCGCAAGCACGAGCGCCGCCCCGCCGAACGTGCTGGCGAGCAAAAGGCGGCGCGGTTCGTGGCCGACGAAAGGACGAAGCAGGTGGGGGACGACCAAGCCGACGAAGCCAACCACGCCCGCGACGGCGACTCCGGCCCCGACGGCGAGCGCGGTGCCGGCGATCAGCTGAACCCGTACGCGCTTCAGATCGAAGCCGAGGGTGCTCGCCATGTCCTCGCCGAGGGTCAGGGCATCCAAGGCGCGGCCGGAGGTGAGCAGCAACAGGGCGCCCGCCGCCATGAACGGCAGCGACAGGAAGAAGTGATCCATGCTCCGGTCCTTGAGCGAGCCCAGCAGCCAAAAGACGATCTCGGAGGCCGACAGGGCGTCGGGTGACAGGTTGATCGCCAGCGAAATCAACGCCCCGGCAAGGGAACTCAACGCGATCCCCGCCAGGATGAGCGTCAGGACGCTGGGATCCCGCCCCGCCAATGCGAACAGCAGGGCGATCGCGATCACGGCGCCGGCAATGGCGGCGAGCGGCAGGGCCAGCGGAAATAAATTGAACAGACCGAAGTAAAGGACGATCACCGCGCCGAGGGCGGCGGAGGAAGAGGCGCCGATGATTCCCGGTTCGGCCAGCGGATTGCGCAGCAGTCCCTGAAGCGCTGCGCCGGCGAGTCCGAGCGTGCCGCCGATGGCGAGCGCCAGGAAAACCCGGGGCAGGCGAATTTCCTGCATGATGATTGCGGCCGTGGAGTCGCCGTCGGCGAAAAGACCGCTGATGGGAACCGCCACTTCCCCGATCATCAGCGAGGCGCCTGCAAGCACCGCCACCAGCACGGCGAGGCCCGCCAACAGGGGCAGATCCGCCAACAGGGGCGGGCCGCTCATGGGGTGGGATGAACTCGAACTCATTGGGTCACACCGGGCGTTGCGGGGCTGCGCGCGATCCCGGCGAGGGCGCCGATGGCAACGGTTGTCGCCTCGCCGCCGCAGAGCCAGAAGGCGACGGGAAACTCGATTCGTCCGGATTCCCCCAAGGACCGGTCGAGGGCCGGATGGCGGATGATCTGGGCGCCGATTCGGGGCCGCATGGGGTTTCTGACCGTGTCATCGAGCAGGTAATCCGGCTTGCCGACGAGCAGGATCTCCAAGGGGACGTAGCCGCTTCGCCTGTAGCCCAGTTTGGCCGCGATGTTGTCGATCCCGGCTGCCGACATGATGGCATTGACCAGGGTATCGGCGCCGAAGGAGTAGCCGTGGCCCCGGTAGATGACGGCCGTCGGCCGTTGCCCGCCGGGTGCGGAGGCGGAGCCGGCCGCAAGACCGTCGATGGACGAGGCGAGCTCCTCCCCTCGCTCGGGGTGCCCCAATATCCCGGCCACCCGCCGTATCTGCGCCGATAGCTCGCCGAGGGTCTTCGGCCGCTTGGTTCGAACGATCCGGATATCGAACCGCTGAAGAAATTCCCGGGTGCGGCGGCTGAAGGGACCGGTGAAGACCAGGTCGGGATTGGCGGCAATGACCTCCTCGGCGCTTCTTTGGTTGGCCGGGATGCCCCGGGCCTTTTCGTGGAGGAAGGACGTGCGGGGATCATCGGCGCCCTTGGCGAGGGAGATGATCTGGTCCCTGTCGGCCAACGCCAGAACATATTGATTGGCGCAGGCCTCGATGGACATCACCCGGGGAGGTTCGGCCTTGGCGGGCGCTGCCGCACCGGCGGCCAGCGCCGCGACCAGAATTCCCCAAAGCCTCGCCGACCGGACCATGTGCCGTCCCTCAAAATGAAACCGTTAAGCCGCCGTAGACGCCGAATGGAGCCGACCCATATCCGGCCGCGCTCTCGTAATCGTCATCAAGTACGTTTTCGACCCGGGCATGGAGTTTGACCCGATCGTTCAGCTGGTAATCGCCGGCGACATCAAACCGCCAATGCTCACCGATGTAAACGACCGCGCTGGATGACGGATAAAAGTCCTTGTGATCCGATTCCCATTCGCCATCCATGCGAAGATTGGCCTTCCCGTCGAGGAACGCGTAGTCGAACGAGAAATTGACCCGATGCCGGGGCACCCGGTCGATCTCCGCTCCGTTCTCGTCCTCCGCCAATGTGAACGTGTGGTTGAGCGAAAAATCCAGCCGCCGGTCCGGGGCCTCGAACAGCGACGCGTCGACGAAATTTTCCAAACCCCGGCTCTTCATTTGTTTGCGATTGATGTATCGGCTGGGCGAGAAGGCAAAAACAATCTGGTCCTTTACGGCGTTCCGGAAATAGGTGGCGCCGAACTCGACGCGATCGTTCAGGACCTTTTGCTCAAATCCGGCGTCCCACAACCGGGTGCGTTCCGGGCCGAGATTTCGGGTGCCGGCGAAGCGGAAGAGTTGAAAGAGCGTGGGTGCGGCAAACCCGGTTGCGTAACTCGACTTCAAGACGGTCCGGGTCTCCTTGAGGTCGTAGGATAAGCCGCCGCGATAGGTCCACGCGCCGTCCGTCAAATCAGAATGGACATCATCGAAGTGATCGAAACTTAGACCGGCCGTGACGGACACCCGGTCGAGGAACCGGTTCTGGGTTTGGACGAAGTAGTTTCGGTGACTTGTCCGCCTGTCCAGCGTCTCCGTGGGATTAGCCGTGGTGCCGCCCGAGAGGCGTGCATAGCGTTCCTGGTCATATCCGGTTCCGAAGCTGAGCAGATGTCCGTCGGCAACCTCGAACGTTCCGCGATAATCGATATTTCGATACCAGGCGTCGGACCCGCCGTCGAAAGCCAGCGACGAGGTTCGCCGGGTGCTCGTGTTGGTGCCGGACAGGGTGAGGTGGTTTTCCATGCGCCCGTCAAGAAAGTCCCGGCTTCCGGCCAGGGAATATGAGGTGACTTCCTTGTCCTTGGTTTCGTCCGCATCGAACACAACACGGCTTTTCGTATCGTCGAACTCCGCAAAGAGCGCGGTGTGGTCGAAGGTGGCGCGGATTTCCGAATCCGGTGTCGGCCGGAACCCGCCGTTGAAACTGAACGAGTAGTTCCGGGCGCCGTCATTTTCCGTCGGTACGGCTTGGCCCGGCGGGTCCCGGTTCTCGTTGGCCGCGGAAAATCCGTCCGTTTCGAAAACCGTACCGGAGACGGCGTAGTCATAGCCCAAGCTGTTCCGCAGCCGTCCGCCGCCGCCGCCGAACAGGTCCACGAGGCGGGTATTGCCGGTTCCCGCCTCGCCCTTTATCCGCCCCGAGAAATCGTCCTTGCCCTTCTTGGTTATGATGTTGATGACGGCGCCGTTGGCCCGGGAGCCATACAAGGTTGCCTGGGGGCCCCGGATGATCTCGATCCGCTCGATATTGGACACCATGAGGTGTTCGAAATTGAAGCGCCCGCGAATGTCTCCGGGATCGTTCTGCCGCACACCGTTTATGAGCACCAGTGTCTGCTCTTCCTCGAGCCCGCGGAACTTGGCGACCGAGGACGTGCCGGCCGGGCCGTTTTGCTGAATATTGATGCCCGGTGTGCGGCGCAAAATATCCGCAACCGCCGGCGATTGCATTTTCTCCAGCTCTTCCGCCGTAATGACCGTGACGGAACTGCCCAACAGCGTCTTGAGGGTCGGGGTTCGCGTTGCCGTGACGACGATGTCCTCGCCGGTCGCCGGCGGCTGGGCGAGAGCCATACCGGCAAAAGTCCCGGCGGCAAATGCGGTGCCGAGCGCCGCCGGTACGAATATTTTCTGAAGGCTCATTCCGACCCCCTGCAATGATGACCAACACATCACCGCACGCGGTCTATCCGCGCCACCCGGTCGTCCCGCCCCGGCGGCAGGTGATGCTGGCTGCGGCAGGTCTCCTGACTCGCGGGTCTCTGGAAAATCTTCGCCTTCCCGGTTACCCAGTGGCTTTTCTCAAGATTTCCTCGCCGCTCACAGTTGCGGGCGCAGTCTCGGCTTTTACCGAGTTCCCTATTATCCCCTCGCGGGGGCCATAGCTGAGCCAAAAGATGAAGATCGATGACCGGCTTGTCAATTCGCGGGCGGCGAACTCGGCTATTCGACCGTCGCCATCAAGTGCCCGGGCTTCAGGCCATGTTAAGGGGCAGCGGGCTCCGGTCCACGTGATCGATCGAGCGCCGGACCATGCGTTCCAGTATTTCCGCCTTCACGTCCGCATAGTCCGGGTCGTCCCAGAGGTTTCTGAGCTCCGAGGGATCGTTTTCGAGGTCGTAGAGTTCGGCCAATTCGGACTTGCCATAGAGCGTCATCCGCCAACGCTCGGTCACCATCGACCGGACTTGAATTGGGGCCGGGATGCCGAGGGATGCGTGCTGGCTCTCCTCTTCG
>CAZUGT010000058.1:0-11241 GCA_964620095.1 uncultured Rhodospirillaceae bacterium | reverse complement strand
TCCCACATCTCGGCAAATGCCGGGTTGGCCAATCGAAGCCGTCCATCGCCGCCGAAAACGCCGATGGCCTCGGATAGATTGTCGAGCGTGGACTGCTGTACCGCCTGCGCCTCGCGCGCCTGCCGCTCGGCCGACATGCGCCTGCTGAGATCCTCGAAGGCCAGCATCACCGCTCCCTCTCCGAGAGGCGCCGCGATTCGCCGGAGCGTCGCGCCATCCGGCAGATGGAACACCTCTTCGTGGACATCCCGGAGTCCGGTCAGGAGCCGCGATTGGGCTTCCCGATAGGCTTGGAAATCGACCTGTTCGGGCAGTTTGCGGCCCGCCCGCATCCGATCCAGCAAATCGCCGAATGCCGGCCGGCGGTCCAGCCACCCGGTGTCGAGACCGAACAGGGCGGCGAATGCGGGATTGAAGGCCTCCACCCGGCCATCGCGCGCGATCAGGCAAACGGCGAGCGGCAGCGCCTCGAGGAGGGCGGTATCGATCCCAGGATGCCGGTCGGACGCATGAGGTTTGGGCACCGGCGAATCTTAGGCCGGGGCCCAGCGGCCAACAATAGGCTAGTAGCGGTAATATTCAGGCTTGTAGGGTCCGGCCTGCCGGACGCCGATATACTCGGCCTGCGCCGCTGTGAGCTCGGTGAGTTTGGCCCCCAGCTTGCCGAGGTGCAGGCGCGCCACCTTCTCGTCCAGGTCCTTGGGCAGAACATAGACCTTGTTCTCGTACCCGTCGGCGTTGTTCCAAAGCTCGATCTGGGCCAACACCTGGTTGGTGAAGCTGGCGCTCATGACGAAGCTCGGATGACCGGTGGCGCAACCCAGATTCACCAGCCGGCCCTCGGCCAGCACGATGATCCGCTTGCCGTCCGGAAACTCCACCTCGTCCACCTGGGGCTTCACATTGTGCCATTTGTAGTTCCGCAGAGCTTCGATCTGAATTTCGGAATCGAAGTGTCCGATGTTGGACACGATGGCCCGGTCCTTCATCTCCCGCATGTGGTCTAAGGTGATGACGTCGATGTTGCCGGTGGTGGTCACGAAGACGTCGCCGATGGGCGCCGCCTCGTCCATCGTGACCACTTCGTAGCCTTCCATCGAGGCCTGGAGCGCACAGATGGGGTCGATTTCGGTCACCAGAACCCGTGCGCCCTGGCCTCGCAGACTGGCGGCCGAGCCCTTGCCCACGTCGCCATATCCGGCGACCACGGCGACCTTGCCGGCCAGCATCACATCGGTTGCCCGCTTGATACCGTCGACTAGGCTCTCCCGGCAGCCATAGAGATTGTCGAATTTCGACTTGGTCACCGAATCGTTGACGTTGAAGGCCGGCACCATCAGCGAGCCTTCCTTCTCCATCTCGTAGAGGCGGTGAACGCCGGTGGTGGTTTCCTCGGACAGTCCCTTGACGCCGGCCATCTTGTCCTTGTGCTTCTCGTGCATGACCGCCGTGAGGTCGCCGCCGTCATCCAATATCAAGTTGGGTACCCAGCCATCAGGTCCCTCGATGGTTTGATCGATACACCACCAGAACTCTTCCTCGGTCTCCCCCTTCCAGGCGAAGACCGGAATATTTTCGGCGGCGATGGCCGCGGCGGCCTGATCCTGGGTGGAGAAGATGTTGCACGAACTCCAGCGGATTTCCGCGCCGAGGTCGATCAGCGTTTCAATCAACACGGCCGTCTGAATGGTCATATGGAGGCATCCGGCGATGCGGGCGCCCGCCAACGGCTTCTTGCCGGCATATTCCTCGCGCACCGCCATCAGACCGGGCATCTCCGTCTCGGCGATGGCGATTTCCTTGCGGCCCCATTCGGCCAGGTCCATGTCGGCAACTTTGTAGTCGTTCGCGGCGCCCATCCGTCTTCTCCGGGAAGTCCGTAAATCAAGGGCGGCAGGGATAGCAGCAGCCATTTGGCCAAGCAAGGAATAACCCCGCTTCCGTCCCACTTGTCCCACACTGCCCGATGCAGGGGTCGGTACGGCGGTTTCGACGACCCCGGATCAGCCGAGGATCATCCGTCCTCTTCTTCGAACCCGGCCTCGACCAGTTCGGTGATAGCGGCCATGGCCTGGTCTCCCTCCGGGCCCGAGGCCGTCACCTCGATCCGCATGCCGGGCGCCGCCGCCAGCATCATCAAACCCATGATCGAGGTGCCGAGAACCGTCGTCCCGTCCTTGGAAACGGCGACCTCGGCATCGAACCCGGAGACCAGTTTGACGAACTTCGCCGCTGCCCGGGCGTGCAGACCGCGCGAATTGCAGATGGTGAGGATCGATCGGGGCATGGCGGCTGAAGCCCTACCGGATTGGGCTAGTCGGCCTCCTTGGCCAGCAATTGGGAAGCAACGTTGATGTACTTCCGGCCCGCCTCCTGGGCCTTGGCCACCGCCTCGCCGAGTCCAAGCGTGTCCCGGACGCTGGCCAGCTTGACCAGCATCGGCAGATTGACCCCGGCGATCACCTCGATGTTCGCGCGTTCCATGATGGAGATAGCCAAATTCGACGGCGTGCCGCCGAACATGTCGGTGAGAACAACGACGCCTTGCCCGCTGTCCGTTTCCTGAACGCTGTTCACGATATCGGCGCGGCGGCGCTCCATGTCGTCGTCCGGCCCTATGCAGACCGAAGCGACTTGCGGCTGAGGGCCAACGACGTGTTCCAACGCACCGATGAGCTCGTCAGCCAAATGGCCGTGGGTAACCAGAACCAATCCGATCATCGAGATTCCTCTTTTGCCGGAACCGGTGGATCAGCCAGCCCCAGATCACGATGGCGAACCTGAACCTTCTCGCCCAGGCTGTCAAACCACCCGCCCAGCCGTTCGGCCGCGTAGACCGAGCGGTGCCGGCCGCCCGTGCAGCCTATCGCGATGGTCAAATAGCTTTTTCCCTCCGCCTTGTAGGACGGCAAGAGCGGCTGGAGCAGATTGGTCAGTCCGGCCCAAAAACTCCCGAATGCCGGATCCCCGGCTATGTACGCCCCGACGGCTTCGTCCCGACCGGTTTGCGGCCGCAGCTCGGGATCGTAATGGGGGTTTGCGAGAAACCGCACGTCGAAGACGAGATCCGCATCCCGCGGCAAGCCCCGCCGATAGGAAAACGACCTCACGAAAATATTGAGGCCGCTGTCGCCGCCCGGCGAAAAATGAGCCTCGAGCAATTGCTTGAGCTCGCCGGGCGCCATGCCGGTGGTATCGATGACGTGATGAGCCCGGTCGCGAAGCCGCGAGACGACCCGTCTTTCATGCGCGATGCCATCGGCAATCGGCCGGTCCATGGCCAGCGGATGACGGTGCCGGGTGATCTCATAGCGGCGCCTGAGTTCCTCGTCGTCACAATCGACAAACAGGATTTCCACTTGGACGGACCCGGTGCCGGCCAGTTCATCGAATTGGGTCAGGAAGGCATCCACGCCGAACCCGCGCGTCCGGATGTCGACGCCAACCGCGATAGGCCGCTCGAACCCGGAGCCGGTCAGTCCCGGCTGCGCCGACAGAACCAGGCTCCCCAGCAGAGGCAGCGGAACATTGTCGACGGCTTCGTAGTCGAGATCTTCGAAGGCTTTCAGGACGGACGTCTTCCCGGCGCCCGACATTCCGGTAACCAGGACCAGCCGGGCGGACGAGGCGGGTTTCGCGGGAGCCCCGGTCACGGCCGCGCCTTCGAGGGTGCGAGCAATGCCCGCTCGTCCAGACGGTTGGCGGCGCCTGCGGCTATCCTGACCGCCAACTCGACCTTCTCCGCCACGGCAATATCGAACGCGTGCAGTCGGACGCGCGCGATTCGGTGTCCCAGGATTTCCGTCGCCGGGTCTTCAGGCAGCCGCTCGACGGCATCGCGGCCGGCCAGTTCGACCACCAGGCTCAATGGCGCCCGGGGACGATGGTCCAGTTTGACGATTCCAATACCGTGAACTTCCAACAGGCCGGCGAGATTGGCCGGTGCGCTCAGGCTCACCGAGCCGGAAGTCACGCGGGTCACGACCCGGTCGTCGGCGACCAGCTTGGCGCCACGGTCGATCAGGCGCAGTGCGAGGTCCGACTTTCCGGCGCCCGACGGTCCGGTAATCAGAACGCCGTGACCATCGATGGAAACCGCAGTGGCGTGAATATGATCCATGGCAGGACTAAATGCTCAGGGGTTCGGCGTGTCAATGGGGCCGAGAGGCAGCTCGACGACGAACCGCGCCCCGGTGCATCCGGCGGAAAAGTCCTCATAGTTCTCGGCACGAATCGAGCCGCCGTGCGCCTCGACGATTTGCTTGGAAATGCTGAGCCCCAGACCGGAGTGAGTCCCGAACTTCTCGGACGCCGGCCGCTCCTGATAGAAGCGTTCGAATATCTGCTCTTCCGCCCCCTTCGGGATTCCGGGTCCATGGTCCTCGACCAGCACCCGGACATCGTCGTCACGCCGCCGGATGCGAAGGGTTATCCGGCCGCCCTCCGGACTGAAACTCAGGGCGTTGCCGATCAGGTTGCGAAACACCTGAACGAGACGATCCTCCAAACCGGATACCAAACAGGGCAGATCGTCCTCGGCGTCCAGGACGAGACCGATCTTCTGCTCCTCCGCGGTCGCGCCATAGGCATCCTTCAGGGTTGTCACCAGGCCGGCGATATCGACGGTTGCCATTTCGGCCCGGGACAACTCCGCATCCAGGCGGGATGCGTCGGAGATGTCGGTGATCAACCGGTCCAGCCTGGACACGTCGTCCTGGATGATTGCCATCAACTTCCGCTGCTGTTCCGGGTCGGAGACGCGGGCCGCCGTTTCGACCGCGCTTCTGAGCGAGGTAAGCGGGTTCTTTATTTCGTGGGCCACGTCGGCGGCAAAACCCTCGATGGCATCCATCCGGTTCCACAGCGCCTCGGTCATTTCCCGAAGGGCCCAGCCGAGATCTCCGATCTCGTCTTCGCGGCCGGAAAGATCGGGCAGGCGGTACTGCCGGGAGAGGCCATGCCGGACCCGGTCGGCAGCCAGCGACAGCCGCCGCAACGGCCGGGCGATGGTGCCCGCCAGGTAGACCGACAACAGGACCGTAATCAACAGGGCGACACCGAACACCTTCAATATATCCATCCGGACCTGAAACACCGCCTCGTCGATTTCCCGGGAATCCCGAAACAGCAGGAGCGCGCCCAACACCCGCTTGTATCGCTGAACCGGCGCCGCGACGCTGATGATCATTTCGCCATCGGGGCCGATTTGGACGCCGCTGCCGTGTTCGCCGGCGAGCGCCAGGCGGGTTTCGGAACGCTGGGAACCGGCGCCCGCATCGTCGGGACCGGGTCCGCGCCCGGATGCGCCGCGGAACCATCTCGCCGCACGCTCATAAGCACCCAGCACAAAGCCTCCCAGCCCTTCCCCGTCGCCCGGCGGCGGCAATTCATCGATCCGCACGGTGCCGCCGGGGCCGACAAGAAACTGGCTGTCGCTGACCACCCGTCCCTGGGTATCGATCAGTTGCGCCCGTGTCCGGGATGTGGCTGCGAGACGGCGGACTATTTGTCTCGCCACGTCCTCGGCCAGAACCGGGTTTTCCGAGTTCTCGTCGCTCACCGCCGCCTCGCCGAGCGCGGCGGCAATCAGATCGGCCTGGGTCGTCAACGCGGCGATTTCCGTTCGGATCAGTCCTTCACGATACTGGCCCACGTACAGCAATCCGCTCACCAGTACGGCAAGCGCAAAAACATTGACCGCGAGAATTCGCCGGGTGATGGGCGAAAACCGGCCCCTGCGCCGCGCGCGGCCCCGCCGATGACTGTTTTGGTGCGCCCCCCGATCCACTCGTCCGATCCAGTTGGTGGTGTTGGCCTACTCCTTCGCGGTCCGGCCGTCGTTGTAACGGTACCCCACACCATACAGCGTTTCGATGGCCTGGAAGTCTTCATCGATGGTCCGGAACTTCTTCCGAAGCCGCTTGACATGGCTGTCGATCGTCCGGTCGTCGACGTAAATATGGTCACCATACGCCGCGTCGATCAGCTGTTCCCGGTTTTTGACGTGTCCCGGCCGGGCGGCCAGCGATTGGAGCAACAGGAACTCGGTGACCGTCAGGTCGACCGGCGTTCCGCGCCACGAGCACCGGTGACGGGCGCCGTCGAGGATAAGGTCCCCGCGCTTGATCGTCTCGTCCCGGGGCTTGGGCGAGTTCTCGTCGTCCGGCCCGTCCTGCCGGCGCAGCAGCGCCCGGATGCGTTCGATCAAGAGGCGTTGGGAGAACGGCTTCTTGATATAATCGTCGGCCCCCATGCGGAGACCCAGCACCTCATCGATCTCGTCTTCCTTGGAGGTGAGAAAAATGACCGGCACGCCGGAGCGTTCGCGAAGCTTGGACAGCAGCTCCATGCCGTCCAGGCGCGGCATTTTGATGTCGAGCACCACCAGATCGGGCGGCGCGGTTCTCAGCCCATGAAGCGCCTGTACCGAATCGGAGTAGGATTTGACCTCGAACCCCTCGGTCTCGAGCGCCATCGCCACGGAGGTCAAAATATTGCGGTCGTCATCGACCAGAACAATCGATTGAGTCATGCCGGCCCTCTTACCCGCCAGTTATCCTTGATCGGACGCGCGCGGATCCGGGAACGCGGCCCGGCGCACCGTACAACGGCGTCCAATTGACGGCGGAATTATGGCAAAAATATAGTCCAATTATGGCACGGCGGGAGGTCTATCGTAATTTCTCCCGTGATTTCAGGGGGATAAGACACGGAAATTATGGCAATTCGAACCGAAGCGGACCCCGGACCCCTCCGGGAGATCCAGGGCATGATGCGGCGCTGCCGCAAGGCCGTCCTCGGCACGAACGCGCGGGAGCCCAAGGGCTGGCCGATGACGTCGCTGGTCGGCATCGCACCGGCCGGCGACGGCTCGCCGATACTCCTGCTGTCCGAACTGTCGGCCCACACCCGGAATCTCCAGGCCGACGGGCGGGTCTCGATTTTTCTCGACGGGACCGCCGGCGCCCGCAATCCCCAGACCGGCGCCCGGGTCACCTTGTTCGGCCGGCTCCGAAGGGAAGACGATCCGCGGAAGGCCGCGCGCTACCTGCGCTATAATCCGGATGCTTCGTCGTATGCGGATTTCGCCGATTTCGGCTTCTTTCAGCTGGACATCGAGCGCGCCCATTTCGTCGGCGGGTTTGCACGCGCCTATTGGGCCGATGGAAAGAAACTGACGGCAAACGGAAAAGCGGCGCGCGACATCGCCAAGGCCGAGGCCGGTATTCTCGAACACATGAACGCCGATCACCCGGAAGCGCTCCGGCTTTACGGCACGGTCCTCCTGGGCCGGCGGGGAAAGCACTGGTCGATGATCGGGATCGACCCGGACGGGCTGGACCTCAGGTGCGGACACACCATCCACCGCCTTGATTTCGGCGCTCCCGCGGACAGCGCCGAGACATGCCGGGCGGTCCTTGTCGCGCTCGCAAAAGAGGCCCGCAAAAAATCCGGCTGAGTGCGCCCGCACCGGCCATGAACCGGTTGCTTGTGTCCAGGCGCGGCGCTACAGTTTTTTGCGAACGACCGGCATTGGATCAGCAAGCAGCCCACCCCCAGAACACGACCGGCCGCCCCAAAGGCGGCTGCCCCGAAAGGGCATACGGGAGAAAAATATGACCGCTACCGGCACCAACCGGACCACCAACACGAAACTCATGGCTTGGGTGGAGGAGATGGCCGGGCTTTGCCGGCCCGACCGGGTTCAGTGGTGCGACGGCTCCGAGGAGGAGTATCGGCAGCTCATCGATCAGATGCTGGCGTCGGGTACGCTGATGAAACTCAGCGAAGAGAAGCGGCCCAATTCCTACCTGGCGCGGTCCGACCCGGACGATGTCGCGCGGGTCGAGCACCGGACGTTCGTTTGCTCCAGGAAGCAGGAAGATGCGGGCCCGACCAACAATTGGGTCGATCCGGCGGAGATGAAGGAGACCATGAACGGTCTCTTCGACGGCGCCATGCGCGGCCGGACCATGTACGTCATCCCCTTCTCCATGGGTCCCATCGGCTCCCACATCTCGCATATCGGGGTGCAGCTCACCGATTCGCCCTATGTCGCGGCGAGCATGAAGATCATGACGCGGATGGGTCAGGAAGCGCTGGACGCTCTCGGCGACGGCGAGTTCGTGCCGTGCATGCATTCCGTCGGCGCGCCTCTCGAGGACGGACGGGAAGACGTGCCGTGGCCGTGCAACGAGACCAAATACATCGTCCAGTATCCCGAAGAGCGGGCCATCTGGTCCTACGGGTCCGGCTATGGCGGCAATGCCCTCCTTGGAAAGAAGTGCTTCTCGCTCCGCATCGCCTCGGTCATGGCGCGGGACGAAGGCTGGCTCGCCGAACACATGCTGATTTTGGGCCTCGAGAGTCCCGAAGGCGAAAAGACCTATGTCGCCGCCGCCTTCCCGAGCGCCTGCGGCAAGACGAACCTGGCGATGATTATTCCGCCGGAGGGCTTCGACGGCTGGAAGGTTTCGACCGTCGGCGACGATATCGCGTGGATCAAGCCCGGCGAAGACGGCCGCCTCCATGCCATCAATCCGGAAGCCGGATATTTCGGCGTCGTCCCCGGCACCTCTTCGAAGACCAATCCGAACGCCGTCAAGATGATGGAGCGGGACACCATTTTCACCAATGTCGCGCTGACCGATGACGGCGATGTGTGGTGGGAAGGTCATGACGATCCGCCGCCGGATCATCTGATCGACTGGCGCGGCAACGACTGGACGCCGTCGTCGGGGGACAAGGCGGCCCACCCCAATGCCCGCTTCACGTGCCCGACCACCCAGTGCCCGACCTATTCGGACGATTGGGAGGACCCCAACGGCGTGCCGATCAGCGCGTTCATTTTCGGCGGGCGCCTCAGCCACACCTTCCCCTTGGTCTATCAGTCGACCGACTGGCGGCATGGTGTCTATATGGCGGCGACCATGGGGTCGGAAGCGACCGCCGCCGCGGTCGATCAAGCGGCGGTCCGCCGGGACCCGATGGCGATGCTGCCGTTCTGCGGCTACAACATGGCCGATTACTGGCGGCACTGGCTGGATCTCGGCGGCAAACTCGCCGACCCGCCGCCCATCTTTCGGGTCAACTGGTTCCGCAAGGATGAGAACGGCGGCTTTGTCTGGCCGGGCTTCGGCGAAAATCTGCGGGTCCTGCAGTGGATCATCGGCCGGGTGAACGGCAAGGCGGATGCGGTCGAGAGCCCGTTCGGCTTCATGCCGCGGCACCAGGACTTGAACTGGAAAGGCCTGGACTTCGGCGCCGATACGTTCGCCAGCATCATGGACATCGATACCGCGGCGGGCCGCGCCGAGGCGGAAGCGCAGAAGGAACTCTTCGACAGCTTCGACGGCGCCCTCCCGGACGAGATGGAGACCCAGCGCCAGGCCTTGATACAGCGGCTCGACGCGGCGCCCGAGGTGTGGCGGGTCGCAGGCTGATTTGGGAGGCCCGGTCATGGCAAATGTCAGTATGAAAACGACGCTGCCGGTGGACGCCAAACAGGTTTGGGAGGCAATCGGCAATTTCAATGCCCTGCCGTCCTGGCATCCCGCCATGGAATCCAGCGAGCTGGAGGACGGCGGCACCGTCCGGCGGATAACGCTGATGGGCGGCGGTGAAATCGTCGAAAAACTGGTCGCCCGCGACGACGAGGAGCTGACCTACACCTATTCCGTCGTTTCCTCGCCGCTGCCGGTGATCAATTATTCCGCGACCCTGAAGGTCACGCCGAATGAAAGCGGCGGCGCCGACGTGGAATGGTCCGGTGAGTTCGAACCGGCCCAGGGCGGCGCCGATGCGACGAAGGCGGTTCAGGACGTCTACCAGGCGGGGATGGATAATTTGAAAAAGATGTTCGGGGGCTAGAGCCGATCTCGCCAGCTAGGTCCAAGTCTCTCTGATCCGGACCCAAAGACGCCCGTCGATAATGCCAAGGCCCGTCATGATCAGGGCCGTACCCGCAATCTGCCGGACGTCCAGGGTTTCACCCAGGACCGCTACGCCCAGCACGATGGCGCTGACCGGGATCAGAAAGGTGACCATCAGCAGGTTCGTTGCGCCGGCTTCGGACAGGATTTTGAAATAAATCGTGTAGGCGAGACTGGTGGACAACACGGCGAGACCGATGATCGACGCCCACACCGCCCCGCTCGGTACCGGCAAGGTCCAGGGCTCCTCGACAATAGCCGCGACAACGGCGAGCACGACGGCCGACGCCGTCAGCTGGCCTGCCGCGGCATCGAACGGGCCCGCACCCAGCCGGGCAAATCGTTTCCCGAAGACCCCGGCAAAGGCGTAGCTGATTGCCGCGCCGAGAACCGCCAGCTGCCCCCAGGTTCCGCCGCCCAACGCGCCGATTTCGGGCGACAGGATAACAACGACCCCGACGAATCCGGTGACCAGGCCCAGCATCCCCCGTACGGTCAGTTTTTCGTCGCGGGTCAGCAAATGGGCGACGACTATCGTGAACAGAGGGGTCGTTGCATTGAGCACCGAGGCAAGAACGCTCGAAATGTGAATCTGCCCCCAGGCGATCAATGAAAACGGGACGATGTTGTTCAGGATCGCCATCCCCAAGTAGGCCGAAGCAAGGGGCAGGGAGATTTTCATCGGCTTGCCGAATGCCGTCATCACCACGTGCAGGACAAGGGCCGCCATGCCTACCCGCAGAAAGACGATCGTAAGGGTCGGAAGCTCGGGAACCGCTACCTCGACGAAGAAGAACGACCCGCCCCAAAGTACGGAGAGCGTAACGAGCAGCAACCAGATCTTGGCGTTGAGAGGGGCCGACATGGGGGGTGGTCCAGCAGGGGTGCGTTAGAAGTGCCCAACCCTAACGGGGCCGGAACCCGCGGTCTCTCCGAAAGTTGCGACCGGGTCAGGCGGCCGCGGTTTCCGTTTCCCGGCGCTTGCGTTTTCCGTCCCGCCGCCGCTTGACCACGTAGCGGTAGGCCAGGAGAACGAAAATAATGCTGCCGTAGATGACCGGCCTGGAAAAGTCCGCGCGGATCATCATGTAGAAATGCACGACGCCCAAAACGGCGATGGGATAGATCAGCCAGTGAAGACGGGTCCACGCCCTTCCTCCCATGCGCCTGATCATGCCCTTGGTGGAGGTCGCGGCGAGCGCCGCCATGGCGGTAAAGGCGATGATGCCGACGGTGATGAACGGGCGTTTCACCACGTCCTTCACGAACTCGGCGAAGTCGAGCTGCAGGTTGAGCCCCACATAGCTGG
>CAZUGT010000057.1:0-1885 GCA_964620095.1 uncultured Rhodospirillaceae bacterium | reverse complement strand
ACCGCGATGTGGGTCGAACTGACGGGCAGGCCCAGGGTGGAGGCGACGATCACCGTGATGGCGGCCGACAAGGCGACGCAGAAGGCGCGCACCCGGTCGAGTTTGGTGATTTTCTCACCGACGATCTCGATGATCTTGGGCCCGAACAGCAACAGGCCGATCGAGATACCGACCGCGCCGATGGCCAGCACCCAGAGGGGCAGGGTGACCTTGGCGCCCACTTCGCCGCCGCTGACCGCGCTGACGATGGCCGCGAGCGGCCCGACCGCGTTGGCGACGTCGTTCGAGCCGTGAGCAAACGAGAGCAGTGCCGCGGCGAAAATCAGTGGCACCGTGAACAGGTCGCCGACCGACTTGCGCCGGTTTTCCAGATGCACCGCGGCCCGCGCCACCCGCACCTTGACCAGAAAATAGGTGGCGGCAAAGGCGGCGGCGCCGATGGCCGCCACGACCTCGGCCTCCGGCTTCCATATCCGTTTCAGGCCCTTCATCACCAGATAGACCGAGAACGCGCAGGCCATGATGCCGACCAGGACAGGCACCCATCTCTTGGCTGCCGATATCTTGTCTTCCCGGTAAAGCACGGCGAACTTGACGAAGCCCAGGAACATGGCGGCGACGATCCCGCCCAGCACCGGCGAGATGACCCAGCTTGCGGCGATCTGGGCCATGACGACCCAGTTGACCGACGCCATTCCGGCGGCGGCTATTCCGGCGCCCATGACGCCGCCGACGATGGAATGGGTGGTGGAGACCGGCGCGCTCAGATAGGTCGCGAGGTTGACCCAGACCGCGGCCGAGAGAAGGGCCGCCATCATCGCCCAGACGAATGTCGAACGGTCGGCGATGGCCTCGGTGTTGATGATGTTCTTGGAAATGGTGGTGACCACGTCACCGCCGGCGATCAATGCGCCCGCCGCTTCGAAGATGGCGGCGATGACGAGAGCGCCGACCAGCGTCAGCGCCTTGGAGCCCACCGCCGGGCCGACATTGTTGGCGACGTCGTTGGCGCCGATATTCATCGCCATATAGCCGCCGATGATGGCGGCGATGGCGATCACCGAATAGCTGTCGCCGGCGCCCGCCTGGAAGTAGGTGAAGATCCAGACGCCGAGCAGGAACAGCAGCCCGAAGCCCAGATTCAGGTTGCGCTGGGATATTCGGCTGGCGGCCTTCTCAAGCTGGACGATCCGCTTGAGGTCCTTATCGATGGTGGTTTTCTTGGTGAGGCCGGAATCGGGAGGTTCGGGAGACAGACTCATAGGGTCCCTTTGTAGACGGCCGGCCCGGGCGCCGACCCGGCCCGTTTCGCCCGCGCTGGCGTTGGAGTCAACAGAAATGTTACGGTTTAATGTCCTTTTAACGACATGGCTGATATTTGGCTGTGGTCAACGGTTTCGAGGCGGGTCGATTGAGATCGAGCGCGACCCGGATTTGCATGGAATTTGCGGGGGGGGGTCCGGCCCATGCCTGAAATGAGCGAATCGATGATGAAAACGGCCCGATACGAGGGGAGGGCGGGACAATGCTCAATCTCGCCCTGGTAAGTCAGGTGGGCGTCCTGCCGTACCGGATTGTGGATGGCGATGTGGAATGCATGCTGGTCACGTCGCGCACCTCGCGCCGGTGGATCGTCCCCAAGGGGCACACCGTACCGGGGCTGACGGCGCGCGAGACGGCGCGTTTCGAAGCGTTCGAGGAGGCGGGGCTGACAGGCGTCATCGGCCGGCGCTCCATCGGTTCCTACGTCTATACCAAGCGCGCCGAAAAGGGCGGCGACACTTGCCGGGTCAGGGTCTATCCCATGGAGGTCGTCCACCAGGCCGACGATTACCCCGAATCCCATCAGCGTGAGCGGGCCTGGTATAGGCCCGAAGAGGCCGAG
>CAZUGT010000056.1:0-6788 GCA_964620095.1 uncultured Rhodospirillaceae bacterium | reverse complement strand
GGAGAGGGGATAACACCGAGTTTCCCTCTCCCCCTGAAGAAGGGGGAGAGGGAAACTCGGTGTTATCCCCTCTCCCCCCGGCGGGGGGAGAGGGTTAGGGTGAGGGGGGGGATGACGCGGGCCGGCCCTACAGGGTGGTTTTCCGGATTTCCTTCAGCGCCTCGCGGGCCGGGGCGTAGTCGGGGGCGTGCTCGAGGGCGCGCTCGAAGAACTTGACCGCGCCCGCGACGTCGCCCCCGGCAAGCCTGATCTGGCCGAGGGTGAAATTCGGGAACTGGTAGCAGCAGTAGCGTTCGGCGGTGAGCGCCTTTTCGAGCCACGGGATCGCCTCTTCGACGCGCCCCAGCCGGATCAGGTAGACCCCGATGTCGTTGTAGGGATTGCCGAAACCGGGATCGACCTCGATCGCCTTTTTGCATTCGGCGATGGCCTCGCCGAGCCTGCCGAGATAGCTCAGCGACCAGCCGAGATAGGTGTGGCCCTCGGCGCTCGGGCGCAGCTCGATGGATTTGCGGTAGCGCTCGATGGCGCAGCCATAGGCGCCGAGGGCATGCAGGACGAAGCCCTGGCGCCAATAGTGCTCGGCCCGGTCGGCGGGGGGCCCCTCCCATTGGGCGGCCGCCCGGTGGGCCGGCGCGGCGGCGAGCAGCGCCACGGCGGCGAGCAGCACCGCGAAAAGGGCCAAGAGGTTGGACGGGCGGCAGACGGGGCGCATGGACGCAGCCTCCTATCGATCCGGCCTGAACGGCCAGACTACGCCCGATCCGCCATCGGGGGCAAGATAGCGACCGTCAATTGGAAACGCCGGACAGTACAATGCCGAAAAAGGCGACCACGAACACCACAACAAAAAACATCACCACAATGCGGAAACCATCAGCGACACTCTCCCGAATTACAGGGCCGCCGATAAACCACAACAGCACCATTAGCCAGGGAGCCGCGATCCAGCCAATCACGCTCGCAAGCGTGCGCATCAGAAAGTTGTCAATTTAAAACGCCGACGGATCCGTCTCAGTCCACACATGCGAACAGATGCCTATCAGCCGTAAGGGGAATGCGAATTCCAGGCGCCGAACCAATCTGTTGGCCCGTCGAATAGTTATAAATGGGTCTTGAAGTGGTGTACCAGCCAGTCACTTCCGACCGAACCGAGATCGGGACGGCCTTACGGCCATGAACCGCACAACCTCTTTGCGCTTCGGCAAGAACCGCAGCTAAATCATTCGGGTTGCCGTAGTCGTCCTCCCCAGGATCGACAACAACCTTGTCGTGTTGGAGGTCAACAATGTACGGCGGCACAGCCTCGCATCCAATCAGCAACAGACAAAAGGCGGCAGCGCAAATATTCCTCATCAAACCAATCCCGAAAATTACCGCAACAGAATAAGCGCGCCAACAATGTCAGCCAACCACAGACAGGCCAAAGCCACGAACAGCCATCAAAAAACAGCACAACCCGCGTCATGGCTGGCAGATCGCGTTGTCAATGAAAACGCCGGCGGCGGTTATGGTCGCCTCCCCGGCTTCCGACCCCGAACATTGGAGAATCAACGGCGGCGGACGAACTCGGTGCGCTGTCCCAGTTGAACACTACGCACCTCCCAACCCGCGCTCTGCCACGCCTCGGCCTGAGGGTGGCTTCTCGTATCCACCTGATTCGCCCACCACTCCCGATACTCCCGCGCACTTCGAGGAAGTGCCGCACCTATGATGCGTTCGATCTCCGCGAAACCGAGGGTGCATTGGCTGCCTTCGTACCGGGCGAGGTAGGTTTGCAGCGGATCATACTTGCTCATTTCAGCACCCTGGATCGGGTAAGGGGCGGGAACCTATGGCCCGGATGGTAGTGTCGCCGTACCGCCGCATCAAGCGCGCGGAACCCCTCGCGGCCGGGGGGCGGGGGACAGCACAGGCGCGACCGCCTTGTGTCGCTAAATGGCATGTTAATCGCAGCAAACAAAGTCATTTGTCCTTATATGTCATCTTATAAACTATATTCTAAAGTGCCATCATTCCTCCAATGTCTATGGAGGCGGTTATGTCTATCGACCCAAAACGACTGAAGCAGCTCCGCAATGAAAAGGGGCTTACCCGTAGCGGCTTGGCTGAGAAATCGAAAATTTCGGAACGCACGATCGCGCGGCTCGAGAGCGAGGCGGGACCTCCGGCCAAGCGGCGAGAGAGAACGGTCAACGAGCTCGCCAAGGTTTTCGGCGTCGAGCCGGGGGTCCTCACCGGCGAGTTGCCCCTGCCCGACGCGGCCGCAGGCGCGCACGCCGTGAAAGGTCAGCGAAGGAAGGTAAGCGCCGCGCTTCAACCCAATGCCAGCCTGGCGTATGCGCTGATCAAGAGGCGGTACGGCCTTGGCCTCACCACGCTCGTCAACGCGGCGCCGCTCATGTTCGTGCTGCTCGCGGAAGGCAGTTTCGTCTGGCGGCGCGAGAAAGCGAAGGAGGCCGAGGAAGCCGCAGACCGCCTCAAGAGCTTGGGGTTGGGGAATCGAAAAATCTGGCAAGCCGCTGGCCGTGCCGAAGCCGCCGCGGCGAGTGAAGAATATTCGGCCAACCGACGAGATTTGTTCGCCGAAGAGTTAGTCGAGCGAGGCGACTGGGACGAGTACTACGAGCCGGACCTCCATAATCCCTTTGCCGACTATCTGCGGGCTCTCGCCGAGAAGATAGACGAACCGGATATCGTCGAAATCGGCGAGGACATAGAAGATCGCGGTCCTCTAAAGAACTTCCCCCATTTCGAGATATGCAACAGCGACGTCGAGGACTTCACCGGCGGAGATGACAGGCTCAGCCTCGCGCTTCGGATAGGATGGCTGCGCGCCGACTCTATTCCGGAAGACCTCTTGGGCGAGGATGCGCTCAAGGAACGGCAAGAATGGCTTGAGGAGCAAATTCCCGAGAAAGTCAAGGAACCCCTTGAACAATTAATGTCTCTCGATCTCGGTCCCTCGGAAGCCGGCGGCGGGGAGTCGGACCGATGACCGCCCTCATCCTCTCGCGTCACGCTGAATTGCGGATGCAACAGCGCGGGTTTCGCCATTGCGATTTCGCTCTCTACTTCCGTTACGCCTCGGAAGCCGGTGGCGGCGTCTATTTTCTCGGACGCCGGGATGCCCAACGCGAGATATGCCGCTGTCAACGCGCGATACGGCGGCTGGAGCAGTCGGCGGACCGCTCTCAAAGAAAGGAAATCCGCCGCCTGAAACACAAAATCCAGGCGCTGGAGCGGTTGCAAGGCTTGAAGCTCGTCGTCGCGAACGACAACACGGTCGTGACCTGCTATCGCCCCAACCGCGGGAACCGGAAACGTATGCTCCGAGAAGGAAGGGAGTCTCGATAATGGAGTGGATCATCGCCGGCGTGGGGCTCGCAGTGGTCGTCCTGATCTACTACCTCGATTGGAGAGACGGCGGCCTGTGATCCTGATCGGTGCGGCGGGACAGTCCCGATTGCATCGCCGGAACGGGCAGCCCTCGTCGAAAACCTCCATCTCAAACAGCGGGCCGCCGCGAACGAACGCTTCGGCCAGCATGATGAATTTAGAGAAGAAATGGAGCGGGCGATGGGATTTGAACCCACGACTTCAACCTTGGCAAGGTTGCGCTCTACCCCTGAGCTACGCCCGCATCCTTTTGGAAGGCGGCGATAATACGAAACGCGCCTCGCTTTGCAAGTTGTACTTGGCCCGTCTAAAGTCCGGCGGCGCGGAACCGCCGGAGAGCCGGAGGAGGGGGATCGCATTATGCGCCAGAAGTTTCTCGACGGGGCCCGGCCGGTGTCCCAGACCCTAAATCCTTGCCGTGCGGGGGCGTGATGGCGGCCACCGAACAAGATCTGATGAGGCGGCTCGACGAGCTCGGCATCCCGGCCGCCACCCGCCGGCACGAACCCCTGTTCACCGTCGAGGACGGCCGCCATCTCCACGAGGGGCTGCCGGGCGCGCACTGCAAGAGCCTGTTCCTCAAGGACAAGAAGGGCGCGCTGTGGCTGGTCGTCGCCCTTCACGACACGCGGGTCGACCTCAAGGCGCTGCAGAAGGCGCTGGGCGCCGCCCGGTTTTCCTTCGGCAAGCCGGAGCTGCTGATGGAGGTGCTGGGCGTGACGCCGGGCGCCGTGACGCCCTTCGCCCTGATCAATGCGGAGGTCGCCGCCCGGGACGGGTCCCAGGACGCCCCCTTGTCGGTGGCGCTCGACGCCCGGATGCTGGCCCACGAAATCGTCAACTACCACCCGCTGACCAACGACGCGACGACGGCCATCTCGCCGGTTGGCCTGCTGCGGTTCATCCGCGAAATGGGCTACGAGCCGGCGATCCTCGACATCGGGGCGCTCGGCGATCGAGGGGCCGATAGCCGACCCCATGGACAATCCCGGCCAAACCCGGTTTAAAGACCGCCGCACCACGGCGGTCCGCGGCGAACGGGCCGACACTCGGGGCGATGCGGGAACATTGGCTGGGATAAGAGCACGAGACATGTCGACGATCATCAATCCGGACGGAACGGCGGCGAGCGCGGACGGACCGGCCACAAGTGGACCGGGCGGCGGACCGGGCGGCGGCGCGGCCGCCGTCCTGGACAGCGATACGGAGCGTTTCGCCGCCGATGTCATCGAGGCCTCGCAGCAGGTGCCGGTCATCGTCGATTTTTGGGCGCCGTGGTGCGGCCCCTGCAAGCAGCTCGGCCCCCTCCTGGAGAAGCTCGTCACCGAGTACGGCGGCGCGGTCAGGCTGGTCAAGATCAACGTGGACGAGAACCAGGAACTGGCCGCCCAGCTGCGCGTCCAGTCGATCCCCATGGTCTACGCCTTCCGCGACGGCCGGCCGGTGGACGCCTTCACCGGCGCGCTGCCCGAGAGCCAGCTCCGCCAGTTCATCGAGAAACTGACCGGCGGAGGGGGCTCGCCGCTGGACAACGCCCTGGACCAGGCCGAGGAGGCGCTGGAGGCGGGCGAGGCGGAACAGGCCGCCCAAGTCTTCAACCAGGTCCTGGGCGCCGATCCGGCGAACGCGCGGGCCACCGCGGGGCTCGCCAGGTGCCTGATCGCCGCCGGCGAAACCGGCCGCGCGCGGGAGTATCTCGCCGGGCTCGACGACGCGGTGAAAGGCTCGCCCGAGGTCGGCGCCGTCCAGGCCGGCCTGGACCTGTCCGAGAAAAGCAGCGCCAGCGGCGATACCGCCGAACTCCGCGCCAAGGTGGCGGGCGACCCCGCGGACCACCAGGCGCGCTTCGATCTCGCCCTCGCCCTATACGGCGGCGGCGCGGCGGAGGACGCCATAGAGGAACTGGTCGAGATCATCAGACGGGACCGGACCTGGAACGACGAGGCGGCCCGCATCCAGCTGCTGGAGATCTTCGAGGCCCTCGGGCCCGCCGATCCGGTGACCGTCGAGGGGCGCCGCAAGCTGTCGTCGGTGCTGTTCTCATGAGTTCGGGCGACCCCTTCGGGCATCCGTTCGAGGGACTGCCCCGGGAAATTCCCATCTTTCCGCTGCCGGGCGCGCTCCTGCTGCCCCATGGCCGGCTCCCCCTCAACCTGTTCGAGGAACGCTACCTGGCCATGGCGCTGGATGCCCTCAAGGAGGCGCGGATCATCGGCATGGTCCAGCCCCTGGAATTCCAGCCCGATCCGGTGGCCGGGGACGCGCCCATCTTCGGCATCGGCTGCGCCGGCCGGATCACCTCCTTCACCGAGACCGACGATGCGCGCATCCTGATCAGCCTCAAGGGCATCTGCCGGTTCAACATCGCCGGCGAAATCGAGGGACGAAACGGCTACCGCCGCATCGCCGCCGACTACGGGCCCTTCCGGGACGACCTCGCCGAAAAGCCCGGCTTCGATTTCGACCGCGATGAGCTGTTCCAGCTGCTGCGCCGGTTCTTCGAGAGCCGCGGCCTGCAGACCGACTGGGATTCCCTGGAAAACGCCGACGACGAGACGCTCATCGTGTCGCTCGCCATGATGTGCCCGTTCGGCGTTTCGGAGAAGCAGGCGCTGCTCGAGGCGCCGAAAATGCCGGATGTTCCGGCCGTGCTCATGTCCCTCCTCGCCATGTCGGGCGCCGAGGGCGAAGCCCCCGCATCCAGGCACTGATCAGGAGGCCCTGCCATGACCGCCGCCCAAGTGGACCCCAAGCTGCTGGAGATACTGGTCTGCCCGCTGACCAAGGGCCCGCTCAGCTACGACGCCGGGGCCCAGGAACTGATCAGCGAGCAGGCGGGCCTCGCCTATCCCATCCGGGACGGCATTCCGATCATGCTGGTCGACGAGGCGCGGAAGCTCGACGGCGGCGATTAGGGGCCGGGACTCCCGTGTCCACGCCGCAGCCGACGGAAATCAGGGTCAAGCAGGCCGAGCGGACCCTCGAGATCGACTTCGACGACGGCCGCTCGTTTTCCCTGCCGGCCGAGTTCCTGCGCGTGCATTCGCCGTCGGCCGAGGTGCAGGGCCATTCCCCGTCCGAGCGCCAGACCGTGCCGGGCCGCCGGCACGTGGGCATCGTCGAGGTCGAGGCGGTGGGCAACTACGCCATCCGCATAAGCTTCGACGATTTGCACGACACGGGCATCTATTCGTGGAAGACGCTGTACGAGTTCGGCGTCCGCCAAGATGCGATGTGGCGGAAATATCTCGCCGATCTGGCGGCGAAGGGCCTCAGCCGCGACCCGGGGTGAGAGATTCCTATATCCCCCCCCTCCCTGACCCTCCCCCTCGATGGGGGGAGGGAATAAGCGGATTGGATCACCTCCCCCTCCAGGGGGGAGGTGATCC
>CAZUGT010000055.1:0-14214 GCA_964620095.1 uncultured Rhodospirillaceae bacterium | reverse complement strand
TGATCATGCCCTTGGTGGAGGTCGCGGCGAGCGCCGCCATGGCGGTAAAGGCGATGATGCCGACGGTGATGAACGGGCGTTTCACCACGTCCTTCACGAACTCGGCGAAGTCGAGCTGCAGGTTGAGCCCCACATAGCTGGATACGTGCAGCACGCCGTAGAAGAAGGCGAACAGCCCGAGCATGCGCCGATAGGCGATCAGTTCCCGCCTTTTCAGGATGTCGGCCAGGGGCCGCACGGTCAGGGTGATGATGATGAAGATCAGCGTCCAGTCGCCCAGTTCCCGGTCGAATTTCTGGACGGGATCGTCGGTCAGCAGCTTGGTGCCGAGCACCGTGTCGGAGTAGAGCGCATACAGCAGGTAGGCGAACGGCAGCAGGCTGGCAATGAACACCAGCGGCTTGAATATTCGCCGCGACGTCTTGGTATCCATGGGGCGGCGCCTAGAAGTTCCTGATCAGGTCCATCCCGGTGTAGAGACTCGCGACGTCGTCATAGCCGTTGAACATCTTGGTCTCGATCTTGGGGGCAATGAGCGCCTTGAAGCCGCCTTCGCCGGTAATCCGCCGCTCGCGCCCCTGGCTCCAGCGGGGATGATCCCGGTTTGGATTGACGTTGGAGTAGAAGCCGTATTCTCCCGGCGCCTGGATGTTCCAGGTCGTCGGCGGCATTTTCTCGACGAAATTGATCTTGACGACGGATTTGATGCTCTTGAAGCCGTACTTCCACGGCACCACGAGGCGGATGGGCGCGCCGTTCTGATTGGGCATGACATCGCCATAGATGCCCACCGCCAGTATGGTCAGCGGGTGCATCGCCTCGTCCATGCGCAGCCCTTCCACGTAGGGCCAATCCAGGATCGGGAGTTTCTGCTTCGGCATCTGCTCCGTGTCGACCAGCGTCTCGAAGGCGACATATTTCGCTTTCGAGGTGGGCTCGAACCGCTTGATCAGGTCTCCGAGGGGGAAGCCGACCCACGGGATCACCATGGACCAGGCCTCGACGCAGCGCAGCCGGTAGATGCGCTCCTCCAACCCGTGGGGCTTCAGGATGTCATCCAGATCGAAGGTGCCGGTCTTGGCCGCATGCCCGGCGATTTCCACCGACCAGGGCCGGGGCTTCAGCGTATGGGCGTTTTTCTTGGGATCGGTCTTGCCGGTGCCGAATTCATAGAAATTGTTGTGCGAGGTGATTCCGTCCAGGGTCGTCGGCTTTTCCAGCGTCTGGAACTTCGGATTCTTCGTCAGGTTCGTGAACGCCGCCCGGGCATCGTTGGGAAATGCGGGCAGAAGCGCCGTTCCCCCGGCCGCTGCGGCGGCCGCCATGAAGGAACGCCGGTTGAGGAACAATTCCTTCGGCGTCACTTCCGATTCATGGGCGTCGGATGCGTTCCTGAATTTGATCAGCATTTCCCGGTCTCCTGCTGGGCGGATGTCGATTACGCCTCATAAATAGTCTCGGGCTTGAATTATTCCAGGTCGAATCCGGCGATTCGACACAATTTGCCGTGAGTTACGAAAATGTAATCCGCCGGAAAGGCCGCCTGTTTTCTTAACTTTGCCCCAATCGGCCGGCACAGCCTTCCGCATGGGCGGGCAAATTCAGTGCGCTTCGTCCCAGTTCCCGCCGAAGCCGGTGTCCACCGTCAGGGGAACGTCGAGGGCCGCCACCCCTTCCATGACCGATTTGGCGAGTTCGGCGGTGGCGTCGACCTCGCTCTCGGGCACGTCGAAGATGAGTTCGTCGTGCACCTGCAGCAGCATCCTGGCGCCCAGCCCGGCCTTTTTCAGCGCCGCCGGCATTCGGATCATCGCCCGCTTGATGATGTCGGCGGCGCCGCCCTGGAGGGGCGCGTTGATGGCCGCCCGCTCGGCGAAGCTCCGGTGCGACGGATTGCCGTCCTTGATGCCGGGCGTGTAGCATTTCCGGCCGAACAGGGTCGTCACGTAGCCCTGCTCCCGGGCCATTTCCTTCGTCCGGTCCATATAGTCCCTGATGCCGGGATAACGCTCGAAGTAGGCGTCGATATAGGCCTTGGCGTCGCCCCGGGGGATGGCAAGCTGGCGGGCGAGGCCGAACGCCGAGATCCCGTAGATGATCCCGAAATTGATCGCCTTGGCCTGACGCCGGATCATCGGGTCCATCCCCTCGACGGGCACGCCGAATACCTGGCTGGCGGTCAGGGCGTGGATGTCCATGCCTTCGGTGAAGGCATCCTTCAGCACGTCGATCCCGGCCACGTGCGCCAGGAGCCTGAGCTCGATCTGCGAGTAGTCGGCGCTCAACAGCACGCAGCCGTCCGACGGCACGAATGCCTGGCGGATCTTGCGTCCCTCCTCGGTCCGCACGGGAATGTTCTGGAGGTTGGGGTCGTTCGAGCTGAGCCGTCCGGTGGACGCGACGGCCTGCCCGTAGGTGGTGTGCACCCGGCCGGTCTCCGGGTTGATCTGTTCGATCAGGGTGTCGGTATAGGTGCTCTTGAGCTTGGCGAGCTGCCGCCAGTCGAGCACCCGGGCGGGCAAATCGTGGCCCTCGGCCGCGAGGCCTTCCAGCACGTCGGCGCCGGTGCCGTAGGCCCCGGTCTTGGTCTTCCTGCCGCCCTCGAGGCCCATTTCGTCGAACAGGATCTCGCCCAGTTGCTTGGGGGAGCCGATATTGAATTCGTGCCCCGCCAGCTTGTGGATGTCGGTCTCCAAATCCCCGAGACGCTTCTCGAAATCCGCGGACAGCTTCTTCAACACCTTGGCGTCGGCGCGGATGCCGGCGCGCTCCATATCGGTCAGCACGCCGATCAGGGGCCTTTCCAGGGTCTCGTAGACGCTTACCATGCGGTCGGCGACGAGCCTCGGGCGGAGCAGGCCATGGAGCCGGCCGGTGATGTCCGCGTCTTCCGCCGCATAGTCCAGCGCCTTGTCGAGGGGCACCTTGTCGAAGGTCACCTGCGACTTGCCCGACCCGGCCACGTCCTTGAACTTGATGGTCTGGTGGGAGAAATGCAGCTCCGCCAGCTCGTCCATGCCGTGGCCGTGAAGGCCGCCCTCGAGCACGTAGGACAGAATCATCGTGTCGTCGAACGGTCCGACATGGACGCCGTAGCGGGCGAAGATTTCATTGTCGTACTTGATGTTGTGCCCGACCTTGAGGACCGCCGGGTCCTCGAGCAGGGGCTTCAGCATCTCGACCGCCTTGTCCCGCGAAATCTGCGGCACGTTCTCCGTGGTCTGGTTTTCGCCGCCATCCAGATCGAGGGTGGCCTGCTCCTCGCCCGCCACATGGGCGACCGGGATGTAGCACGCCCTGTTCGGCCCCAGGGAGAGGGAGATGCCGACCAGGTCCGCCTGCATGGAATCGAGCGAGGTGGTCTCCGTGTCGACGGCGAAGCTCCCCTGCCGGGCCGCCTCCCTGATCCAGACCTCGAGCCGGTCCTCGGTTTGAACCAGTTCGTATCCGTCGGCGATTTCGGAGGGCCTGGACGGCTTTTTCTTCGACGGCGGCGTTTGTTTCGCCGGAGCCTCGGACTTTGCCTCGGACTCTTCCTCGGATTTTTCTGGGGGCTTCTTGTCCGGGATCGCGTCCGGATCGCCCCCGTACTGCTTGACCAGCGACTTGAATTCCTGCGCCGCCAGGAAATCCAGGAACTTGCCGGGGTCCGGCTCCCGCAATGCGAGGTCCGACAACGGCACCTCGACCGGAACGTCGGTCTTCAGGGTGACCAGTTCGCGGGACATGCGGGCGTCGTCGGCGCCGTCGATGAGGGATTGGCGCCGCTTGGGCTGCTTGATCTCTTCGGCGCGGGACAGGATGTCGTCCAGCCCGCCATATTCCTCGACCAGCTGCGCCGCCGTCTTGACGCCGATCCCCGGCACGCCCGGCACGTTGTCCGTCGAATCGCCGGCCAGCGCCTGCACGTCGATGACCCGTTCGGGACCGACGCCGAACTTCTCGATCACCTGTTCGCGTCCGATGCGGACATTCCTCATGGCGTCGAACATGGTGATCCGGTCATCGACCAGCTGCATGAGATCCTTGTCCGACGAAACGATGGTGACCTCGGCACCCGCGTCGGCCGCCTGGCGGGCATAGGTCGCGATCAGGTCGTCCGCCTCGTATCCCGGCAGTTCGATGGCCGGCACGTTGAGCGCCTCGGTCGCCTCCCGGACCAATGGGAATTGCGGGATCAGATCCTCGGGCGGCGGCGGCCGGTGAGCCTTGTAGTCGGCGTAGATCTCGTTGCGGAAGCTCTTGCGCGAGGTATCGAATATGACGGCGATATGATCGGCTTCCGTATCGTCGACCAGCTTGCGCAGCATCCGCGTGTAGATATAGACCGCGTTGGTCGGCGTGCCGTCCGAGCGGGTCATGGCGCTGCTGGAGACGCCCCTGGCGAAGAAGGCGCGGAAGATGAACCCCGATCCGTCGACCAGGAAGAGATGCCTGACGGAAGCTGCCCCTGCGTCAGCCACTAATGGCCCGCCGGGCTCTCGGCGCCCTCGGCAAGAACGAAGGTCCGGCTGCAATAGGGACAGACGACCCGGCCGTCATCATCCATGGTCAGGAAGACGCGGGGGTGCCCCAGCGGCCCGCCGCCGCCGTCGCAGGCGATTGTGGCCGATGTGACCATGATGGGTTTTTCCATATCGTCGGTATCCACGGCCGCCTCCCGGGAGCCGGCGGTCCGCGCCGGACCGCCAAATGCCAAATCAAGTGCGTGCACTCCCCTGATCGGCGTGCGAATGATACCCCATGACGGCCGAGTTTCAACCGCGTCCCCGCCTGTCTCGCCGCCTTCTTGGCCGCCTGCCTGGCCGCCTGTCTGGCCGCCTGTCCTTCCATATGCGCGCGCGGACGGCCGGATACATGGCGGTTGCGGTTCTGCTGGTTCTCCTGCTCGGCGCGTGCGCCCCCCGGTTCCAATTGCCGGGCCCGCCCAGGGACGAGCCGCGGCTGACGGAAAGCCATGCGGTCATGGCGGACGGAACCGCCCTGCCGCTCCGGTCCTGGCCGGCGACGGGCGACAGGCGGGCGGTCATGCTGGCGCTCCACGGGTTCAACGATTACGGCAACTTCATCGATCGCGCCGCCGGACATTTCGGCGACGCGGGCATCAAGGTCTACGCCTATGACCAGCGCGGTTTCGGGAACGCGCCCGTGCGCGGCCGGTGGCCGGGGACCCGGGCCATGACCGATGACCTCCGGACGGTCGCCGGACTGCTGCGCCGGCGCTATCCCCATACGCCGCTCTACGTCCTCGGCATGAGCATGGGGGGTGCGGTGGTCATGGCGGCCCAGGCCGAGAAACCGATCCCCGGGGCGACGGGAACCATCCTGGCCGCCCCCGCCGTCTGGGGGCGCGCCACGATGCCGTTCTACCAGCGCTGGGCCCTGTGGCTCGGCGCCCACTCGGTCCCGTGGCTCACCCTCACCGCACGCGGCATAGAGCGCAATCCGTCCGACAACAGGGAGATGCTTCGCGCGTTGGGGCGCGATCCGCTGGTCATAAAGGAAACCCGGATCGACGCCATTTACGGACTGGTCGGCCTGATGGACCGGGCGTTCGCCTCGGCGGACGGCTACCGGGCGCCGACGCTGCTGCTCTACGGCGACAACGACGACATCGTTCCGAAGGAAGCGATGGAGAGCGTCTTCGAGCGGCTGCCGGACTCCGCCTCGGCGGTGCAACGGATCATCCGCTACCCGGACGGCTATCACATGCTGCTGCGCGATCTGCAGGCGGAAACCGTGTGGAGGGATATCGCGGCCTGGATCGCCGACCCGGCGGGCCGCCTGCCCTCCCGCCTAGACACCCGTATGAGCGCGCCGGCCCGGCGCTTTACGGCCCCAGGCGCTTCGGGTAATGTGCGCGCCCTCCGCGACATTGGGCGCCCGTAGCTCAGCTGGATAGAGTGTCGGCCTCCGAAGCCGAAGGTCACAGGTTCGAATCCTGTCGGGCGCGCCATTTCCTTTCGATGGTTTGGGATTGGCCTCCTACGGCGGGAGATATCGCCTGTCACACGCCGGTCACATTGGCCACTAGCGTCGGGCGACGGCAATAAACGATGCCCAAGCGTCGTTTTTGTCCCCGTGGACCTTTGACCGATATGGTTTCCAATCGAGGCGAGTCTGATACCGAAATGCGACGGAGAGATTTTTTAAAGCTGTGCTTACATTGGCATGGGCAGAGGAGCCTCCGGGGGTGGAGCCTCGATCCAGATACAGGCCGATAGCGCCAAATTTCAGGCTCGGTCTCCGATTTGATGTGCTTGGATTTCGCTTTAGCATGCTTTCGATGCGCAATACGTCCTTCTTTAAGTGGCTAAAGCCGAAGTTCTGGTTCTTAATTTCGATCACACCCGTGGGACGCAGCCTGCCATTCCAGATAACGAGGTCTACACGCCCATCAGGTCTCATATCCCTCGGAAGTTTACCTCGGCCACGCGCACCTGCTTCGGCAATTGTTGAACTGGCGGAATACTCGAGCGACACGTAGTGGCTGCCTTCCAGTTTGCCTATGCTCTCCGCGACGTAGGTGGTTAGGAGGTATTCAGGGGCGGCATTCAGCCAATCGCCGCCGCTCCAATCCCCATGAGATTTGAACGCGCGTCGAGTTCCCCTATGAAACGCCTTAACTATTTCGTCAATGGTTGGCCTGGGTGCTGCCATTTAGTCCTCCTCGTATCCGATATGCTGCCAAAAATCACTCGGTCCAAGCACTTCAACTTCATCTCCCCAAGTGTACAGAGGCCAGGACATCTCTAAAGCGCCACCTGCTGCGAAGCTCACTAGCAATAATCCGTCAGCTTCCCATTCAATTTTCTGACTTGGATGAAACTGAAATTGGCTCGCGTCGTCCGCTAACCACGAGCTAGAGAAGGAATTGGTAGCTTAGATTCAACAGTCGGGGCCGGTCCCAAGTTCGAGATCGTATGATTGGATTAATGGGACGCCTCTTCGGATTGTTCCGGCAGAATTCCCGCTTCCACCCAATCTTCGGAACTGGGCCCGACGTACCGCATTAGATAGCCTCGTTTGTAGATTCCCAGACCAAACCCCCAATCAAACTCTTGGACTAGCTCCTCGCGATTATCTGAGTAGAGACATCTGACACGTTTCTTCCACTCGTCATCGCGATAAAACTCCATACGAAACTCGCCCCTAAGCCCTTCGTTTTCGATAATAGTCAGTATTGTCGTTGCATTTGGTTTTGGCTCTTCATTCTCCAATTGTTCCGCACGTTTCATTATCTCTGGGTTTGATGCTTTGAGACTATCAAGGTTTGTTTTCGCCACACTTTTTTGAACGTGAAACCCACTCATACCTACCTCTCGTGCCTGCCCATACCCGAAGCGCATCCCGCCGCTTGGTGGTCCGTCTTTTCTAGCCATCTCATTTCGTCCCAAAGTTATAGGTATCCATTTTGAAGCCTGCCGGCATTATGCTCCAACGACTTAGTGCAATTTCGCGCCATCTACCAATCGGCAATCACTAGTCGATCAAATAGACCGGACAAAGAACGCCACTTTGTGATTCCAAATTTGGAGAGCGTCCGAAGAATCTCTGTCCTAGTACCGATCGACACATTTCTATTTCGTTTTCCGAGGATTTCGTAAACGCCCCAGCCAAACCTATGGCTTCGCCGGAGCTGGACTACGGCCTCTTCTCTCCCATGCCAGACGTAAAAGTAGCTATCGCCTTCCAGCACCAAGTTGCTTTGCGAATTCAAGCAGTTTCGGAAGCGTCGGGAAGCCGAATTCATCTCTTCGGCGGATTGTAGGGGTACTAATTCTGACGTCCCTGCCCAAGGAGGTGGCGGAAACGGCGCGCGGCTGATCAGCCGATCAAACCAATAAGCCAAGCTAAATCCGTCGGATCTAGAGCCTTTCTTTAATGAGGCCTCCAGATCATCATCAGTCAACTCCGGCCGCAATTCTTTGATCGATTCGACCGCCAAATTGAAAGTTTCAATGCTCTCAGGGTTTGCAGAGCGGAGCGTATGGTAAGGAAGGCGGATTTGTGTGTCGCTAGTTGCGAGTAGCCTAATCAGGCTAGGCGAAATTGACGCCGCGTGTCGCAGATATTTGGAAGTTTCGCGATTGCTTAGCAAAGAGAATAGCTCAATATAGCGCGCCCCGGCATAGGGTCTCCTTCCCATTTTGCCGAGCGCGGTGATTGTTCCCGCTGGACAACTTCCACAAATGAGCCGAATTACGGATTTGCGTTTACGCAATCGAAGCAGGCGACCCAACTCGGACCAATTTTCCGCCCATTTCTTTTTGTGCTCGGCATGCGCCACAATCAGGCATACATAGTGAAGGCCTGGTCGATCCAGCCCCACCAGGAAATCGGCAAATTGGGGATCGGCGTCACAGATACATTTGAGCGCAACGCCAGATTCGCCAAATTGCGTCAGCACGGCGCTCATCACTTTTTGTCCAATACTTTCCGAAAGGCATCCCGCGTCTCGGGAGTCAGCCATCCGCGCCAGTTGCTCTCTTCTTCGTTGTCGTCATACACTTCATCCCATTCGATAAGATAGGAATACTTTTTGCCGGTGATGGTTCGGGTCCTGCGAGTCAAACCTGACCAAATGGTATGGCTCAATTCGTCGGGTTTAGTATCGAGCGCTGCCGCTACATCCTTTAGATGAAAGAAACGACCTCGTTTCTTGGTCATGGCATCAATCGCGGCACGCGACTTCTTGCTACAACCTTTCAGGAAATCGCGCGCCTGAACTTCGGAGAACCTGACAAAATTTTCGTCTGTTTCCACGTCTTGGTCCAACGTTGGCAAATTCTCAACATCAAGCGCTTCGGCTTCGCCCTGTAGCAATTCGATCAGAATCTGTTTCTGTGCCGGAACGAGAGTGTCCAAGTCTATGGTTACGCTAATTTTCAAAGGAACTCTCCTTTTGGTGAAATAAGATTAATCGTCTTAATTCATATATGAATCATCTCATGTCGTCAAATACTTTTTTCCATTAAGTCGGGGGTCATTTAGTTGCTGTGACAGGCAACAATCTGCCATTCGTCGGGTCTTCGCCGCTGTCGAAGTCAGCGCCGAAGGCTACAAGCGGTTAGAGAGTCCGACTCACCCCTGCCCATCGGCGGATGATAGCCGGGCCCGATAAATCTGAAAAATCATGAAGCCGACAAATAACGGCGCGAGGCTCAACCCAACTTCCGCTCCATGGCCTCGCAGAGCCGGGTCAGCACCTCGAGGCGCCCGTACCGCTTGTCGTTGAAGGGCACCAATTGCCAGGGCGCCGCCGCCGTGCTGGTCCGCGTGACCATCTCGTTCACCGCCGCCTCGTACTCGCGCCAGCGGTCGCGGTTGCGCCAGTCCTCGTCGGTCAGCTTCCAGCTCTTGTACGGCGTCTCGGCCCGGCTCCGGAATCGCCGGGCCTGTTCCTCGGGATCGATGTGAAGCCAGAACTTCATCAGCAGGGCCCCGTGGTCGACGATCTGGTCCTCGAATTCCCGGATTTCCCGAAACGCCCTGCTCCACTCCGGTTCGGACGCGAAGCCCTCGACCCGCTCCACCATGACACGGCCGTACCAGCTCCGGTCGAATATGGCGAACTTGCCGTCGCGGGGAATCCGCTGCCAAAACCGCCACAAATAGTGGTGCGACTTCTCCCAGTCGTTGGGGGCGGAAAAGGGATGGATGCGGTAATCGCGGGCGTCCAGCGCCGCCGTGAGGCGCCGGATGGTCCCGCCCTTGCCGGCGGCATCCCAGCCCTCGAACACGAGCATCGACGCTATCTCCTGTTTTTTCGCGCGTTGGTAGAGTTCGTTCAGGCGGCGGCGAAGATCCCGCAGCTTCCTGTCGTAATCCGGCCGGTCCACCGAGGCGCCCAGATCCACCTGCGCGAGCGGCGGCCGTGAAGCCGGGCCGCCGTGGGACTCCGCCGTTGCCGGGCTGAATTCCGGGCCGTTTTCGGAGATCGGATGCCGGGCGGCCGGGGGCGGCTGTTTCCGGCCGGCCAGGTGATCGCCGATTGCCTGGCGGACCGTCCGGAGAACCACCAGGGACCTGTATCTGGCGTCGCCGCCGTCGACCAGCCTCCATGGCGCGTGCGGCGCATCGGTCTGTTCGATGATCCGTTCGGCGACCTCGACGAAGCGGTCATAGTTCTCCCAATTCCGCCAGTCCTGTTTGTCCATCTTCCATTGGTGGGCGGGCTGCTTCTCCAATTTCCTGAGCCGGCGTTTCTGCTGGGCCTTGTCCAGGTGCATCCAGAATTTGAGGATGAGAGCCCCGTCGTCGGCCAGACACCGCTCGAATTCGTTGATGCGGGAGAGGCCGCGCTCGAATTTTCGTTTCTTGAGACGGCCGTAGACCCTGTCCACGAGGGGCTCGGAATACCACGCGCTGAGGTAAATGCCGATCCGGCCCTTGGGCGGGATATCGACCCAATAGCGCCAGAATTCGGGGCGGGATTTCTCGTCCCGGGTCCGGGGCCCGTAGGCGCGGGTGACGATCCAGCGCGGGTCCATCCATTCATTGAGCAGGCCGGCGAGCTCGCTCTTGCCGGCGCCGTCGACGCCGCCGAATATGATCAGGACGGGGCAATCGGCTTTTCTGAGTTCCTGCTGGGTCAGAATCAGCGACGTGCGGAGTTCCGACGCAACCGCGTTGAACTCCGCCTTGCCGACCGCTTGCCCACGCTCGATTAGATTGAACACGCTGCCGTCCCCCGTGCGTCATGCATGTTACACGCCGGTGCGGCAAAACCTCAATCGCGGAGCGCCGTAGCGGCATTCGCCACGAATTGTTTCACGTGAAACACCGCCGGCAACCGGGCCCGGCGCCGGCCCGTCCCTAATAGGACCTGGGCAGGCCGAGGACGTGCTCGGCCAGGTAGGACAGGACGAGGTTCGTCGAAAGGGGCGCGACCTGGTAGAGGCGGGTTTCCCGGAACTTCCGCTCGACATCGTACTCCTCGGCGAAGCCGTAGCCGCCGAAGGTCTGCAGGCACATGTCCGCCGCCTGCCACGACGCCTCCGAGGCGAGGAGTTTGGCCATGTTGGCCTCGGGGCCGCACGGCTCCCCCTCGTCGAACAGCGCCGCCGCCTTCCGCACCATCAGATCGGCCGCCTCCGCCGCGGCATAGGCGCGGGCGATGGGAAACTGGACCCCCTGGTTCTGGCCGATGGGACGGCCGAACACCTCGCGTTCGTTCGCATAGCCGGATGCCTTGCCGATGAACCAGCGCGCATCGCCGATGCACTCGGCGCCGATGAGGATCCGTTCCGCGTTCATGCCGTCGAGAATGTAGCGAAACCCGCTGCCTTCCTCGCCGACCAGGCTGTCCGCGGGGATTCTCAAGCCGTCGAAGAACACTTCGGTGGTCGCATGGTTGAGCATGGTGCGGATGGGTTTGATCGCGAGGCCATTGCCCAGCGCCTCCCGAATATCGACCAGGAAGACGGACAATCCCTCGTGACGGCTCTGGTCGCTTTCGCGGGGGCCCGTCCGGGCAAGCAGCAGCATGAGATCGGAATGCTCGGCCCGCGAGGTCCAGACCTTCTGGCCGTCGACGACGTAGTGACCGCCGTCCCGGCGCGCGGTGGTCCGGATGCGGGTGGAATCGCTGCCGCTGGTGGGTTCCGTGACCCCGAATGCCTGCAGCCTGATGTCGCCGCGGGCGATGGCCGGCAGGTACTTTTTCTTCTGTTCGGCCGTACCGTGGCGCAGGACGGTGCCCATGATGTACATCTGCGCGTGACACGCCGCGGCGTTGCCGCCCGAAAGATGCACTTCTTCGAGAATGGCCGCGGCGGCCCCGAGCCCCAGGCCGCTGCCCTCGAATTCCTCGGGTATCAGCGCCGCGAGGAAGCCGGCCCGCGTCATCGCGCCGACGAACTCCTCCGGGTAGGCCCGGTCGCGGTCGACACGCTGCCAGTAAGCGCTGTCGAATTCCCGGCACAGCGCCTGTACCGAATGCCGGATATCGCTGAAGTCCTGTGACAATTCCGAGCCTTTCGCCCAAGGGGTGGGCTTTGGGGGATCAAGTCGAGGGATCAGCTTAACCCGCATTTCCCGCCAGGGTCACGGCCTGCGTCGCGTCCAGGCGATCGGGCCGCCGCGGAGGCGCCGATCGCCGATCGCCGGATCATCCGGGCCGGCCGGCGGTGAGCGCAGCATACGGCGCACAAAACGCCGATTCGTGCAATGTTTTTCTATTGTTTTGGAATATGATCGTAATTTTGCACGAAAATATCGCATTCAATACACTATATTTGGACCAGGATTGATTCTCATTCAGGGAGGTGTTCCATGTCCGCCGCCGGGAAATCCCCGTCCGCCAAGGCCGGAACCGCGATAAACCCCATGGGGACCGACGGTTTCGAGTTCATCGAATATACCGCCCCGGATACCGCCGCGCTCGGCGCGCTGTTCGAATCCATCGGCTTCGAGGCCGTGGCGCGGCACCGGTCGAAAGATGTGACCCTCTATCGCCAGGGCGGCATCAACTTCATCGTCAATGCGGAACCGGACAGCTTCGCCCAATCCTTTGGCCGGGTGCACGGCCCCTCCGCCTGCGCCATGGCCTTCCGGGTCGAGGACGCGGCCTTCGCCCACAATCGGGCGATCGAACTGGGCGCCAGGCCGGACCATGTGGCGGTCGGCCCCATGGAGCTCAATATTCCGGCGATCAAGGGCATTGGCGACAGTCAACTGTATCTGATCGACCGTTTCGGAGACAGGTCCATCTACGATGTGGATTTCGTGCCGATTGACGGAGCCGAACGGAACCCCCGCGGCATGGGCCTCAATGCGATCGACCATGTGACCCACAATGTCTATACGGGCCGCCTCGATACCTGGGCCGGGTTCTATGAAAGGCTGTTCAACTTCAAGGAGATCAGGTTCTTCGATATCGAGGGGAAGCTGACCGGATTGCGTTCGCGGGCAATGACCAGTCCGTGCGGCAAAATCAGAATCCCGATCAACGAATCGTCCGACGACAAATCCCAGATCGCCGAATATCTGGAGGCCTACAACGGCGAGGGCATCCAGCACATCGCGTTGTCGACCGGCGACATCCACGAGACGGTCGAAGGCCTGAAAGCGCGCGGCGTCCGCTTCATGGATCCTCCGCCGGACGTCTACTACGACATGCTGGAGGAGCGGCTGCCCGGCCACGGCGAGGATGTGGCCCGCCTGAAGGAAAACGGCATCCTCATCGACGGCGCGCCCACCGACGGCGGCGGAATCCTGCTTCAGATATTCACCGAAACCGTCATCGGGCCGATCTTCTTCGAGATCATCCAGCGAAAAGGCGACGAGGGATTCGGCGAAGGCAATTTCCAGGCGCTGTTCGAATCCATGGAGCAGGATCAGATCAACCGCGGGACCCTATCGGCGGATGATTAGCGGCGACGGGCTTGCGGGCCGGCAGGCCGCCGGGGGATGACACCCTCACCTCTTATGAGGCCCTCACCCTGACCCTCTGCCCCGGAAGAAGGGGGAGAGGGGACACCACCGAAACTCCCTCGCCCCCTATCCCCTCTCCCCTGGAGGGAGAGGGATGCGGAGGCTTTGCGAAGCGGCAGCTGAGCTTAGCCGTAGCTGGGTGAGGGGGAATTTCATATCACCCCCCTCCCTGACCCTCCCCCTCGAAGGGGGGAGGGAATAGGTGGGTAACGACGCCCGGCCCGGATGAGGATGTCCTCCAGACGGCCACTTCCCATGGTTTCGCGGCCGGCGGAGAGGCGGGGGTTTCGCGCGGGCAAAATTGCTTGCAGTATAGGCGGCCGATTTTCAAGCCAAACGGGGGGCGGCGCATGCAGTTTGTCAGTTTCAGGCATGGCGGGAGGGCGCGCTACGGCGTCGTCAAGGACGGCGGCGTCATCGACGCCACCGACCGGCTGGCCGACCGTTTCACCAACCTGCGGGACGTGATCGAGGGAGAGGCGCTCCTGGAACTTGCCCCCATGGCGGACCATGGCGAGCCCGATGTCGGTCTCGACGACATCGAGTACCTGTTCCCCGTTACCGCGCCCAGCAAGATTTTTTGCATCGGGCGCAACTACCGGGCCTACCACGAGGTCCTGGAGGATGGCGGCGTACCGGAGTATCCGAGCGTCTTTCCGCGCTACCTCAACGGCTTCGTGCCCAATGGCGGCGTCATCCTGAAGCCCAGGGCGTCGGACCAGCTCGACTACGAGAACGAAATCGGCGTGGTCATCGGCAAAAGGGCCCGTCACGTCG
>CAZUGT010000054.1:0-37439 GCA_964620095.1 uncultured Rhodospirillaceae bacterium | reverse complement strand
TAGAACGGCACGCCGTTGTCGTGGGCCGCCAGCGCCTTCAGGTAGGTGCCGATCTTGTTGCACACGTCGCCGGTGCGCGTGGTCCGGTCGGTGCCGGTGATGCAGAGATCGACCATTCCGTGCTGCATCAGGTGGCCGCCCACATTGTCGACGATCACCGTGTGGGGCACGCCGTGCTGGCCCAATTCCCACGCGGTGAGGCTGGCGCCCTGGTTGCGGGGCCGGGTCTCGTCGACCCAGACGTGGACCGGAATGCCGGCATCGTGCGCCTTGTAGATGGGGGCGAGCGCGGTGCCCCAATCCACCGTCGCCAGCCAGCCGGCATTGCAGTGGGTGAGCACGTTCACCTGCTTCGGCCTGCCGCGGCTCTCCCAGGCCTCGCGGATCAGCGGCAGGCCGTGGTCGCCGATGGAAGAACAGATTTCCACGTCTTCGTCGCAGATCTCCGCCGCCCGGCGATAGGCCGCCTCGATGCGCCGTTCGGCGGGCAAATTGGTCAGCACTTCGCGCAGGTCATTGCAGGCCCAGCGAAGATTGACCGCCGTCGGCCGGGCGGCCATCAGCAGATCGTAGGCGGCGTCCATGCTCTCGTCCGAGGGATCGGCCCGCATGGCGAGCGCCATGCCGTAGGCCGCCGTCGCGCCGATCAGCGGCGCGCCCCGGACCCGCATGTCGCGGATCGCCTTCGCGGCTTCCTCGACGGTTTCCAGCCGCACGGTCGCGAATTGATGGGGCAGCCTGGTCTGATCGATGATCTCGGCCGCGCCGATCCCGTTCCCGGCGTCGTCGGCGAGCCAGATGGTTCGGTACGGCGTGCCGGAGACCTTCATCGGCTATTCGCCCAGCACCCGGCCCGCCACCGCGTCCAGCCTGGCGAGCACCGCCGGATCGCGGGCCTCGGGCGCGGTAATGAGTGCGTTCTCCAGAGCGGTGTGATGCCCGTGGGGACAGCTCCCGGTCCGGCCGCCGAGCCGGGACGCCACCTCCCTGACCAGCGACTTGGCCTTATCGGCATTGTCCAGCAAGACAGCGATGATCCCGTCGACGGTCACGTTGTCGTGGTCCGGATGCCAGCAATCGTAATCGGTGACCATGGCGACGGTGGCGTAGCAGAGTTCGGCCTCCCGGGCGAGCTTGGCTTCCGGCATATTGGTCATGCCGATGACGTCGCAGCCCCACGACCGGTAGAGCTCGCTCTCGGCGAGCGTGGAGAATTGCGGACCCTCCATGACGAGATAGGTGCCGCCCCGTTGCATCGGGATGTCCAGCGCCCTGCAGCTTTCCTCCAGCGCGTCACCCAGCCGGGCGCAGGCCGGATGGCCGAACTCCATGTGGGCGACCATTCCGGTACCGAAGAAGGATTTCACCCGCGCGAACGTCCGGTCGATGAACTGATCGACGATCACGAAGGTGCCGGGCGGCAACTCTTCCTTGAACGACCCGCAGGCCGACAGGGACAGAATTTCAGTGACGCCGGCCCGCTTCAGGCAGTCGATGTTGGCGCGAAAATTCAGCTCGGAGGGGGGAATGCGGTGGCCGCGGCCGTGGCGCGGCAGAAATACCAGCCGCAATCCGTCCAGTTCGCCGAACAGCAGTTCATCCGACGGTTCCCCGAACGGGCTCTCGATCTTCTCCCATCTGGTGTTGGCCAAGCCGTCGATCTCGTAGAGGCCGCTGCCGCCGATGATCCCGATAACCGGAGGGGTGCCTGGTGCCGTCATGTCTGTCTCCCCCGCCCCGATCGGGCCCAATGTCAGTTGACGATTTCGGCCTTCTCGATGATCACCGGAGTCCGGGGCACGTCCTGGCGAAACGGGCCGCCCGGCCCCCGCTCGACCCGGGATATCCGGCTGATGATGCGCATTCCGTCGATGACCCGACCAAACGCCGTATAGCCCCAGCCGTTGCGGGTTTTGGCGGTGTGGTCGAGGCCCTTGTTGAGCCTGATATTGATATAGAACTGGTCGGTCGCCGAATGGGGATCGGACGTCCGCGCCATGGCGATGGTGCCGCGTTCATTGGAAAGGCCCGTATCCGCCTCGTTCCGGATCGGCGCGCCAGTGCGGCGGCGCTGGTATTCCCGGCTGAATCCGCCGCCCTGCACGACGAAGCCCGGTATCACCCGGTGAAAAATGGTGCCGGTGTAATGGCCGCCTCGGACGTAACCGAGAAAATTCTCCACCGTCCCGGGCGCCTTTTCCGGTTCCAATTCGACAATGAATTCGCCGAGGCTGGTGATGAACCTGACCTTGGGCTTTCCCTCCGCCAGTGCGTCACCGGCGCCCGCGAAAGCGAACAAGGCCGACAGAAAGCCCACAATACGGAGCAGCCGCATCCCTCACCTCTCCCGAATTTTGGCGGTCGCGGTCACCGCGGCCGATTTCGTTTAGTGCAGGTCGGACCAGACCCGGCGCTTCACCGCGTAGAGCATGGCGGTCAGGACGATCAGGAACAACAGCACCTTGATCCCCATCCGCTTGCGCTCTTCCATCTCCGGCTCCGCCGCCCAGGTCATGAAGGCGGCGACGTCGCGGGCCTGCTGATCGATGCTGGCCTTGGTGCCGTCTTCGTACTCGACCCCGTCTTCGGCCAGCGGCGGCGCCATGGCAATCTGATTGGCGGCGAAATAGGTGTTGTAGTTCATGCCCTCGCCCATGGTGACGCCCGCCGGCGCCTTCTCCAGATACCCGGTCATCAGCGCATGAATGTAGTCGGCTTCGCCGACGCGCGACTTCGCGATCAGCGACAGATCGGGCGGCAGCGCGCCGTTGTTGGCCGAGCGCGCCTCGTTATCGTTGGCATACGGGCTTGGAAGCCGGTCGAATAGCTGGGCCGGGCGCTCCGTGGGCTCGCCGTCCTCGTCGGGCTCGCCGGCCACCTCGGACTCGGCCGCGATCGCCTTGATGGCGTTTTCCGACAGGCCGATGTCCACCAGATGCCGGAAATAGACCTGCTTCATGGAATGGCAGGCCGCGCAGACCTCGCGATATACCTGATAGCCGCGTTGGAGCTGGGCGCGGTCGAAGGTGCCGAAGACGCCCGTGAAGGACCATTCCTGCGGCGGCGGCGGGGTCGCCTTGCTGGCGGCCCGGGACTTCGAAACGTCCGAAACCGAGAACGCGGCGAGAAGGACTGCGGCGACGGCAATGCTCTTGAATGTCCGGGTCATCTCTTCAGGCTCCCTGAGCTTGAGCGCCCTGGGACGACCCCTGAGGCGTCACAGCCGCACTGATGCTGTCCGGCAGCGGCCGCGTCTTCTCGTACCTGGACAGCAGCGGCATGAAGACCAGCAGATGGACGAAGTAGTAGAGCGTCGCCAGGCGGCCGATGACCAGCATGCCGCCTTCCGGCGGATTGGCGCCGACCCAGCCCAGGATGATGCAATCGAACAGGAACAGCCAGTAAAGCTGCTTGTAGATGGGCCGGAACTTGGCGCTCCGGACCGGGCTCCGGTCGAGCCAGGGCAGGAAGAACAGCACGATGATCGAGGCGAACATCAGGATCACGCCGGCCGTCTTCGCGGTCACCAGGATCGGCAGAATGCCCCAGATGTCGATGAAGTTATCGGGCACCGCGCGCAGGATGGCGTAGAACGGTAGGAAGTACCATTCGGGCACGATCTCCGGCGGGGTTACCAGCGGATTGGCCGGGATATAGTTGTCCGGGTGTCCCAGATAATTCGGCGCGAAGAACGCGAAGGCGAAATAGACGATCAGGAAAACCCCGAGCCCGAAGGCGTCCTTCGCGGTGTAGTAGGGATGGAAGGGAATCGTGTCTCCGTCCGTCTTGATATCCACGCCCAGCGGATTGTTCGACTTGTGCACGTGCAGGGCCCAGAGGTGCAGGAACACCAGCCCGAAGATCACGAAGGGCAGCAGGAAGTGAAAGGCGTAGAAACGGTTCAATGTCGGATTGTCGACCGCGAAGCCGCCCAACAGCCACTGCACGATGGCGTCGCCGAAGAACGGAACCACCGAGAACAGGTTGGTGATCACCGTGGCGCCCCAGAAGCTCATCTGGCCCCAGGGCAGGGTGTAGCCGACGAAGGCCGTCGCCATCATGGCGAGGAAGATGAACAGGCCGATGAACCACAGCACCTCGCGGGGCGCCCGGTATGAGCCGTAATACAGCGCCCGGAACATGTGGATGTAGACCACTAGGAAGAACATGGACGCGCCGTTGGCGTGCATGTACCGCATCAGCCAGCCGTAGTTCACGTCGCGCATGATCCGCTCGACCGAGTCGAAGGCATAATCGACGCTGGGATTGTAGTGCATCGCCAGAAACAGACCGGTGGCGATCATGATCACCAGGACGACGCCGGCCAGCGAACCGAAGTTCCACCAGTAGTTCAGGTTCCTGGGCGTCGGATAGTCGATGAGGCTGTGATGGGTGAACGTGAAGACCGGAAGACGATGGTCGATCCACCTGACGACCGGATTTTTCCATTCTGGGGCTGCGCTCATGGGTGGATCTCCTAACCGATTCTAACGGTCGTATCGTTGGTAAAGGCGTAGGGCGGGATCGCCAGATTTCTGGGCGCCGGCCCCTTGCGGATGCGCCCCGACGTGTCGTAGTGCGAACCATGGCACGGACAGAACCAGCCGCCGAACTCGCCCTTCGAATCGGTTACTTTCTGGCCCGCCGGGATGCAGCCCAGATGAGTGCAGATGCCGATCATCACCAGCCACTCGTCCTTGCCTTCCTTGACCCGGTCGGCATCGGCCTCGGGGTCTTTCAGATCGGACAGCGGCACCTTCTTCGCCTCGTCGATTTCGGCCGCGGTCCGGCGGCGGATGAAGATCGGCTTGTTGCGCCAGGTCACCGTAATGGCCTGCCCCGGCTCCAGGGAGGAAATATCGAACTCCAGGCTGGCCAGCGCCAGCACGTCGGCCGACGGGTTCATGAAATCGATGAACGGCCAGGCCGCCAGCGCGACGCCCGCGGCGCCCACGACGACGGTCGATGTCAGAAGAAAATCGCGGCGATCCTCCTCGTGTTCATGACCGTCCGCGGTCGCTGTGCTCGTATCAGCCATATTCGTGTCCTTTTGCGTCCGTTCTCGGCTCGTTTCGGGATCGTCTCAACTAAAACCGGGGTTATCTGGGATACGTTGGCGCTCGATCGTGGAATTTCACCCGGGTCCCCGGCGATTGTGATGCTGCTCCCTCTTCCGCAGCGCTCCCCGTACCGTCGGTTTCCGGGCTAAGATCATGCAATTGCTGACCAACCTCATGGTAGGAACTTGGACTTTGATATAATGCAGATTCTCCGCCGTGGAAAGCACAATTCCCCCTGTTTTTTCGCGGCTAATCGGCGGAAAACCTAGCGTAATGCAGACCCGGTCGAATCCATGCGGCTAGCCCTCTTCGAACCCGATATTCCCGGCAATACCGGCGCCGTTTTGCGGCTCGGCGCCTGCCTCGGCGTCGGCGTCGATCTGATCGAGCCGGCGGGCTTCGTGCTAGACGACAAACGGCTCCGCCGCGCCGGCATGGACTATCTGGAGGCGGCCGAACTGGTGCGGCACCCGAACTGGGCGGCGTTCGAGCGCCGGACACGGGAAAGCGGGCGGCGTCTGGTGCTGCTGACCACATCCGCCGAGCTCTCCTATACCCGGTTCGATTTCCAGGCCTCGGACATATTGCTGCTGGGGCGGGAGAGCGCCGGCGTGCCGCCGGAGGTTCACCGGTCCGCCGATGCCCGCATTCGAATTCCCATGGCCGGCGGCGCCCGGTCCTTGAACGTGGCGGCCGCCGCCGCCATGGTGATAGGCGAGGCGCTGCGGCAGACGGACCTGCTGCCGGCGGACGGCAAATGACGGGGAGGGACGGCGAATGACCGGCGATCTGGAAGCCCGCAAGGCGGAAGCGTCGCGGTGGTTCGCATCCCTGCGCGACCAGATCTGCGCCAGCTACGAAAAGCTGGAGGACGAAACCGAAGGGCCGAACGGCACGGACGCCTCGGCGCCCGGACGGTTCGAGCAAACGCCCTGGGACCGGCCCGAAGGCGGCGGCGGCGTCATGTCGGTGATGACCGGCCGGGTCTTCGAGAAGGTGGGGGTCAACATCTCCACCGTGTTCGGCGAATTTTCGGACGAGTTCCGCAAGCAGATTCCGGGCGCCGAGAAAGACCCGCGGTTCTGGGCCTCGGGCATCTCCCTGGTCGCGCACCCGATGAACCCGAAGGTGCCGGCTGCCCATATGAATACGCGGATGATCGTCACCACGAAATCCTGGTTCGGCGGCGGCGGCGACCTGACGCCGGTGTTCCCCGTCGACCGGGACACCCGGGATTTCCACGGCGCCTTCGAGGCGGCCTGCGACGCCCATCCCCCCGGCGACTACGACAGGTTCAAGAAGTGGTGCGACGACTATTTCTTCATTCCCCACCGGGGCGAGGCCCGGGGCGTCGGCGGCATCTTTTACGATTACCTGGATACGGGAGACTGGGAGGCCGACTTCGCCTTCACCCGGGACGTGGGCGGCGCCTTCCGCGACATCTACCCGGAGTTGGTCGCCCGGCACATGAACGAGAGCTGGACGGACGAAGACCGCCAGGCCCAATTGGTGAAGCGGGGCCGTTATGCGGAGTTCAACCTGGTCTACGACCGGGGCACCAAATTCGGCCTGATGACCGGCGGCAATCCCCGGGCCATTCTCATGTCCCTGCCGCCCCTGGCCTCATGGCCAAAGGAAAAATAAGGCCGCCTAGCCGAAGGAGGAATGAGCCGCCGCGCGGCCGCCCTGGATACCCCGGACTTGCGTTCGGCATGACGCACTCCATTTGGGGCGCGCGCCTCCCCACCCTCACCCTGGCCTACTCCGCCGAAGTAGCCTTCGGCTACGAAGGCTGGAAAGAAGAGGGCGAAGGGACACGATGCGGCATCGCCGATTCCGAACCTCGAGGACTTGCCAAAATCGCCCGCGCCGATTACCCACTCCGGCCATTGGTTGATTGTTTCAGGGGACAGACCCATGGCCGGACCGCCGGAAAAGGACGAAATCGATCTCGCCGCGCAGCAGAGCGTTCGCGACGCCAGGGAGCGGACGAACCCGCTCGACGACGATTGCCTCGATTTGTTGTTTCGCGAGGCCCGCAGCTTCAACGGCTGGAAGGACGAGGCCGTCTCCGAAGGCGAACTCAAGGCGATCTACGATCTCGCCAAGATGGGGCCGACCTCGGCCAACTGCTGTCCCTTGCGGATCAAGTTCATCACGTCGCCCGAAGCGAAGGAAAAATTCGCCCCGGTCATGTTCGAGCGCAACCGGGCCAAGACCAGGCAAGCCCCGGCGGTCGCCATCTTCGGAATGGACCACGAGTTCTTCCACAGGCAGCCGCAGCTGACCCCGTTCCGGCCCGACGACATCCCCAACCGGATGAAGGAAAACCCCGATCTCATTCCCCACTGGGCGTCCCAGAACGCCACCCTCCAGGCGGCCTATTTCATGATGGCGGTGCGGGCCGCGGGGTATGATGCCGGCCCCATGCAGGGCCTGGACAAGGAAATGTGCGACGAGGTGTTCTGGGCCGGAACCGCGGTGAAGACCCTGTTCGTCTGCTCCATCGGCCGGGGCGACGAAAACACCATCTTCAAGCGCAATCCGCGCCTGCCCTTCGACGACGCCTGCGAGATATTGTAGGCGAATTCCCCCTCACCCTCCCCGCATCGTGTTCCCTCTCCCTGAGGGAGAGGGTTAGGGTGAGGGGGTGCGGGCGGGCGCGGGCGGCCACGGCTCGATGCAGGCCGGGTTGCCGCTCGCGGTCTTCTTGAGCTCGTCGCGGTCCACCGCGTGGACCGTGATGTCTTCTTCCGGCCAGCTTGCGAGCCTGGAGATTGCATGCTCCGCCGACACCTCTTCGGTGTCGAGCCATGCATCCCACGCCTCCTCGGGCACCAGGGCCGGCATCCGGTTCTTCACGTTGTATTGGGCGATCAGCGGATTGCCGCCGACGGTGACCATGGTGCAGGACGTCACCGGCGCCGGCCCCCTGGCCGAGACCTGCCAGAGGCCGGCGGCCGCGAACCGGGCCGAGCTTTTCAGCGAGAAGTAATAGGGCTGGCGGATGGCGCCCTCCGGGTGGAATTCGAACCAGCCGGTCATCGGGATCAGGCAGCGCTTGCCGCGCGCCGGATCGGCGTAGGCCTTGCGGTCCAGCAGGCTCTCGGCGCGGGCGTTGAACATGGGGTACTTGCTGTTGGGCGCGTCCGCCCAGGGCGGGATCAGCCACCAACTCGCAAACACCGGCTCGCGCCTTCCCTCCGTCAATCGGATGATCATGACCGGGTCCGTGGGCCGGATGTTGAAACGGAGCGGCAACTGCCGGTCCTCGTCTTCAAATCCGAACAGATTCCGAAGCTCCTGAAGCGTAGCTGCCTGGGCGAAACGCGGGCACATGGCGTCACTCTCCTCCGCTCAAGCGTCCACCTCCCGCTTGAGACGGGCGAGGCAGGCCGCCCGGCCGGCGGTAAACCCGCCCTCTTCCCACCAGGCCTCGACCGCATCCAAATGCCTGGAGACGTCCGGCCCCTCCTCGATCCCCAGCGCCATCACGTCATGGCCGTTCAGCGGGAATATTTTGGCTTCCCAACTTTCCGTCCTGGCGATCAGCGCCTTCCACTTGCCGGCATGGCCGCCGGGCGGCCCGGGCGTCTCGGCCAAGCTCCGCGCCCAGCCGATGAGAATAAGATCGAGGGCGGTCTCCGGGCCCAGGCGCTGCAGCACCCGCTCGAATTCGGCCTCCGAAATCTCCGGGTCCGCCCGCCAACCCGGATGGCGGAGCGCCCCGAGCCGGCGCTTCTCCTTATTGGTCAGCACCAGATTCCGGCAGACGGACCGGACGCCCTCGTCATCCGTATCGAGAACGCAGGCCAGCCGGCGGATCGGATCCGGCCGCACGCTCCCGAAGCCCGCGCCGCCGGTCTCCAGCCATTTCAGCCGGTCCAAGGCCGCCGGCTCGCCGATCTCGGGCAGGATGTGCTCGAGGATGCCGTGATTCCGCATCATCCGGATGACGTCGGAATGCATCTCGGAGGACAGGATTTTCATCATCTCGTCCCGGATACGCTCGCGGGAGAGCTCGGTCAGCCGCGGCGCGGCGCGGATGCAGGCCTCCAGATCGCCTTTGCGGGCGATCCGCATGTCCAGCGTCCCGATGAAGCGGAAAAACCTCAGCACCCTCAGGCGGTCTTCCTCGATCCGCTCCCCGGCATCGCCGACGAACCTGATCATCCGGTCGTTCAGGTCCCGCCGGCCGTTGAAATAGTCGTGGACCACGCCGCCGGGCGTCGCCGACAGGGTGTTGAAGGTGAAGTCGCGCCGCTCGGCATCGGCCCGCCAGTCTTCGGTGAAGGCGACGGCCGCGCGCCGCCCGTCGGTACTCACGTCGCGCCGGAGGGTGGTGATCTGGCAGGTCTCGCCGCCGATGACCGCGGTCACCGTGCCGTGCTCGATGCCCGTCGGCAGCGCCTTGATGCCGGCGGCGTCCAGCAGCGCCATCACCCGGTCCGGCGTTTCCGGCGTGGCGATATCCACGTCCGTCACCGGCCGGTCAAGCAACGCATCGCGCACGCAGCCGCCGACGAACCTCGCCTCCTTGCCGTCGGCGGTGATCGCCGCCAGGACCCGCTTCATGCCGCCGGTTTCCATCCACGGCCGGACGGCGATTCGCCCCTCGGCGCCGCGGCTTTCGTCCCCTTCCATGATCATTTCCCGGCCGCCGGCGATCAGCGGAAGCGATCGGACTCGATGGGACCGATGTCCCGGGCCGGCGGCTTGTTCTCCAGTTCCCGCTCGAAGCCCGTGGCGGCGAGATAGCCGAAGCTGCCGAATGCCAATACGAATCCGATCAACACGGCATAGAACCAATGCCCCTCCTCCCAGCCGGGCAGGCCCTTGCCCTGCCGCCTCCGGGTGAAGTAGCTCCACAGGCCGTAGATGAGCACCGGGGCCAACAGGGGCAGAATGACTTGTAAAACGATGCGTGCCACGAATTCCGGTCCTTAGCTGGTCACTCGCCTCGCAGGCGTTCGGCGAGATTACACAACATCCCCGCCGTCGCCCCCCAGATATAGTAGTCCCGGTAGGTAATGGCGAAGAAATGGCGAACCCGGCCGTTGAACTCCCGGTGATGGCGTTCGACGTTTTCGGGGTCGATCAGAAACTCGAGCGGCGCCTCGAACACTTCATCCACTTCGTGGTCATGCTTGTCGACGTCGATGGGCGGCTCGATGAAGCCGACCACCGGACGGACCAGGAAGCCGGTGCCGACCACGTAATCGTCCAGATGGCTGACGATCTCGATCCGGCCGCGGTCGATGCCGACCTCCTCCTCGGTCTCGCGCAGCGCCGTATGCTCGGGGCCGTCGTCCCCGTCGTCGACACGGCCGCCGGGGAAACTGATCTGGCCGGCATGGTTGTTCAGATGCTCGGTCCTCTTGGTCAGCAGAACCGTCAGGCCGCCGCCGTGATTGACCAGGGGCACCAGGACCGCCGCCCGCCGCAGTTTGCCGTCCTCGGGATACCAGGGGTTGTCGTCGAACGGGTTGGGGCTGCTTCCCCCCCACCCGGTCCGGGCGTCGTCGTTGGTCCGCACCCGCCCGCCGTTGGGCGCCCGGTCCAGCCGTTCGATTACATGTTCGCGGGTCAGCATCAAGGCTCCAGCTCGCCGATCTCGAAAAACTCGCCCGCGCTCCATACACCGAAGACGGTACGGCCGTCCATCTCCCGCTCGAGCCCCAGGTCGACGAGCTGGTAGTAGACCGCGCGGGTCAGGCGGGCATCCAATTCGCCGCGCACCCTGACATAGGGCGACGGCTCGCCCGTCGAGGGATCGATGACGATTCTCAGCGGATGATCGCGATCCGCCATCACAATATCGTCAACGTTGGTCCGGAACCGCAGGTTTTGGGCCTCTCCGGACCCGCCGACGGTCATTTCGACCGCCGCGAAAGGCACGTCTTCCACCTGAATCCGGGCCATTTCCGCCGGCGTCACCATCCAGTAATCGCCGGCCTCGTCACGCTGCAGAACACCGGCAAATAATCGCACGAGTTCTTTGCGGCCTATGGGGCTGCCGTGATAGAACCATTGGGCGTCCCGGTCGATACGGATGTCGACGTCGCCGCAAATCGCCGGGCCGGTCGCGGATGCGGCGGAATCCCCGACGGAGTTGGAATTTTCCCCCGTTTTACCTGCGGCCAGGGACGCCAAACTGTCGAGCGTAGGACGTGCCAAAGCTGGTTCCTTCAGAAACGACACCAGGATCAATAGAGAGATAATGCCGTGAGCGAAGCCGCTAAATCAAACGAAAGCCCGGAGATGATCGACGAACTGGAGGGCGTCAGCCGTAAGTTCGTCGACGCCAAGAAAGGGATCGGACGGGTCATTTTCGGCCAGGAAGAAGTCATCGAGGAAGCCCTCATCACCCTGCTGGCCGGCGGTCACATGCTGCTGATCGGCGTGCCCGGCCTGGGCAAGACCCGGCTCGTGGAGACCATGGGTACGGTGCTGGGGATGGAGGACCGGCGGGTCCAGTTCACGCCAGACCTCATGCCCGCCGACATTCTGGGCTCCGAGGTGCTGGAGGAATCGGAGGCCGGCCGCCGCTCGTTCCGCTTCATCGAGGGACCGGTGTTCTGCCAGTTGCTGATGGCGGATGAAATCAACCGGGCGAGCCCCAGGACCCAATCGGCGCTGCTGCAGGCCATGCAGGAACGGCGGGTTTCGGTCGCCGGGCACTATCATGAGCTGCCCCAGCCGTTCCATGTCCTGGCCACCCAGAACCCGTTGGAACAGGAAGGCACCTACCCGCTGCCCGAGGCGCAGCTCGACCGGTTCCTGATGCAAATCGACATCGACTATCCCCAGCTCGCCGCCGAACGCGAAGTCCTTATCGTCACCACCGGCGCCAACGAGGAAAAGGCGGTCAAGGTGATGGAGGCTTCCGAACTCCTCTCGGCGCAGCGTCTGGTCCGCCATGTGCCGGTGGGGGAAAGCGTCATGGACGCCATCCTCGAGCTGGTTCGCGCCGGCCGTCCCTCTACCACGGACATCGGCGACGTCGCCGAGCACGTGGCCTGGGGGCCCGGCCCGCGCGCCGGCCAGGCCCTGATGCTGGGCGTTCGCGCCCGCGCGGTCCTGCAGGGCCGGCTCGCGCCGTCCATCGACGATGTCGTCGCCCTGGCCCATCCTATTCTCCGGCACCGCATGGCGCTCAATTTCGCCGCCCGTGCCGAGGGAGTGACCATGACAAGCATTATCAGCAAGCTCGTCGAACGCATCGGCTAGGCGGCCCGGCGGATGAGCGGATCTGTCGCGGAACTTCATCAGCGAGCGGAACTGCTCGCTGCCAACCTGCCGCCCCTTCTTATCCGGGCGGATCGGGTGGCGGCGACGGTGTCGCAGGGTGTGCATGGGCGCCGCCGGGTCGGCCAGGGCGAGACCTTTTGGCAATACCGGCGCTACGAGGCCGGCGATCCGATCCAGAAAATCGACTGGCGCCGCTCAGCCAAGTCGGACCCGGTCTACATTCGCGAAAACGAATGGGAAGCGGCGCAGAGCGTCTGGCTGTGGAGCGACGGCTCGCCCAGCATGCGCTATGCCTCCAACAGGCGCCTGCCGCAAAAGGTCGATCACGCGGACCTTTTGATGCTGGCCGCCGCCTCTCTTCTGGTCCGCGCCGGCGAACATGTGGCGCCTTTGGGCTGGGGCATCACCCCGACCGCCGGGCGCACGGCGCTGCTGCTGCTTGCCCAGGCCCTCGAAGACCGGGCGGTCACCGCCAATGACAATCACCCGGGCAGCCTGCCGCGGTTCGAACCCCTGCCCCGTCACGGCAGCATCGTCATGTTCGGCGACTTCCTGGAGCCTCTGGAGGACATCCACAAGGCCATCGGGCGCTATGTCGACCGGGGGATCACCGGCCACATGCTGCAGATCCTCGATCCGGCGGAACGGGAACTGCCGTTCGGCGGCCGCACCCGTTTCGAAGGCATGGAAAACGAGGGAACGGCCCTGATCGGTCGGGTCGAGGGAATTCGCGAGCAATACCGCGACCGGCTGGGCCGCCACCGGGACGGTCTCGAGGCCATCGCGCGGACCGCCGGCTGGACATTCGCCACCCACTACACCAATCAGCCGGTGGAGACCACGCTGCTCGGACTTTTCATGGCGCTGACGGCGCCCCGCGGCACTCAGGGAACGTACTAGGACATGGTCAGTATCGGCGCCTTGTCATTCGTCGCCCCCTGGGCATTGCTGGGCCTGTTGGCCCTTCCGGCCCTGTGGTGGCTGCTCAGGATCATTCCGCCGGCCCCGCGGCGGGTCCAGTTCCCCGCCATCCGGCTGATCATGCGGCTGGTCAACCCGGAAGAGAGCTCGGCCAAGACGCCGCTGTGGCTGGCGCTGTTGCGCTTCGCCTTGGTGGCCGCAATCATCATCGCCGCGTCCCATCCCGTGCTGAACGCCACCGACCGGGCCGAAGGCGACGGCCCGCTGATCCTCGCCATCGACGATGGCTGGTCGTCGGCCCGCAACTGGGAGGACCGCCGAGACACCATGACCGCGCTGATCGACCAGGCGGACCGCGAAGGCCGCGCCGTCGGCCTCATCACCACTGCCCGCCAATCGGGCGGCGGCCAGGTATCGGTATCGCTGCTGCCGGCGGCCGAAGCCAAGGAGCGCGCCTTGGCGCTGCAGCCCAAGCCGTGGCCGGTCGACCGCACCGCCGCCATCGCGTTGGTCAATGCGGTCCAATCTTCCGGTGACGCCCAAGTGGTTTGGCTGAGCAACGGTCTCCATATGGGCAATGCCGACGCCTTCGCCGAAGCACTCGGCAAACTCGGCGCCCTCTCGGTCCTCGCCGATCTGCCGGGCGATCTGCCTACCGTCATGCTGCCGCCCAAGGCCGACAGCCAGGGCCTGGGGCTCACCATCCGGCGGGCGGCGACCAGCGCGCCCGACAATCTGGTCATCCGGGCCCGCGACGAAGATGGCCGCGTCCTGGCGCGGCGCGAGGTGAGCTACGGGGCCGGCGAGACCGAGACGGAGTTGCGCCTCGATTTCCCGGTCGAGATCCGCAACCGGCTGGATCAGCTGGAAATCGAGGGTGAGAACCACGCCGGCGCGGTCGTCTTGATGGATGAGCGTTGGCGCCGCCGCCCGGTGGGCCTGGTCTCGGCTTCCGTACGGCGCAACGACCAGCCGCTTCTGGACGACGCCTTTTACCTCGACCGGGCGCTCGATCCTTTTACCGAAGTGCGGAACGGCGCCGTCGCCGACCTGCTGAAACGCGAACTGTCGTTGATCGTCCTCGCCGACCCGGGACGATTGGCGGAAGCCGACCGGCAATCGCTGGTCCGGTGGATGGAAAACGGCGGCGTGGTTGTCCGCTTTGCCGGGCCACGGCTCGCCGGTGAGCGGGATCCCCTGCTGCCCGTACGCCTCCGCAAAGGCGACCGGGAATTGGGCGGCGCGCTGTCATGGACCCGGCCGGCGCGGATGGCCGCGTTCCCCGAGACTAGCCCGTTCCACGGCATCGCCATACCGAGCGACGTCGTTGTCCGCCGACAGGTGCTCGCGCAGCCCTCCGTGGACCTGCCGGACAAGACCTGGGCGCGGCTGGCCGATGGAACGCCGCTGGTCACCGCCGAGAAGCAGGGGAACGGCTGGCTGGTGTTCGTGCACACCACCGCCGATCCCAAATGGTCGACCCTGGCGCTCTCGGGACTGTTCGTCGAAATGATGCAGCAACTGGTGCAATTGGGCCGCGGCATCGCCGCCGATGCCGAGAACCGGATGCTGGCGCCGCTGCGCTCGGTCAACGGATTTGGGCGCGTCATCGCGCCTTTGCCGGGCGCGCAGGCGATCCCCGCCACCGACATATTGTCGGCCCGGCCGGGACCCGCGAGCCCGCCCGGCTTCTATGGCGATGAAACCTCCCGGCGGGCCCTCAACCTGTCGCCCGTGCTGCCGGTGCCGGCCCCCATGGGCGGCCTGGGCGCCGACATCGAACCCCAGCCCTATCAGGAGTCCCGCGAGACCGACATCCGCCCCATCGTGCTGACCCTGGCGCTGCTGCTCGCCTTGGCCGACATCATTGCGTCCATGGCGCTGCGCGGCCTCTTCGCCTTCAACCGCGCCGCTGCCGCGGCGGCGGTGCTGCTGGCGGCCGTGATCGTGCCGCCCGTCAATACGCCGGCCCAGGCCCAGACATTGGCCGACGGCGAGAGCCCGTTCGATGCGGCGCTTCGGGTGCGCCTGGCATACGTCCCGACCGGCGACGACACCATCGACGATACGGTGCTGGCCGGGCTTCGGGGCCTGAGCGTAGTCGCCAACAGCCGGACGGCCGCCGAACTGGCCGAACCCATGGCGATCGATCCCGCGTCCGACGAGCTCGCGTTCTTCCCGCTGATCTATTGGCCGGTGACCGAGACCTCGGAAACCATTCCGCCGGAAGTAGCGGCACGGGTGAACACCTATCTCAAGCGGGGCGGCACCATACTGTTCGATACCCGTGACGAGGGGGGCGCCAATTTCGTCGGCCAGCGCCTCCAGGTCATGGGCCGCCATCTGGATATTCCGCCGCTCATTCAAGTGCCGCCGAACCACGTATTGACCCGGTCCTACTATCTGCTGCGGGATTTCCCGGGGCGGTGGACCGGCGGTCGAGTCTGGGTCGAACGGGACGGCAGCCGGGCCAATGACGGCGTCTCTTCGGTCATCGTCGGCTCCCACGACTGGGCCGGCGCCTGGGCCATCGATCAGACGCGCCGGCCCCTGTATCCGGTGGTTCCCGGCGGCGAACGGCAGCGGGAGATGTCCTACCGGTTCGGGATCAACATGCTGATGTACGCGCTCACCGGCAACTACAAGGCCGATCAGGTTCATCTGCCGGCTATCCTCGAGAGGCTCGGCCAATGATGACCGGCATCACAGGCGTCGGCTTCGCACCCCTTATTCCCTGGCAGGCGATTGCGATGATCGGCGGTATCGCCGCTCTGCTGATCCTGTTCTCCGCCTTCCGCGGCGCGCGCGGCACTTTCCTGCGCCTGTTCTCCATCGCCGTCCTCGTCCTGGCACTGTTCAATCCCAGGCTGGAAAGCGAAACCCGTCAACCGCAACCGGATGTGGCGGTCATCGTGGTTGACGAATCGTCGAGCCAGAACACCGGCGACCGGCGTGAGCAACTCGCCCGCGCGCTCGAAGATGCACAGGAAAAACTGGCCAAATTCGACGATTTGGAGGTCCGGGTGGTGCGCGGCACGGATACCGAGGACGGCACCCAGCTGTTCGGCGAACTCAACCGGGCATTGGCGGATCTGCCCAAGGACCGGTTCGCTGGCGCGGTGATGATTACCGACGGCCAGGTCCACGACGTTCCGGCTCCCGCGACCCGGGCGCCGGAGGCCGCGGCGGATGATGCCGAACCCGCAATCAACGATGCCGAAGCGGCCGGACTGAACGCGCCCTTGCACGTGATGCTCACCGGATCGCCCGAGGAGCGCGACCGCCGTTTGGTGGTGGTGCGGGCTCCCGCCTTCGGGATCGTCGGCAAGACGGTCCAGTTGTCTCTCCGGGTCGATGACCGCCCGTCGCGGGCGGGCGCCACCGTCGAGGTCACCATCGCCGAGGCCGGCGGACCGGCGACCCGCGCCCTGCTGCGGACCGGCAGGGAGCAGACGGTCGAAGTACCCATCGAGCATGGCGGCGCCAGCATCTTCGAGATCGAGGCCGCTCCCATGGCCAACGAGATGTCGCTGATCAACAACCGCGCCGTGGTCACCGTCAACGGTGTCCGGGACCGCCTGCGGGTACTGCTGGTCTCGGGCCAGCCCCACGCCGGCGAGCGTACCTGGCGCAATCTCCTGAAATCGGATCCGTCGGTGGACCTGGTTCACTTCACCATCCTCCGGCCGCCCGAAAAGAACGATTTCACCCCGCTCAACGAATTGGCGCTGATTTCGTTCCCGATCCGCGAGTTGTTCGAGATCAAGCTCCATGAATTTGACCTCATCGTATTCGACCGCTACGTCATCCGGTTCGTGCTGCCGCCGGCCTACCTCGGCAATATCAGCCGATACGTGCGGGACGGCGGTGCGGTGCTGGCGGCGGTCGGTCCCGACTTCGCGGGCGTTCGAAGCCTCTATCACACACCCCTCGGCCAGGTGTTTCCCGGACTGCCGACCGGCCGGGTGATCGAACAGGCATTCCGGGCGCGGGTTTCGGACAAGGGCCGCCGCCACCCTGTGACCGCGAGCCTGCCGGGCGCCGCGGCCGGCGACGGCGAGAGCGCGTGGGGCCAGTGGTTCCGCCAGATCGAGGCCTCGGAACGGGCCGGCGTTACGTTGATGACCGGTGTCGACGAGCGGCCGCTTCTCATCCTCAACCGGGTGGGCAAGGGCCGCGTCGCCCAGTTCATGAGCGACCATATCTGGCTCTGGGCCCGCGGATTCGACGGCGGCGGACCGCACGCCGAACTGCTGCGGCGGCTGTCCCACTGGCTGATGAAGGAACCGGATCTCGAAGAAGAAGACCTTCGCGCCATCGTCGACGGCAATCAGTTGACCATTCAGCGGCGCTCCCTCAACGAAGAGGTGCCGCCGGTGACCGTGACGGCGCCCTCGGGCACGCAACGGATCGTCCGCCTGGAAGAGAGCCAGGACGGCAGCTCGACGGCGACCATCACCGTAGAAGAAACCGGGCTTTATAGGATCGAAGACGGCACCCGCGCCGCCACGGCGGCGGTCGGCAAGCTCAACCCGCCCGAACTATCGGATTTGCGGGCCTCGCCGGAAAAACTGATGCCACTGGTCAAGGCGTCCGGCGGCGGGGTTTCCTGGATCGCCGAGGGACTGCCCGATTTCCGACGGACCCGGCCCGGCCGAACGGCATCCGGCAATGACTGGCTCGGCTTGGTCCGCAACGGGTCCTACGTGGTGACCGGTGTCCGCCAAGCGCCTTTGCTGCCGGCACTGTTGTTCCTGCTGCTCGCCGCCGGCGGTCTGACCATGGCTTGGTGGCGCGAGGGCCAATAACCTCCATCACACTCCAGGGGCCGGCCGCCAGCGCAAGACCGGCGACCGGGCCGCGGTGGTCTCGTCCAGCCGCCGGCGGGGGGTATGGCGGGGCGCTTCGTTGAACAACTCGGTGTTTCCCGCCTTGGCCTCGGACGCCAGACCCTTGATCATCCGGACAAAGCCGTCGAGGGCCGCTTTGCTTTCGGTCTCGGTGGGTTCCATCAACAGGGCGCCATGCACCACCAGCGGGAAATACATGGTCATGGGATGAACGCCCTCGTCGATCATCGCCTTGGCGAAATCGAGGGTGGTGACACCGGTATCCTTGAGGAAGTGATCGTCGAACAGCACCTCGTGCATGCACGGGCCCGGATAGGGGAGCGAGAGATCGTCCTCGAGCGCGGTGAGAAGGTAATTGGCGTTGAGCACTGCGTCGCCCGAGGCCTGCCGGAGCCCATCCGCCCCCATGCTCATCATGTAGGACAGCGCCCGGACGAAGACCCCGAACTGGCCGTGGAACCCTTTCATCCGGCCGTAGGGTTTGCCGTCCGCATCGTCGGCATGCTCGACCAGATGAAATCCATCCTCGCCGGCAGCCACGTACGGCAATGGCGCGTACGGCACCAGCGCTTCCGACAGTACCACCGGCCCCGCCCCCGGCCCACCGCCGCCGTGCGGCGTGGAGAACGTCTTGTGTAGATTTAGGTGCATGCTGTCGATGCCCAAATCCCCCGGCCGGACCCGCCCGACGATGGCGTTGAAGTTGGCCCCATCGCAGTAGACGTAGCCGCCGGCGGCGTGGACGGCATCCGACATGTTCTTCATGTCGCCCTCGAACAGGCCGCAGGTGTTGGGATTGGTGATCATGATGGCGGCGACGTCGTCGTCGATCCGGTCCTTGAGCGCCGCCAGGTCCACCCTGCCCGTCTCGTCCGCCGGGATGGCCTCCACCGTGTAGCCGCACATATGCGCGCTCGCCGGATTGGTGCCGTGGGCGGATTCGGGCACCAATACCCGCTTACGGGGGCCGCCCCGGTCTTCGAGCGCCGCACGGATGGTCATCAGGCCCGTCAGCTCTCCGTGGGCGCCGGCCGCCGGCGACATGGCGACGCCCGGCATCCCGGTGAGCGTCGTCAGCCACCGAGCACATTCGTTGATAAGCGCGAGCGCCCCCTGCACCGTGCTTTCGGGCTGCAGGGGGTGGATGTCGGCAAATCCGGGCAGCCGCGCCATCTTCTCGTTGAGCCGGGGGTTATGCTTCATGGTGCATGAGCCCAACGGATACATGCCGGCATCGATGGCGTAGTTTTTCTGGCTGATCCGCAGGTAGTGGCGCACTACCTGCGGCTCCGAGAGGCCGGGCAGGCCGATCGGCGCGGTTCGCGCGGCGTCGCCAAGCCGGGATGGGACGGCATCCGGCACCGGCAGATCGACGCCCGATCGGCCGGGTGAATCCTGCTCGAAGATCAGCGCTTCCTCTTGCTGAAGCCCCTTGTTTCCGGTGATCGTCCCGGCCATCTACAAAGCCCCGCTCAGCGCGTCGGCGAGCTTGTCCATCTCGGCCTCGGTATTGGTTTCGGTCGCCGCGACCACCAGCAGGTTTTCCAACTCCGCTTCGCCGGGCAGCAGCCGCGAAACCGGAACTCCCCCAAGCACGCCTTGGCCGGCCATCGCCTCGACCACCGGTGCCGCGGGCCGGTCGAGCCGGAGCGTGAACTCATTGAAGAAGGTGTCGTTGACGATTTCGACGCCGTCCACCGCGCCCAGCCGTCCCGCCAACTTGACCGCCGCCGCATGATTGAGTTCCGCCAAACGGGTGAACCCCGCCTCTCCGAGCATGGTGAGGTGGATGGTAAACGCCAGGGCGCAAAGGCCCGAATTCGTGCAGATGTTGCTGGTCGCCTTCTCGCGCCGGATATGCTGCTCACGGGTCGAGAGGGTCAGCACCCAACCCCGGTTGCCGTCCACGTCGACGGTTTGGCCGGCGAGGCGGCCGGGCATCTGGCGGAGAAACCGGTCCTTCACCGCGAACAGGCCCACATGCGGGCCGCCGAAACCCATGGCGTTGCCGAGGGACTGGCCTTCGGCGGCAACGATATCGGCTCCCATATCGCCGGGCGACTTCAGGGCGCCCAGGGATACGATTTCATTGACCACGACGATCAAAAGCGCGCCCGCATCGTGGCAGGCGGAAGCCAGCGCCGACAACTCGCGCACCCGGCCAAAGAAATCCGGGTTCTGGACCACGATGCACGCCGTCTCTTCGTCGAGATGGGCGGCGAGATCCTCGGGCGCCGAGGGGTTCGGGCTCAGCGCGTCGATCCGCAGGTCGAGAAACCGGGCATTGGTCTCGGTCACTTCGCGATAATGGGGATGCAGGCTGCCCGACAGCACGATCCGGCTTCGCCTGGTGACCCGGCAGGCCATCATCGCCGCCTCGGCGCAGCCGGTCGATCCGTCGTACAGGGACGCGTTGGCGACATCCATGCCGGTGATCAGGGCGACCTGGGTCTGGAACTCGAACAGCGCCTGCAGCGTGCCTTGCGACACTTCCGGCTGATAGGGCGTGTAGGCGGTCAGAAATTCCCCCCGCTGGATCAGATGATCCACCGCCGCCGGCACATGATGCCGGTAGACCCCGCCGCCGACGAAAAACGGCGCCGAGCCACCGTCGAGATTCCGGGCGGCCAGCGCCGCCAGATCCCGGCCCACGTCGAGCTCACCGGCATGGGAGGGCAGATCGACGGGCCCCGCGAGGTGCAGTCCGTCCGGCACATCCTTGTATAGATCTTCGATGGCCGGCACCCCGATGGCCGCGAGCATCTCGGCCCGGTCCGCCTCGGAGAGCGGCAGAAACCGCATTAATCGAGTTCCGCGGTGTAGGCGTCGTAGGCCGCCTTGTCCATCAGTTCATCCAGCTGCGACGCATCGTTGATCTTGATCTTGAAGAACCAGCCGCCCCCAAAGGCATCCTCGTTGACGGTACCCGGGGCGTCTTCGAGACCGGAATTGACCTCGACGATTTCGCCATCCACCGGGGCGTACACTTCCGAGGCGGCCTTGACCGATTCAACCACCGCTGCTTCCTCACCGCGGTTGAACGACTTGCCGACGTCCGGCACCTCGACGAACACCACATCGCCCAGCTGTTCCTGAGCGTATTCGGATATGCCCACGGTGCCGACGTCGCCGTCAACGGCGATCCATTCGTGTTCCTTGGTGAATTTCATGTCGGCCATGAGCTTTAACTCCCTGATCTGGACCCGCGGGTCTCTTCCGATGTCACCCCTTGAAGTAGCGCCGCTCGACGAAGGGCAATTCAACCACGGTGGCCGGTAAGGGCTTGCCGCGAACCATGATGTCCACGGGCGTTCCCTTTTCGGCATGTTCACTTTTTACATAGCCCATCGCGACCGGTCCGTCGACGGTCGGCCCGAAGCCGCCGCTGGTGACCTCACCGACGGTCTCGCCGAGCTTGCCGCGGATTTCCGCGTGCGCTCGCACCGGCGCCTTGCCGTCCGGTTTCAACCCCACCCGGCGGCGCTCCGGACCATCGGCGATCTGCTGCTGAATCACCGGTGCGCCAGGGAATCCGCCCTCTTCGTGGCGTTTGGCGATCGACCACGTGAGCCCCGCTTCCACCGGCGTCGTGGTCTCGTCGATATCGCTGCCGTAAAGACAAAGCCCAGCCTCCAGCCGCAGCGTATCCCGCGCGCCCAGTCCAATAGGCTCCACTTCGGATTCGGCCAGCAGGGCTTGGGCGATTTCGACGGCCGATTCGCCGGGAATGGATATCTCATAGCCGTCTTCCCCGGTATATCCGGACCGCGAGACCAGACATTCGGCGCCCATGACGTCGACCGCGGAAATGGTCATGAATTTCATTTCGGCGACACCTTGCGCATGGCGGCCAAGCACCGCCGCCGCCTTCGGCCCCTGAAGCGCGATGAGGGCGCGATCCGCCAGAATCTCGAGCGCAGCATCCGAACCGAGACCCTCGGCAATGTGCGCGAAGTCGCTTTCCTTTCTCGACGCATTGACCACCAGGAAGATCGCATCACCCGCCTTGGACACCATCAGGTCATCCAGAATACCGCCGTGTTCATTGGTCAATTGGGTATAGCGCATGCGGCCCTCTGCCAGCCCGGTTATGTCGCCCGGCACGAGCGTCTCCAGCGCCGCGGCGGCCCCTCCTCCGGTGAGACGCGCCTGACCCATGTGTCCGACATCAAACAATCCGGCGCCGGACCGCGTATGGAGGTGCTCCGCAATGATGCCCGTATACTGGACAGGCATGTCATAGCCGGCGAACGGCACCATCCTGGCGCCAAGCGACACATGCAGCTCATGGAGATGAGTCGTTCGAGATGCGCCGCCGGACACGGAGCTACCTTCTATCCCCGCCGGCGGCGCTTCGCCGTTCCTGGTTGGCCTTCAGTTGCTCTTCGGTCAGGACGAACCCCAGAAAGATATCGGTATCCGGCGCTCTGCGCCCGCCGGAGAGGGGAATGGTCAACGAGACTTCCTCGTCCTGAACCCGAATGCTCGAGCGATTTTCCGGAAACAGAACGCGGACGGACATTTCCCGGCGTCCTGCCGGGCTCGGATAGAAATCCGGAATTGCGACAAAATAATTCAGGTCGAGCATGCGGCCGGCCGCCGCCGGTCCGCGAGAGATGTCCAACACCGGCCGCATCAGCACCTTGACGTGGGTGAAATTCGGAGAATCCCCGATGAACTCGCAGTCGCCGGTAAACCCGACCAACTTGGATTCGTGGACGATATCCGTGATGTCCCGGCCGGGGCCGTCCCGGTACTGGACGATTTCACCGGCAGCGCCCAGCACCTTGACCGGCGGGCAACCCGGAAGCGCCCCCTTCCCGCCCAAACCGAAATCGGCGAGACTCGGCCGACCTACCTCGCAGGCGGCGAGAACCGCGGCCACGACCATCAGTCCGGCTGTCCGCCGAATAATGCGCAGCTTCATCTGGCCGGGGGCACCCACGTCGGCGGCCGGCTTCCTAGAGCGAGCTGTGCGTGCCGTCGCAGTAGGGCGGCGTTTTGGTTTGCTTGCAGCAGCAGAAAAACACTGTCTGGTCCTTGTCGCTGTCGATTTTCATAGGCGCCATCCCATGTTCCTTGTGAGCGCCGTTGCAATATGGCTGGTTGTCACTGTAGCCGCAGGCGCACCAAAAGTATGATTGCCCGGCCTCAAGTTCCTGCTTGATCGGGCTTTTTTGAGCTACGACGGGTTCGCTCATCTCGAAGGACCTCCGTTGAGTTTTTCTCCGCCGGTTCAGCGGATTTCATGGCCCTGACTTTAGTTGAGGCCCCGGGCACTCACAAGGGCACTCACAAGGGCACTCACGAGTGCGCTCATTGGGGGGTTGGGCAACGGTTTTCATAACCCTAATTCTGCTCTAGAAGGCGGTATGGCTGATACCGACCATGTCGAGTTGTTCACCGACGGCGCCTGCAGCGGCAATCCCGGGCCCGGAGGCTGGGGGGCGATTCTCCGATTCAACGGGCATGAAAAGGAACTGTCCGGCGGCGAGCCCGCCACCACCAACAACCGGATGGAAATGATGGCGGTGATCGAGGGCCTAAGGGCGCTGACCCGTCCCTGCCGTGTCGCGGTCTATACCGACAGCACCTATGTCCAGAAGGGCATGACCGAATGGCTCGCCGGCTGGAAAGCCAAGGACTTCAAGATTAAGGGCGGTGGATACCGCGTCAATCACGAGCTGTGGCGGGAGCTCGACGAGCTGGCGCGGAAGCACGATGTGTCGTGGCACTGGGTCAAGGGTCATGCCGGCCATCCGGAGAACGAGCGGGCGGACGAGTTGGCGCGCCAGGGCGCAAAGGACGCGAAAAGCTAACCCCTAGGCTTGTACTTCACCAACGAGGCGATGATGCCCCTGAGCGTCCGGACCTCCTGCTCGGTCAGGCGGGCGCGGCCGAACAGGTTGCGAAGATTGCGCACCATGGTCGGGCGCTTCTCCTCGACGTGCAGAAACCCGGACCCATCGAGCGCGCTTTCCAGGTGCTCGTAAAATCCCAGCAGTTCCTCCTTGGTCGCCGGACGGGTGCCCTTTTTCTCCAGGGGATCGTCCGCCGGCTCGAGACCGAGCTTGTAAAACTCGTGCGCCACCAAGAGCACCGCCTGGGCGAGATTGAGCGACGAGAATTGCGGATTGAGGGGCGCCATGATGACGGCGTCGGCAAGCGCGATATCGTCGTTCTTGAGACCCTTGGCCTCGCCGCCGAACAGGATACCGGCGGAAGCGGGATCTTCGGCCATCAAGGGCGCGGCTTCATCCGGCGCATAAACCAGCTTGGTCATACCGCGCGGCCGGGCGGTGGTGGCATAGACCGTGGTCAGATCGGCAATCGCCGCTTCGGTGGTATCGAATAGCCGGGCGCCGTCGACCACCCGATCGGCGCCGGACGCAGCAGCGACGGCCTTGTCGCTCGGCCAGCCGTCCCGCGGCCGCACAAGCCGCAATTCGGTGAAGCCGCAATTGAGCATGGCCCTTGCGACCATGCCGATATTCTCACCCAGTTGGGGGTCGACGAGGATGATCACCGGGCTTTCGCCCGCCGCGCCCGGCTCGCGTGTGCGGTCGGTCCCCGCCACGGCAGGCTTAAGCAGCGCCGGCGAGCCTGCCGCCGACCGGGGCCTCGTCCCGATAAAGCTTGTAGGTGATGGCGTCGTGGAGCGCATTGAACGACGCATCGATGATGTTGGTCGAAACCCCTACCGTCGACCAACGCTCCCCCTTTTCATCGGCGCTCTCGATCATCACCCGGGTCACCGCGCCGGTGGCCTCCGACGGTGTCAGGATGCGCACCTTGTAGTCGACCAGCCGGACGTCCGAGAGCTCGGGATAGTGGGGCACCAGAATATCGCGGAGCGCCGAATCAAGCGCATTCACCGGACCGTTGCCCTCGGCGACGTTCATATATGTCTTGCCGTTGAGTTCGGCTTTCACCGTCGCTTCGGAGAGGGTGATCAGCTCGCCCCGGGCGTTCCAGCGCCGTTCGTCGATCACCCGGAAACTGGTCAGCTTGAAATATTCCGGAAACTCGCCGAGCGCCCGGCGGGCCAGCAACTCGAAGCTGGCCTCGGCGCCGTCATAGGCGTAGCCGTCGAATTCCCGCTCTTTGACCACCTCGACCAGCCGCGTCACTTTGGGGTCGTTGTCCTGGATCTCGAGGCCGATGTCGCGGAACATGGCGAGAATGTTGGAGCGGCCCGACTGGTCGGACACCACCACGTGGCGGTGATTGCCGATAGCCTCGGGGTCCACGTGCTCGTAGGATTTGGGATCCTTTTCCACCGCCGAGACATGCAGCCCGCCCTTATGGGTGAAGGCACGTTCGCCGACATAGGGGGCCGAGCGGTTGGGCGCCTGATTGAGGCGCTCGTCGAGCAAACGGGAAATGTGGGTGAGCTGCTTGAGACCGTCCTCGGTAATCCCGGTGTCATAACCCATTTTCAGCATCAGATTGGGGATCAGGGTCACGAGATTGGCGTTGCCGCAGCGCTCGCCGAGGCCGTTGAGGGTGCCCTGCACCTGCCGCACGCCGGCGCGGACCGCCGCCAGCGAGTTCGCCACCGCGTTGCCGGTGTCGTCGTGACAATGAATGCCCAGATGATCGCCAGGCACCACCTCGGTCACCTTGGTGACGATTTCCTCGATCTCGTGAGGCAGCGTGCCGCCGTTGGTGTCACACAGCACCACCCAGCGCGCGCCTGCGTCGTAAGCCGCCTTCACGCAGGCCACGGCATAGTCCGGATTGTCCTTGTAGCCGTCGAAGAAGTGCTCGGCGTCGAAAATGGCCTCCCGGCCGATTTCCACCGTATGGGCGATTGAATCGCGGATCATTTCGACGTTCTCGTCCAGCTCTACCTCGAGCGCCACATCGACGTGGAAATCATGGGTCTTGCCGACGATGCAGATGGCGGGCGTGCCGGGCTCGGTCAGCGCCTTGAGGCCGGGATCGTTGGCCGTCGAGCGCCCCGCCCGGCGGGTCATCCCGAACGCGGTGAGTTTGGCGTTCTTGAATGCCGGCGGCTCGCCGAAAAAGGCATCGTCCGTCGGGTTGGCGCCCGGCCAGCCGCCTTCCACATAGTCGATACCCAACGCATCGAGATCCGCCGCGATGGCCGCCTTGTCCGCCGAGGAGAAGTCGATTCCCTGGGTCTGCGCACCGTCGCGCAGGGTCGAATCGAATATGTAGATGCGCTTATCACTCATCTTTCGTTTTGGATCCCAATGTGCTGGCCGGCACATCCCGGCCCCAATTGCCGGGAAAGCGCGGGAGAATGCCCAAAAAGCGGCAAAATCACAAGTTTTTCAGTGTCGGCCCGCCACACCTTGGAGATCGGCTTTCGGAGCCCCATGCAGGGAATACGGCGGACCGGCCGGGAGATCGGCGGAGAAATTTCGCGGAAAGGGCCGAATTTCAGAGCCTTCGGGAACGGGCGATTGCGGCAATTCTCAGCGGCGAAGGGTCAATTTGTCGCCATCCACCGAATAGCCGGATAGCCGCCCGAGAAAACTCATGCCCAGCAGGGAGTTCGACAAGGGGGCTTGGTTGACGGAGGCCCGGACGTCGCGGAGCGTGATGGGGCCGGCGCTGACCCGGCCCAGAACCACCGGTGCGCCCCGGACCGTCCCGTTCGCCGTCCGATAGACCCGGCTGTAATTCAGGCGCGAAGGATCGAGACCCAAACGTTCGGCATCCCGGGGACTGAGGACGACGTCCGAGGCGCCTGTATCGACGAGGAACCGGACCGGCACCCCGTCGACCAGGGCTTGAACCACGAAATGGCCGTCATCCCGGGCCCGCAGCAGCAGCGTCTCGCCCACCGCCTGGCCGCGATGGGGCAGAAGCTCGGCGCGCATCCGGTCGAACAAGCCCCGGGCATCGTCCCTGAACGAGTATGCCAACAGCAGCACCACGAAGACGGCGCCCCAAATGACCGCGTGCTTGAACATGATCCCCGGCCGGGCGCGCCACCGGACGATGAGCGACGAGCCGATCAATACGGCGAAACCCAGCGAGGAAATGACGCTGATCTTGGTTCCCTCTTGCGCCCAAATTTCGGGGAAAGCCCGCGCAAGGAGAAATACGAGGAGCGCCAGGCCGCCACCGCCCGCCGCCAGCCACAACCACAGCGGACCCCGTCCACCGCCCCGGGGCGGCGGCTGGTTCCACGGAGATCGAGGCGGCGGACTAGCCATCCCTGCTCATATAGTGAGCGCACGGCCGGGCCGCAAATGGAACAAACCGTCCATCGAGCCGTGGCCGTTTCCTTATGCGCGCTTCCAGGTGGTGCCTTGGGCGCCGTCCTCCAGGAGGACGCCCCCGTCGGCCAGCCGATCGCGGATTTCGTCGGCGCGGGTGAAGTTCTTCTCGGCCCGGGCGGCGTCGCGCTCCTCGATCAGCGCATCGACGTCGGCATCCGCGAGGCTCGCGGCGCCCGCAGGCTGCCACTTGAACCAGTCTTCCGGATCAAGCTGGAGAAGACCGAGGAGACCGGCGCCCGCGTGCAATGCCGCCGCATCCTCGGCCGTGCCCGACTTGTTTACGGCGCCCGCGGCTTCGTGCAGCGCCGAGATAGCCAGCGGCGTATTGAGGTCGTCGGACAGGGCCTCGACCAGCGCGGACGGCGCATCCGCCTTGCCCTTTCCGGCCGCCCTCAGTGCACCGTACCAGCCGTCCAACTGGCTTTTCGCCTGGGCGAGCCCATCCGCCGTCCAGTTGAGCGGCTGGCGGTAGTGGGTCATCAGCATGGCCAAGCGGATGGTTTCGCCGTGATGTGCCTTCAGCAAATCGTGGACGGTGATGAAGTTGCCCAGGGACTTGGACATCTTCTCGCCCTCCACCTGCAGATAGCCGTTATGCATCCAGTATTTGGCGAAGGTCCCGTCGCCGCGGGCGCAGGTGGACTGGGCGATCTCGTTTTCGTGGTGGGGAAAAATCAAGTCCTGGCCGCCGCCGTGTATATCGAAGGTGACGCCCAAATGCTTTTCCGACATGGCCGAGCATTCCAGGTGCCAGCCGGGCCGCCCGAAGCCCCAGGGGCCGTCCCAGCCGGGCTGGGAGCCGGTGGACGGTTTCCACAGCACGAAGTCGGTCGGGTTTCGCTTGTAGGGCGCGACCTCCACCCGGGATCCGGCGATCAGTTCATCCTGTGAATGCCGCGACAGCCGCCCGTAGTCGGCCATGGACGAGACATCGAACAGCACGTGGCCGTCCGCCTCATAGGCATGACCCTTGGCCATTAGATCCTCGATCAGCTGGATCATCTCCGGGATATGGCCGGTGGCGCGGGGCTCCTCGTCCGGCGGCAGGGCGCCGAGAGCGGCCATGTCGGCATGAAACGCCTCGGTGGTCCGGGCGGTGATCGAACCGATTTCCTCGCCGCTCTCGTCGGCCGCGGCGATGATCTTGTCGTCCACGTCGGTGATGTTGCGGACGTACTTGACGTTGCCGAGGCCAAATTCGCGCAGCAGCAGCCGGTAGAGCACATCGAACACGATCACCGGGCGCGCATTGCCGATATGGGCGTAGTCGTAGGCCGTCGGCCCACACACATACATGCCGACCCGGCCCGGGGTCACCGGTTCCAGGTCCTGCTTCTCGCGGGCCAGGGTGTTGTAAATCCGGATAGTCATTTGGGCGGAGTGTATAGCGGCGCCGGACACCCTGAACAAGGTTGCCGGCCTTTATTCGGCCGCCTTGGCGCCCCTTCCCCTCTTGTGTGCCTCGTAGGCCTTTTGAGAGCTTTCCACCGCGGCCCCGACGTCCTTGCGCATTTCCTCGATATGCTCGGTCCCGAAATCATGGCTGGCGCGGCGGGCATCCAGATTGCCGGTGAAATGCGGCACCACGTAGCGGGCAAGCAATTCATAGGAGCGCTTTACCTCGGCGAACGGCGCCCAGTTGTGCGCCAAAGCCAGGAGCTTGCCGAAGCCGCCGGCCGCCGCCTGCATCCGTTCGATCTCGCGAATGGCGTCGTCCGGCGTTCCGATGATAGCCACCTGATTGTCCAGCGCGTATTGCTTCGGATCCGGCGTATCGAACGGGATGGGGGTTCCGGGCAGGATAGCCTTGGAGTACTCGAACCAATCCAAAAATCCGTGGTCGATGTCGCTGATCGCCTTTTCCCGGGTTTCGGCCAAATGCACCCAGGCGGTGATCCGCCATTGATCGCGCGTGACGGTCCGGCCGTGCTCGGCGGCCGTTTCCTGACAGACCTCCCAGTTCTTGGCGTGGTGGGCCATGGCGTCGTCCGACGTGCCGCCGAGGACCAGCAGGCCGGCGCCGTACTTGCCCGCCTCGATGGCCCCGGCAGGCGAACGGATGGACGTCACCGCCATCTCCATCTTGGGCCGGGTATAGGGCTGCATCTGCAGGCGGGCATCCCGAATGGTGAACCAGTCGGTCTCCCGGGTGACCGTCTCGCCTTCGAGCAGCGGCACGATGACCTCCAGCGATTCGGCCATCCGCCGGCGCTGGTCCTTGACGTCGATCCCCATGTGATGGGCGTCCGTCGGCAGCGCCCCCGGGCCGACCCCGAACATCACCCGCCCGCGGGTCAAATGATCCAGCAGCACCATCTCATCGGCGACGATCATCGGGTGGTAATAGGGCAGCGACTTCACCCCGGTACCGAGACGGATGTGCTTGGTGCGCTCGGCGGCCGCCGCGATGAACACCTCGGGCGCCGAGATAATTTCGAACCCGCCCGAATGGTGCTCGCCGACCCACACTTCGTCGAGGCCCAGCCGGTCGAACCACTCGATCAGCTCCAGATCCCGATGCAGCGCCTGCGTCGGGTCCTCGTGAAGAGCATGAAACGGCGCCAGGAAAACGCCGAAACCGAGTGGTTCTGGCATGGCTCCCGCCTGTTATTCCGCGACCAGGGAATTCTCCAGGGTGCCGATGCCTTCGACCTCCATGACGATATGCTCCCCCGGATTGAGGAACTTGCCCGACGCGGCGGCGACGCCCGCGCAGGTGCCGGTAGCGATGATGTCGCCCGGATAGAGGGTCATCTGCGCCGACAGCGCGGCGATCTGTTCAGGTATCCGGAAGATCATCTGCCCGGATGAAGAATCCTGGCGGACGTCGCCCGAAACTGTCGTCTTCATGGAGAGATCGTGGACGTCGGCAATATCCTCCGCCGGCACGATCCACGGGCCCATGGGGGCCGAGCATTCGAAGGATTTGTGGCGCACCCAGTCCATGCCGAAGGGCCAGTCGTCCCGTTTGCCGCGCTCGCGGGCCGAAAGGTCGTTCATGATCGTGTAGCCGGCGATGTGGTCCATGGCGTCGTCGACCGGGACGTGGCGGCCTTCCTTGCCGATGAACAGGGCGATTTCCACCTCGTAGTCGTACTTTTCCGAATAGGTGGGCGACAGGCGGATATCGTCGCCGGGACCGATCACCACCGAGCCCGACTTGATGAAGAAAAACGGTTCGATCTCATCCTTCTTGATGCTGGTATTGCCCATCTCCGCCGCATGGTCCCAATAGTTGGCGCCGGCGCAGTAAATCGCGCTGGGGCGCGGCACGGGCGCCAGCAACCTGGTCTCCGACAAGGGCTGGGAAACACTGCCGTCCGGATTGTCCGAAATGGCCCTGAGGGCGGGCCCGGCGGCGGACCAATTCTCCAAAACGCCCCGGACACGTGATCCGTTGAAGCCGGCCGCACCGGCCGCCGCCGCCTCGGCGCCCAGATCATAGACCATGTCGCCGATCACCATACCGGCGCGGGCCGAGCCGTCGGATGCCTCGTAGGAAGCCAATTTATAGGATGCCATGTCAGGACCTCTCCCCTGTCAAGAAATATTCGTTGCCGGGACTATAGCAAGTGGCGCCGGGAAGGAAATCATATGTGGGCGCGGGCCCCTTGCCCGTCCGAGCCAGCGCGGATATATAAAGCGCCCGAATTCAAGGAATGGCCGCCGTGAGCGCTGACGACAACGATCTCTTCCGGGCCCGCACTTCCATCGAACAGGTGGAGGAAGGCCGTGAGCTCGCGCCCAAGTTCGATGACCAGGGGCTGATCCCGGTGGTCACCACCGACTTCGAGACCGGCGAGTTGCTGATGCACGGCTATATGAATGCCGAGGCGCTGGCCAAGACCATCGAAACCGGCGAGGCCCACTACTGGTCCCGCTCCCGCCAAACCCTCTGGCACAAGGGCGCGACCTCGGGACTCACTCAGCGGGTGGCCGAAATGCGCATCGACGACGACCAGGATGCCGTATGGCTCCGGGTCAATGTGGACGGCAGCGGTGCGTCGTGCCATGTGGGCTACCGGTCGTGCTTCTACCGCTCGGTGCCGACGGGCAGCGCGGAAGGACCGCTGACCTTGCGGTACGAAGAGACCGAAAAGGTTTTCGATCCCGAAGACGTCTACGGCGACGCCCCCAACCCGACCAAACTCTAGGCGATGTCCGCGCGGCGCAGGCAGAGAAAGCCCGGCCGCCGTAACGCCATTGCCGCCAGCCTGCGTTCGCCCCTGTTCAAGATGAAGCGCGTGAAAGCCAAGCGGGGCAAGGGTTCCTACCGGCGGAAACCGAAACACGGCTCGGCCGGGAACGGCGGCTAGACCAAACCGGTAAAGCCGTTGGTGATTGGATAGCGGCGGTCGCGGCCGAATGCACGCGACGTGATCTTGACGCCGGGCGGCGCCTGGCGGCGCTTGTACTCCGCACGATCGAGCATCTGCCACACACGCCGGACGGTCTCCGGGTCATGGCCGCGGGCGACGATTTCGTCCACAGCCCGCTCGCCCTCGATCAGGCACTCCAGAATATCGTCGAGCACGTCGTAGGGCGGCAGGGTGTCCTGGTCGGTCTGGCCGGGCTTCAGTTCGGCGGACGGCACCTTGGTGATTATGCGCTCGGGGATCACCCGGCCCGCCGGGCCCAAAGCGCCCGCCGGATGGTGCTGATTGCGCCAGTTGGAAAGCTGGTAGACGGTGGTCTTGTAGACGTCCTTCAGCACCGAATAGCCGCCGCACATGTCGCCATACAGGGTGGCGTAGCCCACCGACATCTCCGACTTGTTGCCGGTGGTCAGCGCCATGTAGCCGAATTTGTTGGAGATCGCCATGACGATCAGGCCGCGCGAGCGCGCCTGAATATTTTCCTCGGTGGCGTCCGGTTCCGTATCCTCGAATATTCCGCTCAGCATTTCGCCGAAGGCGTCCATGGCCGATTCGATCTCGACGGTGTCGTAGCGCAGTCCCAGCAGGTTCGCGCACTCGGCCGCGTCCTCGAGGCTCTCGTTCGAGGTATAAGGCGACGGCATCATCACACAATGGACCCGCTCGGGCCCGAGGGCATCCACCGCCACGGCCGCCGACAAGGCGGAATCGATGCCGCCCGACAACCCGAGAATGACCCCCGGAAACCGGTTCTTGTTCACATAGTCCCGCAATCCCAGGGTCACCGCCCGGTAGATGTTTTCGATGGGCGCTTCACCGTTCGCCGGCCGGGCCATGGCGCCCGGCGCGCATTCCCAGCCGGCTGCACTTCGCGTCCATTCGGTGAGCACCGTTTGCTCGACCCACGAGTCCGCCTGACATCTGAGGGCCCGGTCGGCGCCAAGCACGAACGAGGCCCCGTCGAAAACCAGCTCGTCCTGGCCGCCCACCTGATTGACATAAAGCAGCGGCAGGCCGCTCTCGGTCACCCGGGCGACCGCCAGGTTGAGCCGCTGATCCGCCTTGTCGACCTCGAAAGGGGAACCGTTGATGACCACGAGAATTTCGGCCCCCGACTCTTCCAGGGTCTCGGTGACGTCGGCCTCCCACATGTCCTCGCACACCATGACGCCGAGCCGGACATCCCGGAACGCGATGGGACCCGGCATGGGGCCGGCATCGAATACCCGGTCCTCGTCGAACACCCCGTACGTGGGCAGCAGGTGCTTGTAGCGGCTTGCGGCGATCCCGCCGCCATCCAGCAGCAATGCCGCGTTGTGGAGCCTGTCGCCGTCCCGCCACGGCGTACCGATCAAGAGCGCAGGCCCGCCATCCGCCGTCTCGGCGGCCAAGGCCTCGACCGCCGCCTCGATCCGGTCGACCAAAGCGGGTTTCCGGACCAGATCCTCCGGCGGGTAACCGGAAACCGCGAGCTCACCGGTGACCAGCAAGTCGGCATCGCCCGAGGCCGCGTCGGCGCGGGCTTGGCGGATCAGGTCCAGATTGTCGTCGACCGCGCCGACGATCGGATTGATCTGGCCGATGGCGATGGAAAGTCGATCGGTCATACGGGTTGCATCGTCGAGATTGCCGGGTCCGTACCGCCCTTCGGCGGGGCGTAACATGTAGAGATGGGCCTGTGGCGTGTCAACGCAACCCTGATCATGGCAGCCATGCCCGGCGGAATTCCCGGAAACAGACCGGTCGAATAGTTACATTCGCGACATGGCGGGCGCCCGGGAGGCCTAAATTTCCTACCCCAGCGTGGCCGCCGCCTTGCGGTGCGACTCCAACAGGCCCGGCACACGTTCCGGATCACCGCGGCCCCAGCCGCATTCCGACGACACGCCATCCACTTTGACGACTTTCTGCGCGGCCGCGAGACGCGCCGCATCCCCGGCCTCATCGTCGTGATGGATTAGGCCGAGATAGAGATCGCAGCCCGCGGGCAGCTTCAGTTCCGCGAGCGCCGCGAAATAACCATCGTCCGAGCGGTCCTTGGGCACCGGCAGGTGAATGAACTGCACGGAGCGGTTGACCGAGGCAACGATGCCGTTGGTCATCTCGACCATGTTGGCCGAGTCCCGGGGCTGCACGAGGTGCTCGTCCCGGGGGCTGCCATAGCAGAGATGATAGCCGAGCTCGGCCGGTTCGGGCACGGCATCGCCGACCTCGCCCAGCACCCGGAATATCTCGTCCTTGTAGTCGGCCGGCTGGACATCGTAGTAGCCCTCCCACATGAGCACTTCCTGACAGACGTCCCATTGGAAGGCGATGCGGTCGTTGGGAAGCGCGGCGCAGATGCGTTCGACGGTTTCCACCACATGCTTGGTGTAAACCTCGATGAAGTCGTCCTGGGCTCCGGGGGCGACGTAGTTGTAGCCAGGCGCCAAGGGCGTCGGGATGGAAACCTGAAACTTGGTCCCGGACGGAATGATGCCGTCGTCCTGCAGCTTGCCGAACAAGTCGAACGACGCGATGGCTTCGTCGCCGTAGGGCGTATTGAACGTCGCCGCCGAGACGTCGGTCCCGGGCTTGAATCGGTATTGAGGAATCTCCCTGAGCAGCACGCCGTCCCATTGGGTCCATTTGAGCGGCGGCGTGTCGGGGTCCTCCTCCATGTCCGGATGGTTGGCGAGCATTTCCTGCATGAAGCGAATCCATCCGATCCGCTCACCGGTTTCACCATCGGGCAGGCGGGCGAGATGGTCGGGTACCGCGCCGGCGACGGTGCGAAAGACGTTCTCCGCATTGTCGAGCGGGATCGATCCCACCAGGTGCACGACGCCGTTTGAATGTGCTGACATTTTGACCTCCCCGGATATCCGTTCGCCACTGATCGTCTACCGGACATGTTAGCCGGACCCGCCGCCCGGGCAAGCCCGGCCGATTGCAAGGGTGGGAATCATTTTGCAAGATGCGGCTCGAATCCGGACGAATTTCACCGGGGGAAGAAACAGATGGGCCAGTTCGGAATGGGCCAATCGGTGCCCCGCACCGAGGATCCGAGGCTGCTGACCGGCCGGGGCCGATATGTCAGCGACGTCAGCTTTCCGGACATGGCCTGGGGCTATTCGGTCCGCTCTCCCCATGCCCACGCCAAAGTTGCCTCCCTCGACATCTCCGCCGCCGAAGCCGCGCCAGGGGTACTGAAGGTCTTCACCCACCAGGACATCGAGGCGGCTGGGCTCGGCGTCACCAGGCCGCATTTTCCGCCCCGCAAACGGCCGAAGGACGGATCCGACGTCTACTGGGCGTCCCATCCCGGCCTGATTCCCGCCGGCGGCAAGGTCCGCGTGATCGGCGATCCGGTGGCGTTCGTGGTGGCCGAAACGCTGGCCCAGGCAAAGGATGCGGCGGAGCTGGTCGAAGTGGGATATGACCCCCTGCCCTCGGTCACCGAGACGGCCATCGCCACCGATGCGGACGCCCCGCAGCTTTGGGAGGACTATCCCGGCAACATTTCCAACGTCTCCGATGTCGGCGACAAAGAGGCGGTGGAAACGGCGTTCGACGGCGCGGCCCACGTCACCAGCCAACGCTTCGTCATCAACCGCATCTCGACCAACGCCATGGAAACCCGTGGCTGCGTCGGCGAGTACGATGCGCGGGAGGAACGCTACACCATGTATTGCGACACGCAGTCGCCCCACGCGTCGCGCAGCGCCCTCGCCCGGGAAATCTTCAAGGTGCCGGAAACCCAGGTCCGGGTGGTGTCGCGGGATATCGGCGGCGCGTTCGGCTTGAAGGACGTCCACTTCCCCGAAAACCGCCTTTGCCTGCTTGCCGCCAAGGTGCTCGGCCGCCGGGTCAAGTGGGTGTGTGAGCGCTCGGAAGGTTTTATTTCCGATGACCACGCCCGGGACCAGGTGTGGGACGCGGAGCTGGCGCTCGACGATGCGGGCAACTTTCTCGCGCTCCGCTTCAAGAGCCGCTGCAATCTCGGCGCCTATCTCACCTCGGGCGCCGCCATGGTGCCGACCTTCCTCAACCTCGGCGGACTGGCGGGCGTCTACACCACCCCGGCGATCCACGTCGAAGTGACCTCGGTGTACACCAACACCCATCCGACCGGCCCCTATCGCGGCGCGGGCCGGCCGGAAGCGGCCTATGTCCTCGAGCGCCTCATCGATATCGCCGCCCGGGAGACCGGGATCGACAAGGGCGAACTGCGCCGGCGCAACCTCATCCCGGCGGACGCCATGCCGTTCCAGACCGGTCTGGTGTTCAAATACGATTCCGGCGAGTTCGAAAAAAACCAGGACATGGCCCTGGAGATGGCGGACATCGCCGGCTTCGAGGCCCGCCGCCGGGAGGCCGACGCCCGCGGCAGGCTCCGGGGCTACAGCGTCATCCACATGATCGAGAGTGCCGCCAGCCCGCGGCCCGAACAGGCGGAGATCCGGTTCGATGCGGGCGGGACGGTCACGGTTTTGGCCGGGACCAAGTCCAACGGCCAGGGCCACGAAACCATGTACAAGATCTTTCTCTCGGACATGCTGGGCATCGATAGCGACGACGTCCGGGTGGTCGATGACGACACCGACCAGGTGACCTTCGGTATCGGCACCATCGGGTCCCGCTCGGCGGTCGCCGGCGGCGGCGCCATGCGCATGGCCGCCGACAAGGTGATCGAAAAGGGAAGGAAAATCGCCGCCCATATGCTGGAGGTGGCGGAGGCCGACATCGAATTCGACAACGGGAACTTCACCGTCGCCGGCACCGACAAGCAGGCCCACATCCAGGATGTGGCGCGCGCCTCGTTCAACGCCATGGCCATGCCGCCCGGTGTGGAGATCGGCCTCTACGAGCGCGCCACCTACACCTCCGAAGCCTCCAGCTTCCCGAACGGCTGTCACATCTGCGAGGTGGAGATCGACCCGGATACGGGGCGCACCGAAATCGTCCGTTACGTGGCCGTGGACGACGTCGGCACGGTGGTCAACGCCCTCACCCTCGAAGGCCAGGTCCATGGAGGCATCGTTCAGGGGGCGGGCCAGGCGCTGCTGGAAAACGTCGCCTATGACGGGGAAAGCGGCCAGATGCTGTCCGGTTCCTTCCTCGACTACGCCATGCCGCGGGCCGACGATTTCTGCGCTTTCGAAATCGGCAACAATCCGGTGCCCGCCAAGACCAATCTGCTGGGCATCAAGGGCGCGGGCGAGGCCGGGACCACCGGCGCGCTGCCGGCGGTGATGAACGCCGTCAACCACGCGCTCCAGCCTCTCGGCATCCGGCACCTGGAAATGCCGGCGACGCCCGAGAAGGTGTGGCGCGCCATTCAGGACGCTCAAGCGGCGCAAGCCGCGGAATAAACGGGAGAAAAGACATGAAATACCTCCACACCATGATCCGCATTTCGGATGTGGATGAATCCCTCGATTTCTGGTGCAACAAGCTGGGACTAGTGGAACTGCGCCGCCGGGAGTCCGAAGCCGGGCGGTTCACCCTGATCTTCCTCGCCGCGCCGGGGGACGAAGAGGCGCAGCTGGAGCTCACCTACAACTGGGACCCGGACGAGTATCCCGAAGGCCGGAACTTCGGTCACGTGGCCTACGCCGTCGACGACATCCACGAGACCTGCGGGAAGCTGATGGATGCGGGCGTCACCATCAACCGCCCGCCCCGGGAAGGCAAAATGGCCTTCATCCGCTCACCGGAGAACATCTCCGTCGAACTGCTGCA
>CAZUGT010000053.1:0-4037 GCA_964620095.1 uncultured Rhodospirillaceae bacterium | reverse complement strand
TTGTTGCGCGCCCGCGACATTTCGGTGCGCTGCGTCCTGACCCCTGCCGGGGCTCGGTTCGTGACGCCTCTCTCCCTCGCCAGCCTCTCCGAGGACAAGGTCTATGAGGATTTGTTCGAACTCACGGGCGAGAGCGAAATGGGACATATCGAGTTCAGCCGGGACGCGGACCTGCTGGTCGTAGCGCCCGCCACCGCCGATATTCTCGCCAAGATGCGGGCCGGGATCGCGGACGATCTCGCGACCACGACGCTGCTGGCGACCGACAAGCCCGTCATGGTCGCGCCGGCCATGAACGTCCGCATGTGGGAACACGCCGCAACCCGGGAAAACATGGCGATCCTCCGGGAACGCGGAATCCTCGAGATCGGTCCGGACGAAGGCGACATGGCGTGCGGCGAATTCGGGTTCGGGAGAATGTCCGAGCCGGCGGCCATCGCCGAGGCAATAGAATTTTTTTTTCAAACCGGTGACCGGCTGAAGGGCCGCCGTGCGATCGTCACCAGCGGCCCCACCGTCGAGGCCATCGATCCGGTTCGCTACATCGCCAACCGGTCGTCGGGCCGCCAGGGTCACGCCATCGCGCGAGCCCTCGCCGCCGAAGGCGCCGAGACCGTCCTGGTGACGGGACCGACGACGCTGCCGGACCCCGCCAACATGACCGTCGTGCACGTGAACTCGGCGGACGAAATGCTGAAGGCGACCCAGGACGCGCTGCCCGCCGATATCGTGGTCTGCGCCGCGGCGGTCGCCGATTGGCGAGTCGATCGGCAGGCGGACCGAAAAATCAAGAAGAACGGCAGCATCCCCGATCTCAAACTGGTGGAAAACCCGGACATTCTGGCCACCGTGAGCTCGGCGTCCCCGGATCGCGCCCGGCTGGTCGTGGGATTCGCCGCCGAAACCGGCGACGTGGTCGACCAGGCGGCCGCCAAACGGGCCAAAAAGGGGTGTGACTGGATTGTCGCCAACGACGTCTCCACCGAGACCGGAACCTTCGGCGGCGGCGACAACACCGTGCACGTCATCGACGACGCGGGCGTCGAGGACTGGCCGACCATGTCCAAGGAACAGGTTGGCGCCCGCCTCGCGGCGCGGATCGCCGACCATCTGGCGGGGGACGGAGCGGCCGGATGACCCAGCCCGTTTCAGTCGCCGTCAAGCGGCTTCCCCATGGCGAGGATTTGCCGCTGCCCGAAGCGGCGACCGCCTTGTCCGCCGGGGTGGACCTGCTGGCGGCGGTCGAGGCGCCGGTGACGCTGGCTCCCGGTGAGCGGACCGTCATCCCGACCGGCCTCACCATCGCGCTCCCCGCCGGATATGAGGCCCAAGTCCGCCCGCGATCCGGCCTCGCGGTCAAAAACGGCCTCTCGGTCCTCAATTCCCCCGGCACCATCGATGCCGACTACAGGGGCGAGGTGGGCGTCATATTGATCAACCTCGGCCGGGAGCCCTTTGCCGTGGAGCGGGGCATGCGCATCGCCCAGATGGTGGTCGCGCCGGTAACCCGAGTTGCCTGGAAGAGCACCGGCGAACTCCCCGGAACCGCCCGCGGCGCCGGCGGCTTCGGCTCCACCGGGACGTCGGACAACTAGAGCCATGCTCAGACTTTCGAAAAAGATGCTGTTTGCCATCGAGGCGGTCGCGGACATCGCCTTCCACGCCGCCGGTCAGCCGGTGCAGAGCCGGGACATCACGGAACGGCAGGGAATTCCGCGCCGTTATCTCGAGCAGGCCCTGCAGCATCTGGTGCGGGCCGATATCCTGACCGGCATTCGCGGCCCCCGCGGCGGTTACAATCTTGCCAGGGAACGCCGCCGCATCACGGTCGGCGAGATCGTTCGGGTGGTTCGGAAAATGGAATCGTCGGAGGACCCATTGTTCTCGGAGACGGGCTCCGCCCTCGGTGACCGGGTGATCCGGCCCATGTGGGCGGATTTGCAGGAAGACTTCATGGACCGTCTGGACGAAATCTCCGTCGAAGATTTGTGCCAGAGGGCCAGCCGCGCGGGCATCGAAAGCGAGGGCCGGCGCAATATTGATTTCGCCATCTGAAGCGGCGAACAACAAGCATCGAGCAAGGCGGGAACATGAACGGCAAGGCCAACGAAAGTGCCAGTGAATTCCGGGGCCGCATTTACGGCAACGTCGTGGATACGGTTGGCGCGACGCCGCTCATCCGGTTGGGCCGGATTGCCGCCGATGCCGGTTGCCGGGCCGATCTGGTCGGCAAGTGCGAGTTCTTCAACCCGTTGTCGTCGGTAAAGGACCGGATCGGCCTTGCCATGATCGAGGCGGGCGAACGGGACGGCCAGATCGCGCCGGATACCGTGATCATCGAGCCCACCTCCGGCAATACGGGCATCGCGCTGGCCTTTGTCTGCGCCGCGAAGGGCTACCGCCTGATTCTCACCATGCCCGAGAGCATGTCCGTGGAACGGCGCAAAATGCTGGCCCTGATGGGAGCCGAGATCGAGTTGACGCCGGCAAACCGCGGCATGCCGGGCGCCATTGCGCGGGCCGAGGAATTGCGCGCCGAACATCCAAAATCCTTCACGCCGCAGCAGTTTTCCAATCCGGCCAACCCGGAAATCCACCGCCGCACGACGGCGGAGGAGATCTGGACCGACAGCGGCGGCAATGTCGATGTCGTGGTCAGCGGGGTCGGAACCGGCGGCACGCTGACGGGCGTCGCGGAGGTCATCAAGCCCAGAAAGCCGGAACTCAGGATGGTCGCCGTCGAGCCCGAGGACAGCCCCGTGCTGTCGGGCGGCATGCCGGGGCCGCACAAGATCCAGGGCATCGGCGCCGGTTTCATTCCCGACAATCTGGCCACCGACCAGATCGACGAAATCGTTCAGATCGGCAATGAAACCGCGTTCGCCATGGCCCGCAAACTGGCCCGCCTCGAAGGCCTCCCAGTCGGCATTTCGTCGGGCGCCGCGGTGGCAGCGGCGCTGGAAATCGGGGAGCGCGCCGAGATGCGGGGCAAGATGATCGTCGTGGTTCTGCCGTCCTTCGCCGAGCGCTATTTGTCCACCGCGCTGTTCGACGGGCTCGGCATCGAGTAGGCCCAGCCCATGGCGATGAACGACCAACAGGTTGAGCGGTACGCCCGGCACATCCTGCTGCCGGAAATCGGCGGCGCCGGTCAGTCGAAGATTCTCGGCGCCCGGGTGCTGGTCGTCGGCGCCGGCGGCTTGGGGGCGCCGGTGATCCAGTATTTGGCGGCCGCCGGCGTGGGCACGATCGGGATCATCGATGACGATGTCGTGGATCTGACCAACCTTCAGCGTCAGGTGATCCACGCCACGTCCCGGATCGGCATGCCCAAGGTCGAGAGCGCCGCCCGGACGGTCGCGGCCCTCAACCCCGACATCGAGGTGATACCCCGCAACGAGCGGCTGACCCCGGACAATGCCGAGGCTCTGATTTCCGGCTATGACGTGGTCGCCGACGGCAGCGACAATTTCAAAACCCGTTTTCTCGTCAATGACGCGTGCTTTTTTCTCGGGAAAACGCTGATCTCGGCGGCCATCCTGCGTTTCGACGGACAGCTTTCGACCTTCAAGGCCCACCTGGAGGGCGAAGACCATCCCTGTTACAGGTGCGTGTTTCCCGAAGCGCCGCCGCCCGACATGGTGCCCGCCTGCGCCGAGGCCGGGGTGCTCGGCGCCCTCTGCGGCGCGCTCGGCAGCCTGCAGGCGACGGAGGCGCTGAAAGAGATTACCGGTGCGGGGGAATCGATGAGCGGGTCGCTGCTGATCGTCGACGGGCTGTCGGCGACCTTCCGCAAGGTCCGCGTGAAGCGGGACCCGGGATGCGCGCTCTGCGGCGCCGACCCGGCCTATGCGGACCTGTCGCACCACAGGAAGCCCGTAGCCGCAGCGTAGACCGCCCTAGGGTCCGGACTCAATTGAGCCACCATATGAGTGTTGCGGCGATGAGGACGGCGGATAGGAATGTGTCGGCGCGTTTGTCGTAACGCGTTGCGATTCTTCGAAAATCCTTGAGCCGGCAGAACATGCGCTCGATCA
>CAZUGT010000052.1:0-2654 GCA_964620095.1 uncultured Rhodospirillaceae bacterium | reverse complement strand
GTGGTGATGGCGGCGCTCGAGGGCACCGGCACGATCACCGTGAAGGGCAATTTCGACACCCTCCCCGAAAGCCACGGCACCAAGAAGTTCCGGGGCGGCGCCATCGGCGGCTCCATGGCCTATGCCTACGCCGCCGAGGTGGTGCAGGTCGCCGTCGATCCGGACACGGCCGAGGTCGAGGTCGAACAGGTCTGGGTCGCGCAGGATGTCGGCCGGGCGCTCAATCCGCTCTCGGTCGAAGGCCAGATCCAGGGCTCGGTCTGGATGGGCATGGGACAGGCCTTCTGCGAGGGCACCCGCTTCCACAATGGGCTGCCGATCACCGGCAATATGCTGGACTACCGGGTGCCGTCCATCGTCGAATCGCCGCCCATCGACACCCATATCGTCGAAAGCGTCGACCCCAACGGCCCCTTTGGCGCCAAGGAAGCGGGCGAAACGTCCCTCGCGGCGTTCATCCCCGCCTACACCAACGCCATCGCCGATGCCTTGGGCGTGCGGCCCATCGATCTCCCGGTCACCCCCGACCGGCTGATGGAGCTGATCGAGGCCAAGGAAACCGAAGAGCGGGTCGCCGCGGCCCAAGGCTCGTCCGTGGCGGCGGAATAGGAGCGGCCGATGGAATACATGCCCGACTTCAAGCTCCACCGCCCCGACAATATCGAGGACGCGGTCAAGCTGCGCGCCGAGGAACCGGATGCCCTGTTCGTCGCCGGCGGCACCGACATGATCGTCAACGTCCGGCGCGGCATCGAGCAGCCCAAACACCTGATCGACATCACCGCCATCGAGGAGCTGAAATTCATCCTCCCGGATGACGACGGCCTCAACATCGGTGCCGGTGTTTCATTGAAGGACCTTCAATCCAACGAGGACGTGCTCCGCGATTACCCGGCGGTCGCGGAGGCCGCCCGGGCCGTGGCGGGACCGACCCACCAGGAGTACGGCACCGTCGGCGGTAATCTCTGCCTCGACACCAGATGCCTGTTCTATAACCAGTCCGAATGGTGGCGGCAGTCCAATGACTACTGCCTCAAGGAGCGGGGCGATATCTGTCACGTGGCGCCGGGCGGAAAGCGCTGCTTCGCCGCGTTCTCGGGCGATGTTGCGCCCTCGATGCTGGTTTACGGAGCCGAAATCGATGTGGCGGGCCCCAACGGGCGGCGCCGGATGCCGCTCACCGATCTCTACCGCAACGACGGCATGGCGCACCTGACCCTCGAGGCCGGCGACATGCTGACCGCGGTCCGCCTGCCGAAGGCGCTGGCCGGGTCTCCCTCCAGGTACGAAAAGGCCCGGGTCCGCGGCTCCATCGATTTTCCGCTGGCCGGCGCCGCCGTCCGGCTGGAGATGGATGGAAAGACGGTGAAGGACTTCGCCGTCGCGCTCACCGCGGTGAACCCCTACCCGCAGATCGTCAAGGGCACCGATGCCTATGTGGGCAGGGAACTCACCGGCGAGGCGCTCGATGAAATCCGCGAACTGGTCCGCAAGCAGGCCAAGCCCATGCGGACCACGACGGTCGCGCCCTGGTACCGCCGCCGTGTCGTCGGCGCCCTGGCCCGCCGCCTCACGGAGGAATTGGCCGGCTGAGCGACACGTTCTATGCTCGCGTGCAAATGCAGAGTGCCCCATGAACGATTTTGACCAATTGTTGCCTGACGGCTGGAAACAGCCGGTCGGCTACGCCAACGGCATCGCCGGACCGGTGAACGGCCGGCCGGTGTTCATCGCCGGCATGGTCGGCTGGACGGCCGACGAGAAGTTCGAAACCCGCGACCTGGCCGAACAGTTCGGCCAGGCTGTGAGAAACATTCTGGCGGTGCTGGCGGAAGCCGGCGGGAGACCTGAGCATATCTGCAGGATGACCGCCTACTGCACGGACAAACCCGCCTACCTGGCCGCGCGCAAGGCGCTCGGTCCCATTTGGCGGGACCTCATGGGCGATCACTACCCGGCGATGGCGCTGGTATTCGTCGACGCCCTGTTGGAAGATGAGGCCCTGATCGAGATCGAGGCGACGGCGGTGATCCCCGTCGGAGGAGAGTAGCCATGGACCAGACGGTGAGCGCCAGGAAGGTGGATTTTCGGTGGGACGATCCGTTCTTCTTCGAGGATCAGCTGGAGGAGGAGGAGCGCCTGGTCCGCGACACGGCCCGGTCCTATGCCCAGGAACAACTCATGCCGCGCATCCTGGAGGCCAACCGCAACGAGACGTTCGACCGCGACATCATCCATGAAATGGGCGGGCTCGGTCTGTTCGGCGCCACGCTGCCGGAGGAATATGGCGGGGCCGGCCTGAACCACGTCTGCTACGGGCTCGTCGCCCGGGAAGTGGAGCGCGTCGATTCCGCCTACCGCTCGACAATGAGTGTCCAGGCCTCCTTGGTCATTCATCCCATCCACGCCTACGGCTCCGAAGAACAGCGCAGGAAGTACCTGCCCGGCCTCGCCGCCGGCGAGCTGGTCGGCTGCTTCGGCCTCACGGAGCCCGATCACGGCTCCGATCCCGGCGGCATGAAAACCCGCGCCGAGAAGATCGACGGCGGCTACAGGCTCACCGGCAACAAGATGTGGATCTCCAACAGCCCTTATGCCGATGTATTCGTGGTCTGGGCCAAGCTCGATGACCGCATTCGGGGCTTTATTCTCGA
>CAZUGT010000051.1:0-1663 GCA_964620095.1 uncultured Rhodospirillaceae bacterium | reverse complement strand
GTCGCCGGCTTCGAGGAGTTCGCCGGTCTCGGCGACCGACCGGGGCAAGGCCCTTCCGGTTTTCATGGGGCAAGGGGTCCCGTCAGTGGCGGAAATGGCGCATGCCGGTGAATACCATGGCGAGCCCGGCGTCGTCGGCGGCGGCGATCACCTCGTCGTCGCGGATCGAGCCGCCCGGCTGGATGACCGCCGTCGCGCCCGCCTCGGCCGCCGCCAGCAGGCCGTCGGCGAACGGGAAAAAGGCATCCGAGGCGACCACCGAGCCGGCCGCCCGGGAGGTCTCGTCGCCGGCCGTTTTGGCCGCATCGGCGGCCTTCCAGGCGGCGATGCGCGACGAATTGACGCGGCTCATCTGTCCGGCGCCGATGCCCACGGTGGCCCGGTCCCTGGCGTAGACGATGGCGTTGGACTTTACGTGCTTGGCGACGGTGAAGGCGAAAAGCAGGTCGGCCATTTCGCGCTCCGACGGATGGCGTTTGGTAACCGTCTCGAGGCCGTCTCCGGTCAGCGCATTGTCCCGGCCCTGCAGCAGGTAGCCGCCGGCGAGGGTGCGCAACGTCATGCCGCCGCTTCCGGCATCGGGCAGTCCGCCGGCATCCAGAACCCGGAGGTTCTTCCTGGCCGAAAGCGCATCGACGGCGGCGGGCTCGATCGCCGGAGCGATAATCACCTCGGCGAACAGCTTGGCCACCTCTTCGGCGGTTTCGCCGTCGAGGGGCCGGTTGAAGGCGATGATGCCGCCGAAGGCGCTTTCGGTGTCGGAGGCCAGCGCCCGGGCATAGGCGCCGGACAATGTATCGCCCACGGCGACTCCGCACGGATTGGCGTGTTTGATGATGGCGCAGGCGGCCGCGTCGAACTCGGCGACCAACTCGTAGGCGGCGTCCGTATCGTTCAGATTGTTGAAGCTCAGCTCCTTGCCTTGCAGCTGGGTTGCCGTGGCGGCACCCGGGCGGGCGCTTCCGTCCCGGTAGAAGGCCGCGTTCTGGTGGGGGTTTTCGCCGTAGCGCAGGATTTGCGCCCGTTCGCCGGCAAACACCATCCGTTCCGGAAATTCGTCGTCCAACCGGCCCGCGAACCATTGGCCGACGGCGGCATCGTAGGCGGCCGTCCGGCGGTACGCCTTGGCTGCCAGGGCCTTGCGGAACTCGAGCGTGGTCGCGCCGCCGTTCGCCGCCATTTCGTCCACCAGCCGCCCGTAATCCTCGGGATCGACCACGACGGTCACATAAGCGTGGTTCTTGGCGGCCGCCCGGATCATCGCCGGTCCGCCGATATCGATGTTCTCGACGCAGGCCGCGTCGTCGGCGCCCGACGCCACCGTCGCCGCGAAGGGATAGAGATTGACCACCAGAAGATCGATGGGCTGGATGCCGTGTACGTCCATCGCCGCGCGGTCGGCGGCGTTGTCCCGGCGGGCGAGAAGGCCGCCGTGGATTTTGGGATGCAGGGTCTTGACCCGGCCGTCCATGATCTCCGGCGAGCCCGTATGGTCGGCGACCTCGGTCACCGCCACGCCGGCTTCGGCGAGCGCCCTGGCCGAGCCGCCGGTGGACAGAATCTCGACGCTGGCTTCGGACAGCGCCGCTGCCAACTCGGTGAGTCCGGTCTTGTCCGAGACGGAAACGAGGGCGCGGCGGATGGGCTCGGTCATGAAATCGAT